>JBAPUA010000029.1:0-27807 GCA_049282435.1 Cyanobium sp. | reverse complement strand
TCCAGGGGGAGTAGCAGGGGGTGGACATGGCGACGGTGTGACTCGGGGAGGGATTACTGAAACTGGCTCAAACCCCTCCATTGGCCGCCCGGGCCAGACAGCAGTCGATCAGTTGACGAAGCTGCATCACGTTGTCATCCCAGCGGAAGCTGTGGGCCCAGGGGCCGGCATTGGCGGCCAGCTCCCGCAGGCGTTCAGGCTTGGTCAACAGGTCCTCAATCGCCGCCTCCATCCCCTCTGGCCCTGCCTGGGTTGCCACCAGAACGCCGGACAAACCATTCGCCACCACCTCCGGATGGGACCAGCAATCGTAGGCAATCACCGGTGTGCCCTGGGCCTGGGCCTCCACCAGCGGCAGGTTGAAGCCCTCCCAAAGGGAGGTGTTCACCAGCAGGTCTGCGGCTGCGTAGAGCAGGCCCAGCTGCCTATCGGGCACGTTCCGCAAGGCGAGCACCCCATGGCGATCCAACAACGGTTCGGCATCCTCCGATCCCCGACCAGCCGCCAGACAGACCAAGCCCGGATGGCGCGCCCGTAATCGCTGCGCCAGCTTGAGAAACGACATCAAGCCTTTGTAAGGATGGTCCTGCTCAGGATCGGCATCAAGGCGGCCCATCCAGAGCAGCAGCCGATCCTGCTCCCGCAGGCCCAGCTCCTGTCGCAGCGCGGCGACCGCCACCGGATCGGCACGACAGTGGTGGTCGGATCCGTTGTAGATCTTGCGCAGCTCGGCCCGCATCGGACCGGGGAGACCGGCCTGGATCGCGACCTGAATCGCAGTGGAGATCGCCACCACCCCATCACAGAGACGCAAGGCTGGGTAGAGCACGCCAAAGCGATGGCGGGTCATGGCATCCAGGCTCTCGCCCATGGGGCCAGAGAAAAAATGACCCGGGGGAGTGCCGTGCTCTACACAGATCACAGGCGCTGTCAAATCCGCGGCCCACGAGTAAAAGGGAGGCGTTTGTAATAACCAAAGGTCGATTACTTCGGACCGCAACCGGGCCAACGCCAGTTCTCGAAAGGCGACCGAGCCCAGATCCTCCAGCCCAAACTCTGGCTTGCGTAGCCGCGCCAAGTTGACGACCCGATAGGGGGCATCAACGTAGGTGCCGTCGATGTTCAGGGCAAAAACCGTCACGTCATAGCCCAAAGCCACCAGGCGGCGGGCCGTTTCGTGCACCACTCGATCCACCCCATAGCCCAGGATCAACCTCTCGGTGACAACACCGAGCTGCACAGGACCACTCCACTCCGCCAGCAGCTTCCCTGGCCACAAGAATCTGCGAAAAAGTCTGTCGAATGCCCGTCGAAACGCCTCACGGTTTAGCCGCCAGTCAGGATTCACTGACTTCATGGGCATCCGATCGGCACGATTTGGCCAGCCAAATTACTTCTCAGCAGCACCATAAACACGCCCTTAATCATTTTAAACGAACAGATAAATTCAGGCTAATGCCCCAGGAGCAGTGCCCCGCCTCAGAGGCTAACGATGGGCCCTGTCCAGAAAAGCCAGACCACCTCACTAGCCGCCTGGATCGATCTGCTCAGTCGACGTGTCGTCGGCTGGAAGCTTGATCACCGCATGGATGCCGCCCAGGTGATTGAGGTTCTCAAACGCGCCCTCGGCCACCGTCTGGCGGAGCCGAAGGTCCTGCTCATCCACACGGATCAGGGCAGCCAGTACCGGACCACCGATTACCGGATCCTACTAAGAGTTTATCTCACATCCCCTCAGCGCCCACAGCAGCTCCTCACGACTCCGAACTGGAGACCTGACGCTATGGCTCTAGCTCAGTGACCGGGCTACCTGAAAGTCCAGTCAACCAGGGATTCCGAAGGCTGCTCTTGCTCGGAGATCCAGTCCTAAACAGCATTTGATCAGGCGGCACCGCGTCGTTCAGCTGCCATTGGGGGCTGAGATCTCGACTTTGAGGCAACCCTGAGCTCAGCGAGGACTGCCTTCCACCTCCCCGCCCCTCAGGATCGCGCCAATTGACTGCAAAAAGCTATGGCACTCGCATCTTGCCGACATCTGCCATTGATCACATCACTTTGCGGCATTAATTGTCTTCGTTTTGCAACGGTTGATTCAGGCTAGCGCAAATCTCTCGGAATACCGAGATCCTAACATTGGCTAGTCTTTCTATTTGGAAAACGGGGCATTCTTATCGTTCAGGCCTACACGCCAGGAGGAGGCTTCAGGCTCAATAACGACTCCATGGCAAGTTAGATTTGTCAACTCATCATGGAGTCCCACTCGGATTGTCCGTCCAAGCCTTTCGTGTAGCAAAGCTCATGACAACAGCCAAAAGACTTGAGGGCAGCAAACGCAACGGAAAACGCAACAATAAAACCCTCACCACACACCGCCACGGCAACAACGCCTGCCGCCCACAGCTGTAGAAAAACCGCGCCTCTGCTAGCGCGTAGCGCAGGCCATGGCGCCGACGAAGATGGGCAGCACCCACCCTCGCCGATACAAGCGGCTGGTTTAAATTGGCAAAAGCCTCAGATCCACGAGCCGCCAGCAGGCGCAGCCAAAGGTCATAGTCCTCAAAGCCAGCCACAGGCCGATAGTTTCCCACAGCCAGCACCGCAGAACGGCGAAGAATGACAGAAGGATGATTCAATGGATTGCGGCTGTACGCCGTGCGCGCAATCGATACCCCATCCACAGGAACCCACCGCTGGCTGATGGGTTGATCGGGATTGTCCACAAACTCGGTGATTGCGCTGCCCATCACTGAGACCTCTGGGTGCTGATGCATCCACACCACTTGGATGGCACAGCGCTCGGGTTGAGAAATGTCATCTGCGTCGACACGCACGACAAGTTCGTATCGGCAATGAGCTAAGCCACGTGCCAAAACAGGTCCAACGCCTTCCGAGCCTGGGCCAATCAACAACTCCAAAGGGAGGGAATCGTCTGCCAGCAATTTCATCAAGGGCTCTGGAGGTGACCCATCACAACTGACCACAACCTGTGCAGGCGGCAATGTCTGACTCTCCAGACTCGCCAAGGCCATGGCAACCTGCTCCGGCGGCTCCCATGGCGCCAAGGGCATCAACACGCTGTAAGCAAGCACATTGTTCATCAGTAGTCAGCCGGGAGCGAAGCAAACAGGCCAGCAACAATTGCCCGAAGATTCTCAAGCCTCCGTGGCTCAAACAGCAGCCAAAGCCAGGGCTTGACCAGCATTTTGAGCAGCTCTTTTGTCTTAAGATCCAGCGGAATATAAGATTGAACGCACAGCCATCGCAAATTCCGCAATCCGTAAAAATGCCGTTCAGGGCCGTAGAGCTGCAAGCCCAACCGACGGCAGAATCGATTGGGGTGCTGAACGCCAAATTGCTGGCTCAGCCGCACCTTCGGATGCTGAAGCAGCTGAAAGCCACGAGCTTGGGCCCTGAAACACCAGGCGTGATCGACAAAGTCAATGAACAGACCTTCATGAAGGCTGCCCAAGAGGGGCCAGTCCGAACTGCGAAAGGTGGTGCCAGAGCTAATCAGAAGCCGGGTGGAGTCAAATCCATCAACAGAAGCTCGCCAACGTCCATGCCTTTCCTGACGCTGCGCATCCCAGATGCAGGGCCCAACCACCAACAGGCGCCCTGGATCGGCATCCCAGGCATGTTGTAACAGCGAAATCTGTTCAACCGGAATCCGACTGTCCTGATCCAACAGCGTGATCCATGTGCACTCGGCAGCCACTGCCCGGAGAATGCCCTGATTCAAACCACCCGCGATACCACCTCGATTGCCATTGAACACCAGCTCGCAATGCCTTGCAGAACAGGGGCGATGAACCAGTGGTTCAGGATTGTTATCCACCAGTACCACAAAGAAACCGAGATCAACAAGGCCTTGCAGATAGCTCCCAAAGTCGGCAGAAACATCCCCGAACAGGGGCATCACGACGGCGTGGAGGGAAGTCTCAGCCTGCAACATCAATCCGCTCACCCCCATAGCCAGACCGCCCACGAACTTGAGAGCACCACTCCAGATGCGCAAGATCCCAATCCACCGTTGCCTCCAGTCCCCGCTCATCATCCTGCCTCGGCCTCCAGCCCAGCTCCGCCGTGATCCGCGCCGCATCGATCGCGTTGCGACGGTCGTGGCTGGGACCGTCATGGCCGGGACGGTCGCTCACCGCCGTGATCCGCCGCCCATGGGGGCCACCCTGAACGGCCCGCTACAGCTTCAGCGCTTGCCGGGCGCTGGCTGGCCGACGCCGACGCTGACGCCAGCGCCGCCCTCGGACAGCTCCGGTCGCGCCTCCGGCCAGACGCCATCCTCCTCGAGAATCAGCACCTCCTGAGAGGCGATGAAACGTCCCATCAGCAGCCCCACCAGCAGGGCCACGTAGAGGGTGCTGCTCACACTCAGCAGGATCGCGAAGCGCTCGCCGATGGCATTGCCGGGGACCACATCGCCGTAGCCCAGTCCGGCGATCGTGATGAAGCTGTAGTAGGTGAGCCGATCCAGCAGCAGCTGCGGATGCGCCAGATGGCCCATCAGAAAGCTGCCCGGCTGATACACCTCCGTGGCGGTGGCCAGCACGCCGCCGGTGAAACCCAGCAGCAGATAGCCGGCAGCCGCCCCGGCCATCACCTGGGCGTTGACCCGTGGCACCCGGGCCAGCAGTCGCACCAGTCGCACCGACGTGATCAGAAAGAACAGGGAAAGGCTGACCAACACCGAGGCCTTGACCGCCGGCAGTTGCCAGCTGCCCCGCAGCACCGGAATCCACAGCAAGGCCATCACGAACAAACCGAAGCAGGCATAGCCCCGCTGGCGCAGATTCAGACCCGCCCGGAAGTGGGCCCGACCCAGCGTGCGGATCGACTGCAGGATCAGCAACGAAACCACAAGGGCCAGCAGGGCATCGCCCAGGCGGTGACCTGTCGCCGTCTGGGGCAGGAGCATGATCGGCAGCAGCACCGTGACCAGCAGGGGCACGAACTGACGTTCCAGCCTCACCACGCTGTCCCGGTCCGACATGGACATCGGCCCGATCGGGAAGGACACGGCCTCAGTACTGCGGAACGGAGGGATCGACCTCCTGGCTCCAGGCGTTGATGCCGCCGGACACATTCACTCCCTCGATGCCGTGCCGGCCCAGGGCGATCAGGGCCTTGGCCGAACGCCCGCCCATCTTGCAGTGCACATAGAGGGTCTTGCCCTCAGCCAGGCGCCGCACCTCCTCCACCGCCTCGCCGCTCTCGATCCGATCCAGCGGGATCAGCAGGGCACCGGGAATGCTGGCGATCTCCGCCTCCGGGGGATTGCGCACATCCAGCAGCACCAGGCCACTGCGATCCCCCGCCAGCAGGGCCTCCAGTTCCTTGACGCTGATGTTGACCACGGCGCCTGCCTCCTCCTGACCGGGAGCGGTACCACCCACTCCGCAGAACTCCTGATAGTCAATCAGCTTCTCGATCACCGGGCGCTCGAGATTGGGCCGCAGCTTCAGCTCCCGGAACTTCATCTGCAGGGCATCGAACAGCAGCAGGCGGCCGCTCAAGGTGGTGCCGATGCCGGTGATGATCTTGACGGCCTCGGTGGCCTGGATCACGCCGATGATGCCGGGCAGCACGCCCACCACCCCGCCTTCGGCGCAGGAGGGCACCATCCCCGGCGGCGGCGGCTCGGGGAACAGATCGCGGTAGTTGGGGCTTTCGGCATCCAGATTGAACACCGTGGCCTGGCCTTCGAAGCGGAAGATCGAGCCGTAGACATTGGGCTTGCCCAGCAACACGCAGGCGTCGTTGACCAGGTAGCGGGTGGGGAAGTTATCGGTGCCGTCGCAGACCAGGTCGTAGCCGGCGATGATCTCCAGGGCGTTCTCGCTGGTCAGAGCGGTCTCATAGAGATCCACCTGGCAGTGGGGATTGATCTCGAGGATGCGAGCCCTGGCCGATTCGATCTTGGGTTTGCCGACCCAGCTGGTGCCGTGAATCACCTGGCGCTGCAGGTTGCTGTGGTCGACCACATCGAAATCGACGATGCCGAGCCGGCCGACCCCGGCAGCGGCCAGGTACAGCAGCAGCGGCGATCCCAGGCCGCCGGTGCCGACACACAGCACGGAGGACGCCTTGAGCCGCTTCTGACCCTCCATCCCCACCTCCGGCAGGATCAGATGGCGCGAGAAACGGGCCACCTCATCGGGGCTGAGCTGAACACCGCTGGTGTCGGGAGGGAGCATGGCTGTAGGGAGCGAACCACCGCCGCGGCAGAGCGACCGCCCGCGGTTCAATCCTCCATTCTCCACGCCAGGCGCCGGCAGGAGCCGGCTGCCTGGCTCTCGCCCTCCAGCCACCAGGCGCCGAGCTCCCAGGCCGCCGCCACTGACGGTGCAGCGGGCAGCGCCGGGCTGGGCGACAGCCGCCCCAGGATCAGCATCAGGGTCGGAGCAAAGGCCAGCTGGCGGTCGATCGTCGAGGGCACCGGCTCGCTGGCGGGATGGCTGTGGGCCGAACCCAGCACCGTCCAATGGCGCTGCCGCCCCCAGCGCTGGGCCAGCAACTGCTCCCGGGGATCAATGGCAAAGCGCCGGCGGCGTTCCGCCGCCGGCTCCCAGACATTGCGGCAGGGCCAGACGCGCCGGATCCGCCAGAGGGAGCCATCGATCTGGCCCAGCAGCAGCGCACACCCCTCCTGGGGCAAGACCTGGGCCAGATCGGCCCTGAGAACCGTCAGCTCCTGACGACCGATCCGGATCTCCCCTGGCGTGTGAGGGTTCACAGCGGTAGGTTACCGAGCGTGCCGTACGTGAGTACTCCCCCCTCCATGAGTGACACCACCGCCAGTGACACCACCTCCGAAGTCCTCGAAAGCGTCGAAAGCGCCTCATCGACAGGCGGACAGGCGGATGGGGGCTTTGATTTCAGCGAGCGCTACGGCGAAGTGATCGGCAAGGTCAACCAGACCCTCAACCAGGTGGACTGGGCCCAGATGGGCAAGATCGGCAAAGCCTCCGGCATCATCCTGGCCGTGATCGTCGCCCAGATCCTGATCAAGGGGGTGCTCGACACCATCAATCTGCTGCCGATCATCCCGGGCCTGCTGGAGCTGCTCGGCCTGGTCATCGTCGGCCAGTGGAGCTGGAACAATCTCACCACCGGCGACAAGCGCCACGCCGTGATCGACAGGATCCAGGGTCTGCGCAAGGAGTATCTGGGCTGAGCCGACCGGCACCTCCAGGTCCCCACCACCCACGGCCCGCCCTTCCAGGCGGGCTTTTTGATGGGGCCCGCAGCTTGCGCCTCGCCGCCCGCCCCTGGCGAGGCCGGCAACCGTGCGCCCGCACGGCAGCGGCTCTGGGCGGATCCCAGCCCCGGCGACCACCTCAGGCCAGCGGCGCCAACAGGGCATCAATCTGCCGCTGGGCCTGCTGCCGGTAGCCGGCGCCAAACAGATTGGCGTGGTTGAGCAGGTGGTACAGGTTGTAGAGGGGGCGTCGCTGCTGATGGCCCGCCGGCAGCGGCCACTCCCGCTCGTAGCCGGCGAAGAACGGCTCCGGGAAGCCACCGAACAGGCGCGCCATCGCCAGATCCACCTCCCGATCGGCCCGATGCACTGACGGATCGAACAGGGCCCCCAGTCCGTCTCGGCAGAGCCCGGCATTGCCGCTCCAGAGATCGCCGTGCACCAGCACGGGCTGGGGATGGTGCCGCTGGAACCAGAGCGGCAGGCTCTCCAGCAGCTCCTGACTGCCCCGCAGCTCCCCGGAGGCGCGGCTCAGCCGCTCCAGCTGGGGGATCAGCCGGCGCCGGGCGAAAAAGGTTCCCCAATCCGCCAGCCAGCCATTGGCCTGGGGGGTGGCGCCGATCACGTTGTCCCTCGGCCAACCGAAGACCCCATCCCGGCGATCCCCCGGGGCGCAGTCCCGCTCCAGGCTGCGGCGATGCAGCCGGGCCAGGGCCTGGCCCAGACCCGACCAGCCCTGCGCGCCCTGGCGGCCCCCCAGATCCAGCCAGGACAGCAGCAGCACCGCCTGTCCACCCACCAGCTCCAGGGCCAGGGGCTCGGGCAGCCGCAGGCCCGGGGCCTCTGCGGCTGCAGCCTGAGTGGGGGCATGGGCCCGGGCCAGGGCCAGGAGGCCGTCGCGCTCCATCTCCAGCCAGGGCCACTGGCCGGCGTCGGCGACCTTGGCGAACAGGGGGCCTGCCTCGGCCCGCTCCAGGCACCAGGCGCTGTGAATACACCCCCCGGCCACGGCGCGACGTCCCAGCAGCTCGAAGCCGAAGCGCTCCGCCAGCCAGCTCGCCAGTGGGTCCGAGTGCGGCGCCATCCTCTCCACCGCCGGCGTTGCACTGCCAGCATGCCGCCAGCAAGGGGACCGATCGATGGCGACAGAAGCCTGGTCCTGCGATGTGGTCGTGGTGGGCGCCGGCATCGCCGGCCTCACGGCGGCCAGCCTGCTGGCCAGGCAGGGCCTGCGGGTGGAGCTGCTGGAAGCCCATCACCAGAGCGGCGGCTGCGCCGGCACCTTCCGCCGGGGGGGCCTGGTGTTCGATGTGGGGGCCACCCAGGTGGCGGGACTGGAGAACGGCGGCATTCATCAGCGGCTGTTCCGGCATCTGAACGTGACCCCTCCGGCGGCCGAACCGCTGGATCCGGGCTGTGTGGTGGATCTGGCCGACGGCCTGGCGCCGGTGCGGATCCACCGGGATCCACAGCGCTGGCGCCAGGAACGCCAGCGCCAGTTCCCCGGCAGCGAGCGCTTCTGGCGCCTGTGTGAGGCGATCCATCACGCCAACTGGGCCTTCGCCGCCAGGGAGCCGGTGCTGCCGCCGCGCAGCTGGTGGGATCTGGGGCAGCTGCTGGGCGCCCTCGGCGGCGGCAACCTGCTCAGCGGCCCGCTCACCACGGCCAGCATCGCCGATCTGCAGAACCTGAGTGGGTGCGGCGGTGATCGCCGCCTGCGGCGCTTTCTCGATCTGCAGCTCAGGCTCTACTCCCAGGAACCGGCGCAGCGCACCGCCGCCCTCTATGGCGCCACCGTGCTCTCGATGGTGCAGGAGCCCCTGGGGCTCTGGCATCTGCAGGGCTCGATGCAGGCCCTGGCCGAGGCCCTGGAGCAGGGACTGGCCCAGGCGGGCGGGCGATTGCGGCTGCGCCATCGGGTGACGCGGATCGAACCGGCCGCCGCTGGCGGGCGCTGGCGGGTCCACGGCCAGGCCCCCGGCCGCGCCGGCTTTGTGATCGAGGCCGGCGATGGGGTCGTCACCCTGCCGCCCCAGAGCCTGCCGGAGCTGCTGGGGGACCATCTGCCCAGCGGCTACCGCCGGCGGCTGGAGCAACTGCCGGAACCCAGCGGCGCCCTGGTCCTCTACGGCGCGATCGAACGCAGCCGGCTGCCTCCGGAGTGCCCCTCCCACCTGCAACTCGACTGGGATGAGCCCGGGCCATTGTTCGTCTCGATCAGCCAGGAGGGCGACGGCCGGGCGCCGGCGGGGCAGGCGACGGTGATCGCCAGTGTGTTCACCCCGGCCCGGCCCTGGTTCGCGGGCGAGGAGGCCGAGTATCAGCTCCGCAAACAGACCGCCATGGCCGCCATTCAGGCCGGCCTGGCCCAGCTGCTGCACCTGGGCCCGGAGCCGTGGCTCCACCAGGAACTGGCCACGCCGCGGGGCTTCGCCGGCTGGACCGGGCGCCCCTGGGGCTGGGTGGGCGGCCTGGGGCAGCATCCCCTGCGCTTCGGTCCCTTCGGCCTGGCCAGCCGGACCCCACTTCCGGGCCTGTGGCTGTGCGGCGACTCGATCCATCCGGGCGAAGGCACCGCCGGCGTCAGCCTCTCGGCCCTGATGGCCTGCCGTCAGCTGCTGCAGCGCCAGGGGCGGCAGCTGCGGATCGACGCGGCAGCCAGCCAGGCCTGACCCCGCCCAGAGCGGAGCGAGCGAAGGGCAAACCTCCCGCAGCGGTCGAATCCCGCCGCGATGCGCACCCGGACCGCACCGGCGGACAGGGATTGCGACCGGCAGCGGCCGTGGCGATCCGCCCGGGAGCCAACGGCCCAGAACGCCGGAATCGAGCGCCTGGAACCCCGGGTCTCACCGGAGCCTGCCGCTGGAGCCCTCAGAGGAATTCAGGACGCAACCGCTGGGCCTCGGCCAGGGAGGCCTGCAGGTCGGACCAGGATTCAGCGGCCACCAGGTCTTCGAGATCGGCCAGGGCCCGGCGGTACTGGGCCAGGGCCGCCAGCAAGGGCTCCCGGTTGCCCTGGGCCATGAGGGTGCCGAGCTCCGGATTGCCACCTCCCACCCGGGTGGTGTCGGCAAAGCCACTGGAGGCCAGGCTGCGCACCAGCTGGGCCAGGGCTGCCCCCCCAGGATCCGGAGCCGCAGCGGCGGCGGCGGCGCCCCGGTCGGCGGCCTGAAGCAGGGCCGCACTGACCAGCACCGGCAGATGGGAGATCAGCGCCACCGCCCGATCGTGGTCGGCGGCCGCGCAGGTGAACCAGTGGGCGCCCAGGGCCGCAGCCAGCTCCGCCACCGCCGCCAGGGCCTGGGGATCCGTCTGCGGCAGCGGCGTCGCTACCCAGGGGCGCCCCCGAAACAGTCCGGCGACACCCGCCTCCACCCCGGCCTCGGCCGTGCCCGCCATCGGGTGGGAGGCCACGAAACGGCAGGCCCGCCCAGGCCCGAGCAACGTCGTCCAGGCCCGCAGCACCGGGGCCTTGACCGAGCCGACATCGGTGATCACCGCGGCGGCTGGCAGGGCGGCCAGCAGCTCGGCAGGGGGGGCCAGCAGCCGATCCAGCGGCAGGGCCAGCACCACCAGGGCGCAGTCGCGCAGCACCGCCGGATCGGTGGACACCTCGCTGGCCAGGCCCCGCTCCAGGGCCCGATCGGCCGTGGCCTGACGATGCACCAGGCCCCGCACGGTCGCGCCCCGGGCCCGCAGATCGAGGCCGAGGGAACCGCCGATCAGGCCCAGGCCCACGATCCCGACCGGATGCCGCTGCCAGAGAGCTGTCATCGTCGCTGCGAGATCACGGCTGCCAGCTTCGTACGATCCGACCATGTTGGAAGCCAGCGCCCACCGGCAGCTCAAGGCTCTCCTGCTGGGAGAGGGGGCCGAACGCTGGCCGCACCATCTCACCCTGAGCCGGCTGGTGGCCCGCAGCCTGCGCCGCCAGGACCACACCCTGGTGCGCCTGCTGCCCGGCACCGATCCGAGCTGGTGGATCGGCCTGCTGGTGCCGATGGCCCTGGGCACGACCCCCCTGGCCCTGGTGATCCACGATGGCCTGCGCCAGCGCCTGCTGCAGGTGGAATGGCCCCGGCTCAAGGCGGTGGGCCTGGCCCTGCCCTGCTGGCAGGGGGCCACGGCGGCGCCCGAGGGTTGCCTGTGGCTGCTGAACCATCAGGAACTGCTGCAGGCCTGGAGAGAGGGGACCCTGGGGAAACGCCAGCTGGTGATCCCCGAGGCCGAAAAGCTGGAGGGCCATCTGCGCCAGGCCATGGGCATCCGCCTCGATCCCCAGGACTGGGATCGGCTGCGGCGCTCCCACCCGGCCGCCGAAGACAGCCTGCTGGAGCTGCACCAACGCCTGAGCCAGCGGATCTTCAGCCATCCCGGCCAGGGGCGGCAGGCGGTGGCGCTGGCGCCGGAGGACGAGGCACCCCTGCGCCAGCTGCTGACGCTGCTGGCGCCCCTGCCTGAGCCCTGGGGCCGCTGGCTGGCCGCCCGGGGGGACGGCTGGTGCAGCTGGGCCCAGGTGGATCCGCAACTGCTGCAATGGCAGGGGCATCGCCAGCCGCTGGCGCCGCTGCAGGAGCTGAACGGATTGCTGAGCGGCCGCGGCGCCATCCTGGTGGGGGAACTGGCCGGAGCGGGCAAAGGCCAGCCCCCCCCAGCCAGCGCGCTGGCCCTGGGGCTCAGACCAGCGGTGACCGTCGACCTGGGCGACCCGCCCCTGGCCGACCCGCTGCCCCTCTATGCCCCCCAGCGCCAGCCCCTGCCCAACAGCCCCCAGTTCGCCGAGCACCTCCTCGATCACTGCCGCAGGCTGATCCTGGGGCGGGCGGGACTGACGATCGTGCTGTTGGATGACAGCGGTCTGCGGCGGCGTCTCACCAGCGGCCTGGCGGCGGAGTTCGGCAGCCGGGTCGGCCAGGAATGCACCGCCCCGGAGAGCAACGGCGTCCTCTGCTGCCGCTGGAGCTGGTGGCTGGAGCACCAGGGCCGGCTGCCCCATCCCAGCCAGCTGATCGTGGCGCTGCTGCCGATCGCCAGCCTGGAGGATCCGCTGACGGCGGCCCAGGTGCAGGAGCTGCGACGCCAGGGACGGGACTGGTTCCGGGAACTGCTGCTGCCGGATGCGCTCAACCGGCTGCAGCGGGGCCTGGCCAGCCTCAGGCGCCACGGCGGCCGACTGGCGGTCCTCGATGGCCGCCTGCGCGCCCGCAGCTGGGGGCGCCAGGTGTTCAGCGCCCTGGAGCCCTGGGTACAGCTGAACCGGCTGCTGCCCAGCTGATCCCCGCCGACCGGCGACCGGTGCCTGAACCGGCGGCATGGCACCCGGAATCGGACGGAAGCAGCGCCAGGTCCCCACGGGCCAACCCCTGACCTGATGAACCAGCAGGCTCCGGGAGTCCCGAGCCCAGGCGGACCAGAACCGTCCCGCGCCGCACACTGCAGGGTGCAAGGGCTTTGCGGAGGTCCCTGGGCGGCTGGATCCCGAGATCATCGAGCCCCCTGACAACCGCAACGCCCCGCCAGCGCCCAGAAGCCCGCTGACCCGGAGTCGCGGCTCGCCAGGGCCCCAGGCCAGGGCCTCGGCCTGGTCCCAGCCGGGGTGCCGGACGCGGCTGCAGCATCGGCTTCCGAGCGGCGCAAGCTCTCTTTCCCACCCAGCCCAGACAGCCGCCTGAACCAGTTCCGGCCCTGGTGAACGGCCCTCCGGAGGCGAACCGGCGGCGGACCCAACGGATTCGGCGGCGGAGCGGCCTACCCGCCGCGCCTAGCCTCAGCGCAGTTGCCGAATCCACCCCCATGGGGGAAGCCAAGCGCCGCGCCATCCAGGGCCTGCCACCACGCCAGAAGAAGGTCGAGAAACCCAAGGACACCTCGCCGCGGATCGTGCCCTGGCTGCCCCTCAGCCGCAATCAGGCCGATCGCTTCGTGGCGCTCTCCACCCGCGGTGCCTGGGTCGGCATCGGCGCCCTGGTGCTGTTCTGGGTCACGGTGCGCTTCATCGGGCCGGCCGCAGGCTGGTGGAGCCTGGCCGACGGCTGAGCCGCCAGGCGCGATCCGGGGCTCAGGCACTGGATGCCCCTGGAACCAGGCTCGAAGCTGGCGGCCCCGATCCGAGAACCAGCTCCAGGCGCGAGCCCACAGGCGAAAAACTTCCCCACTGGAAACGTGGAACCCCTGACCGAGCCCGACGCCCTCGCGCAAATCGGAAGAAAACCTTAGGATTGGTGGCGATGACCTTCGCGGGCCTCCGATGTTTTCCCGACTGGCCGAGCAATACCGGGGCCTGGTACGCGATCTGGTGATGAGCCTCCAGGCCCTGGCCAGCTGCCTGCAGAAGCGGGGCCATGTCGCCAGCTGCTACATCTGCGGCGACGGCAATGACAGCCAGGGAGCTTCCTTTGTCGCCGACCTGGGCGACAACCACATGGTGCGCTTTCTGGTGTCGGACTTCGGCATCAGCTGGATCGAATCCCGCGACGGCCACGAGCTCGTGAAGTTCGAGGGAGCCGAAGCGATCCAGGAACTGCACCGGGTCGCGGCGATCCTGCAAACCACCGACGCCGCAGCGCAGCCGAATCCCGGACCGCCCTCGAGCCGACCACGCCAGCCCAAGCTCGGCTCGATCCCTGAAGCGGCCTGAAGCCCCGCAGGACCCTGCCGGAACCTGGGCGGCGCCGATCCCCATGCCGCAGGGGAGAGGCCAACCGGAACCAGCGATCAACCCCCAGACAGCCCAGCGGCGGTGGAGCCGGGCAGCCCACGAGCCCCGTGGTTACAAAACTCGTGGGCTGCCGGTTCCCGGGCTCGGCTCGCCGCTGCGATCAGCCGGATCGTTCCGCCGGCCTGTTCAGCCCGCCACCGGCAGGGTCGGGGTGCTCGCGTCCGCCTCAGCATCTGCCAACTCCTCAACATCCGCCAACACCTCCGTCTCGGCCGCGCCGACGGTGTTCGTATTGGCGTTAGCGGCCAGCTTGGCAGCCGCGGCCAGGGGCTTCATCGAGTTGGCCGTGACTTCCGAACCCTCGGTGAGCTTGCGGCGGGTGAGCTGCTCAATCACATCCTTCGAGCCCGGGTTCCGCTCCAGCCAAACGATCGTGTTGTCGCGACCCTGGCCGATGTTGTCGCCGTCGTAGCTGTACCAGGCCCCCTTGCGGCAGACCACGCCGGTCTCCTCAGCCAGATCCAGCAGGCAACCCAGGGTGCTGATGCCGCGGCCGAAGAGGATGTCGAACTCGGCGATTCGGAACGGCGGCGCCACCTTGTTCTTGGCCACCTTCACCTTGGCGCGGATGCCGTATTCCTCCGTGCCGCGCTTCAGGGTCTGAATGCGGCGGATGTCGAGGCGCACCGACGCATAGAACTTGAGCGCATTGCCGCCGGTGGTGGTTTCGGGATTGCCATAGGTGACCCCGATCTTCTGGCGCAGCTGGTTGAGGAAGATCACGGTGCAACCGGACTTACCGATGTTGCCGGTGATCTTGCGCATCGCCTGGCTCATCAAGCGCGCCTGGCTGCCCACCGCCAGATCCCCCATCTCCCCTTCGATCTCGGCCCGGGGCGTCAAGGCCGCCACCGAGTCGATCACGACGATGTCGACGGCGCCGGAGCGCACCAGCTGATCGACGATCTCCAGGGCCATTTCACCGGTGTCCGGCTGGGAGACCAGCAGATTTTCGATGTCGACCCCCAGGGCGGCGGCATACACCGGATCGAGGGCGTGCTCCGCATCCACGAACGCCGCCACGCCGCCGCGCTTCTGCACCTCGGCGATGGCATGCAGGGTGAGGGTGGTCTTGCCGGAACTCTCCGGGCCGTACACCTCCACCACCCGACCCTTGGGATAGCCGCCGCCGAGGGCCAAGTCGAGGGTGAGTGCGCCGGTGGAGATCGTTTCCACCCGCATGCGGGAGGCGTCGCCGAGACGCACGATCGAGCCCTTGCCGAAGTTGCGCTCGATCTGGTTCAGCACCAGACCCAGAGCCTTGTCGCGCTCGGCAAGGACCTTGGCGTCAGCAGCCGCAGCCGCCTTGGAAGCAGAGGACGGGGTGGACAGGGAACCGGAAGCGCCGGACGCGGCCTTGGGATCGACAGGCATGGGGGGAATGAGCGATGGAACAGGCCACAGGGCAGGAGCTGGAGGCCGGGATTGGGAGCCGTCACAGGGGGGACGCCTCAGGGGGGACAGGAATAGGGGCCGGCGATACCGGAACCGGACCGGCGGCCCTCCTGCGTCCTCTGCAGAACTAGTGCCACCGGCAGGGACCGGCGTACCACTGCGTATAGTACGGGCGTACTCTAGCGGGTCAGGGCCAGCGTGCCAGAGGGGCCTGAAAGGTCTCCGGCTCCAGCCAGTGGATGCCGGCGGCCTCCAGGCCCTGGCGATCCCCCGGAGCCAGGTAGCCCCAGGACACCAGGAAGCAGCGCACAGCCTCGAGTCCCGGGGTGGCTCGCACCAGCTCCAGGGTCGGACGGCGGTCCTCGATGAACCAGAGGGGCCCGGGGCCCAGCCGCAGCAGCACCTCGGTCTTGCTGCCCTGCTCGTGGCCGTACAGGGCAACCGGCTCCAGCGCCGCGGCGGCCAGCAACTCGGCGGCGAAGGCGGCTCCTTTGGTGGTGAGCACCGCCCAGGACACCCCTTCCCGCTCCAGGGCCGCCAGCCGTTCGGGCACGCCGGGGAAGAAGCGGTGCAGGCCCAGCCAGAGGCCGCGGTCGCTGGCGATGGCCTCGGCGCGGACCGCCTCGAGAGCCGCCTGCAGCCCCCTCGGATTCCATCCCCAGCGCTCCAGAGCCGGCTTGAGGGAGCCGTCGTAGTCCGCCAGCAGACTGGCCAGGTCGCCATCGGCCCGGCCCAGCTCCGCCGCCATCAGCACCATCTCCCAGCCGTGATGGATCAGCGGCCGCACCTGGGCAAAGCCGGCCGGGGCCTCCTCCGGCAGGGACAGGCCGGGCGCCAGCGTCAGGGCAGCTCGACGGGCCGACCACCAGTATTCGCGCATGCCATCGATCAGCACGCCATCGAAGTCAAAGAGCAGCAGCGGGGCCGATGGTGAAGCGGAGACCATCAGCCGGGCCAGGCGCTCAAGATGCGCAAAAAGAGCTTGAAAACTGGGTCGCTAGGATTCGAACCTAGGAATGGCGGGACCAAAACCCGCTGCCTTACCGCTTGGCGACGACCCATTGATGGTCCGATTCGGGACCGGCGTGATCCGGTTGAAGGGATCAGGATCGGTTCAGATAGGGAACCGATGGGCTCCGGCAAAACCGGCGCCTAGCTAGTTACCCACAGCGCCCGGTCCTTCGTCAACAGGCCCGCCGCTCAGGCCGGGAACACCCGCAGCCGCTGCTGGGCTCCCCGCCCGAAGACAGCGCAGCGCAGGCGGTAGTGACGGACCAGCTCCTCCTGCATGCGCCGGACCCGATCACTGCGGGGCAGCAGTTCGACGGGCCGGCCCTGGGGAAGCACCACCTGTTCGACCGCCAGCCGGCACTCCTCCAGGGCCGCATGGGCATCGTCGAGGCGCGGGCCGGCCTCGCTCGCCTCCGGCAGCAGCGGCTCGCGGCGGCGCTCCAGCAGCCGCTGGATGGCGCGATGCAGCTGATGCAGGCTGTCCGACTTGATCACCAGGATCGGCAGGCCCAGAGCCTGGGCCCGGCGCCGCAGCTCCGGATCCCGCCCCAGTTCACCGCGCAGGCTGAGCACGGCATCGGCCTGCTCGAGTTCGGCCACCACCTCGGCCGGCAGGCGACTGCTGCGAACGGCCTCCCGCAGCAGCTGGGGGGACAGACCGACGCCCCACAGGCGCAGGGGAGCCAGCGACAGCGAGGGCGCCGGAGTCTGGGGTGCCGTCAGCGCCTGATCCCGGGACGCCGCTGCCAGAGCGGGGGGCGCGAAGGGATCGGGCAGGGGCACCGCCGCCAGGGGTCTGGCCCCCCGCAGGCCCGACCCGGCAATTGGTGTGACCGCCGGGCCATCCGCCGGCCGCAGCGGGGGCGGCGGCGAAATCGGAGCCGGCTGGCGCAGCAGCAACTGGCCGTCAGACCCGAGCTCCCGGATCTCCGGACGGGGGATCTGGCCCCGCAACAACAGATCGACGGTGCCCGCCACCTCGCGATGCACCAGCCAGCGATGCCGGCTGTGCATCTCCACCGCCATCGCGAAGGTGGGCTCTGCCGCCCGCTCCAGCACCGTTTTCTGGGTGCGCCGACGGCGTGCCTCCTCATCCCCCAGCGTCACCGATTGAATGCCGCCGACCAGGTCGCTGAGGGTGGGGTTCTTGATCAGGTTGGCGAGTTCGTTGCCATGGGCCGTGGCCACCAGCATCACGCCCCGCTCGGCAATGGTGCGAGCCGCCTGGGCCTCCAGCTCCGTGCCGATCTCGTCGATGACGATCACCTCGGGCATGTGGTTCTCGACGGCCTCGATCATCACCTGGTGCTGCAGTTCCGGCCGGGCC
This sequence comes from Cyanobium sp., assembly GCA_049282435.1. GTDB lineage: Bacteria > Cyanobacteriota > Cyanobacteriia > PCC-6307 > Cyanobiaceae > Cyanobium. The sequence continues at coordinate 10,143 of JBAPUA010000029.1, read as the reverse complement.
ACCTGCATGCGGCGGGCGCGGCCGATGGCGGGGTGGGGGATATCTCCATCACCGGCGATCTCATTGCTGGTGTCGATCACCACCACCCGCCGCAGCAGGTCATCGGCCAGCACCCGGGCGATTTCGCGCAAGGCCGTGGTCTTGCCAACACCGGGCCGGCCCATCAACAGCAGGGAACTGCCGGAGTCGAGCAAATCGCGCACCATCGCCACCGTGCCGAACACGGCCCGACCCACCCGACAGGTGAGCCCCACCACCTCGCCGCTGCGATTCCTGATGGCACTGATGCGATGCAGGGTGCATTCGATGCCGGCCCGGTTGTCACCGCCGAAGGGGCCCAACCGCTCCAGCACGTCCCGCAGATCGGCCCGCTCGATCGGCGCCTCGCCGAGGGCCACGGCCCGGCCGGGATAGCGGGCCTCCGGCACCCGGCCCAGATCGAGCACCACTTCCAGCAGCTCGTCCCTGGCCTCGGCGCTGGCGAGCTGCTGCTGAACGTGGATCGGCAGCACCTCAAGCAGGCGATCGAGATCGTCGGTGATGCGCTGGGTGACGGGGGGAAGGGGCGCGACCAATGGGTTCAGAACAAGGCGCAGGAACGACGAAGGATCGTCATGGCCGTTTCTAGCGTCAGCTCTAGCCGATCGATGGGGGGCTGGCAGGGCATCCGCCCAATTGGATCAGGAAGACCGAGCCATGTCCCACCGCCCGCTCCTCTCCGGCACCGTGCTGCATCTGCGCTGTGGCCCCAACCGGATCGAGGCCACCCCCTTCGGCCCGCTTGCCTGGAAGGAGATCCGGCTGGATATCGATCCGCGACGCTACCGGATGTCACCGGCACCATGGCCGCGATGCCCGAGGTGGCAACAGCCTCGGGGGATGCCGTTGTCTGATCCCACACCATCGAGCATCTGGAGGCCCATGACCTGCCCATCGCCCTCGATGCGTTCCGACGGGTTCTGCGCCCAGGCGGGTTCGTGCTGATCACCTGTCCGGATCGCTTGTCCATTGCCTCTCGCATCCTTTCCCACGGACTTGCTCCGCCCGCCGACAGCAGCCCGGCTGGACCCATCAGTCCGATCGACATGCTCTTCGGCCTGCGAGAGGAAGGGTTTGCCCAGGTGCTGACCATGAGCCGTCCCCCGGCCTTTGATCTCTGGGCCCTGGCCACCCTCGAGGAGTGGCCCGAGGAGGACCTTGGCGATGCCACTCTCACCCTGTTCCCGGTGCCGGCCGGGGCAAGCATGCTGCCTCGGACCTCTTAGCGACACCGGCGGAGCCAGGGTGCCACCAGTTCCTGAGCGAGGCTGATCGCCAGGGGCAGCAGATCCGCCTGATCCAGCAGGCGCCCGCCCCGCCCCTGAGCCTGAAGCAGCAGCGGTTGCAGGCGCGCCCGGGCGACGCTGCCGAAGGCCACCCCGGCCACGGTCTGTTGCAGGGCTGGATCCAGGCGCTGCACCAGGGGCAGCGTGCGGTCGTTGGTGCCCCCCGCCAGCTGCAACGGCCCCGGCGGCGCCAGCGGCGCCACGGCTCGCAGCAACCGGACCGCAGCCCTGGCGGTACCGGCCCCCACATCGCCGCTCATCGGCCGACCGTCGAGCTGCCAGAGCGGCGCCAGGCCCGCCTGCCGCACCTCCCCATGGCGCTGCCAGAGCTCCTGAGCCAAGGCCTCGGGCGTGGGCGCTGCCGGACTGAGGCCCGCCGCCCCCGGCGCCGCCGCAGCCGCAGCCGCAGCCGATTCGAGACCACAACTGACCGCCAGCCGTCGCAATGGCACCCCGGAGGCGCGCACCTGGTCCAGCCGCTCGGCGAAGGTCTGGGCGCGACCGATGCGGGTATGAAGCTCGACCGCATCGGGACGCAGCTCGCTCAGCAGGGCGGCCACCTGGTCGGGGGGCAGGTTGTGATCCCGCTCCTCGATCAGACCCAGGGGACAGGCCGGCAGACAGCGGCCGCAGCCGTAGCAGCGCTCGGCCAGCACCCCGGAACCCGCTTCAGCCACCGAGGCTGTGCCCGAGAACGGACCCTGGCCAGGGCTCACATCCGACGCCGGCTCACCTGCCGCAGCCGGCGGCAACGGCGGGATCGCCAGGGCAGGGCAGGCCCGGGCGCAGGGCCGCGGGCAGCTGGAGGGACAGCGGGCCGGATCGAACCAGGCTTTGCGAAAGTGAGGATCGACCCCATCGCTGAGACTGACCATCAGCCAGGGCCTGGCCGCACCGCGAGACTCGGCCCAGGCGATGCCACGGCGGGCGGCGGCCACCACGGCCGGATCGGCGGCCAGATCGAGACAGTGAATCCCCGCCAGGCTGTAGAGGCCCGCCAGGTCCTCGATGGCGACGACGTCCTGGTTGCTGGCGCCGCCGATCAGCTTCACCCAGCGGCCCTGGGCCAGCGCCTGCTCGGGAAGGAGGTGGCAAGTTCCGGGGACGATGGCAAGGGCGGGCGCCGGCCGCCATCCTGCCAAGGGCCCAGCCAGGCACCGGCAGACGCGGCCAGCGCCGGCCTGGCTGGACTCGGTCCCTTCCTGGCCGTGGCGGGATCGGGAGGCTGGCTAGCCCCAGGAGAGGGCCGGCCTCCCATGGGCAGCCATCCGGGCCTCCTTCCACCATCTGGGCGGCCGGCAACGGCGGCGGCCACCGCCGCTTGGACCCGCACCGAAGGGAAAGCGTCAGCCGGTGCTGCCGGCCGCGGGCGCGGCGGCCCGAGAGCCGTCCGGGGGCTCGGCAGCTTCCAGCGCCAGACTCGCGCCACTCAGCCCCAGCTTGCCGGCGAGCCAGGGGGCCGTGACGCCCCCCAGGCCCACCGTCATCAGAATCGTCAGAAACACCAGCCCCTTGAGGGTGCCCGCGGCCACCACACCCGCCTCGCTCAGCTGCAGGGCGAACAGGCTGGCCACGGCCGCGGTGACGATGCCCCGGGGAGCGATCCAGCTGACCAGCAACTTCTCGCGGACATTGAGGGGCAAACCCACCCCGGCCGACATCACCACCAGGAAGCGCAGCAGCATCAACCCCAGCACACAGAACACCCCGCCCAGCCCCAGTGGACTCAGCTCGGCCCAGGAGACATCGGCCGCCAGCAGGGGGAACAGCACCGTGATCGCCAGCATCGCCAGCTGGGAGATCAGGCCATCCAGGGAGCTGGCGGCGGTGTCGAGGCGCAGACCCACCACCACACCCGCACTCACCGCGGCGGGCAGACCCGACTCGGGCAACAGGGCCTCGCAGCCGCTGAACAGCAGAAACAGGGTGCCCAGGGTCAACTGCAGCGGCAGGCCACCGCTGGCCAACTCGGAGCTGTCCGCGCCGTCGCCGGGCCCGGCGACCTCGAGCCGCGCCAGCACCAAGGCCAGCAGCAACCCCGCCAGGGCGCCCAGGCCCACGCCCACGCCCAGGCGCAGCAACAGGCGCCAGGCCACGTCCTGCCAACCGCCCAGATCGCCCAGGGCCAGCTGCAGCAACAGCAAGGCCAGGACCGCGCTGATCGGCTCGAGGATCAATCCCTCCGCCTCCAGCACCCGGGCCAGAAAGGGGTTCAGACGCATCTGACGCACCAGGGGATTGACCACCGTGGGACCGGTGGCCAGGGCGATCGCGCCAAAGACCAGAGCGAGCGGCCAGGGCAGACCGGCCGCCCAGTGGGCCAGAGCGGCGCCGCCGGCCAGGCCGAGCACCGAGCGCACCAGCACCAGCTGCAGCACTGACCGCTGCAGATCGCGGCCCGCCAGCCGCAGGTTGAGGCCGCCGTCGAACAGCACCAGGCTGACCAGCAGACCCACCAGCGGCTCCAGGCCACGGCCCAGCTGCTCGGGCCGGATCCAGTCGAATCCAGCGTGGCCGAGCAGCAATCCAGTCACCAGAAGCAACACCACCGCCGGCAGACCGCTGAGGCGGGCCGCCAGCTGGGCCAGGGAGCCCGAACAGAATGAGACTCCCCAGATCAGGGCCAGGCGTGCCTGGGGATCAGCGGCCAACCAGCTGCTCCAGGGGCTGCCAGCGCAGGGCGCGGGCCCCGCCCATCTCCACCACCACCTTCAGCCGGGGCTCCCGCCGGCAGAGGGCACAGACAGCAGCCAGTTCGGCGCTGGAGAGCACCTGACCCTCCAGCAACCAGAGCAGAACGGGACCCTCGCCGGCGAACTGGGGACCGAGCAGGGGCATGACCCGCTGCACTTCGCCCACGGCAGCGCCCCGACCGACGCTCTGATGGCCGAGGTGGGGCGGCCGCACCCCATGGAGCTGGAACAAAAAGGCCTCTGGATCGCCCAGCCCCCGCGCCGAGGTCATCTGGGCCCGGTAGCCGGCAGCCCGGAGACGGCGCAACAGCCGGGTCTCGGAGCCACCCTCCAGGGGAACAAACAGCGCCAGAGCCCCCGAGCGCTCGAGATCCTGGCGAAAACCGCGGCCGGTCAGCAACAGGGGCATCGGAGCATCAGTCGAGACTGGGCAGGAGTCTGGCAGTCCTGGCGCCCGGTAGGGGAGGGCTGGAGGCCATGGGGTACATTGTCTGCTTGTGCTGTTGATCTGTGCCCGTCCGCTAGCCGGGCCTCCAGAGCGCAGGACAGGGGTCGTCATTGGTGACGACCTCTCCAGGCCAGTACGGCACCGGTCATCAAAGGCATTCCGCCTTTGAACAGCCGGCACCGTCGGGAAACTGCCCGGGCCGTCAGGAGTTCACTCCAGACAGCGCCAACGGAGAAGTCCCAGCCCGCTGATTCGCCTCGCTAGCCCTTGACGATCGCCCCGAATCTCCTGGATTCACGGCTCGATCGCCACCATTGCGATTCCACGAATTCAGCTCCCCGCCGTCCGGATCGGTGCCTTAGGGCTCTGATCGGTGCCGCCTCTCTCCTTTGTTGGAGTCAGCGGCAACGGCAGTCCAGCTGGCGTTGTTCTCCCTCCCATGTCCATCGGCATTCTTGGGAAGAAACTGGGCATGTCCCAGTTCTTCGACCCCGAGGGCAGATCCATCCCGGTCACCCTGATCGAGGCGGGCCCCTGCCGCATCACCCAGCTCAAGAACGAGGCCACCGACGGCTACAGCGCCGTCCAGATCGGTTTCGGTGACATTCGCGAGAAACTCGTGAATAAGCCGGCCCGCGGTCACCTCGCCAAATCCGGCAGCGATCCGCTGCGCCATCTGCGCGAGTACCGCGTCGAAGGCGTCGACGGTTTCGAGCTCGGCAGCGCCATCACCGTGGCGGGCTTCGAAGCCGGACAGAAAGTCGACGTCAGCGGCGACACCATGGGTCGTGGCTTCTCCGGCTTTCAGAAGCGCCACGGCTTCAGCCGCGGTCCGATGACCCACGGCTCGAAGAATCACCGCGAGCCCGGCTCGATCGGCGCCGGCACCACGCCGGGCCGCGTCTACCCCGGCAAGCGCATGGCCGGTCGCTACGGCGGCAAACAGACCACCACCCGCGGCCTCACCATCCTCAAGGTGGACACCGAGCGCAACTTGCTGGTGGTCAAGGGTTCGGTCCCCGGCAAGCCCGGCGCCCTGCTCGACATCCGCCCGGCCAAGCGGGTGGGCAGCAAAGCCGCGAACTGAGGAGGAGAACCATGACTGACTGTGTAATTCGCGACTGGCAGGGAAAGGAGGCTGGCAAAGCTTCCCTGAACCTCAAAGTCGCCAAGGAAACCTCCGCCGCCTCCCTGCTGCATCGCGCCGTGGTGCGTCAGCTGGCCAATGCCCGTCAGGGCACCGCCAGCACGCTCACCCGCGCCGAAGTCGCCGGCGGTGGCCGCAAGCCCTACAAGCAGAAAGGCACCGGCCGAGCCCGTCAGGGTTCGATCCGCACACCCCTGCGTCCCGGCGGTGGCGTCATCTTCGGTCCCAAGCCCCGCAGCTACGAGCTGGGCATGAACCGCAAGGAACGCCGCCTGGCCCTGCGCACCGCCCTGATGAGCCGCAGCGCTCATATCACGGTGGTCAAGGACTTCGGCCAGGGCCTCGACACCCCCCGGACCAAGGACATCACCGCGGCCCTGGCCCGCTTCGACATCGCCGCCGGCGCCAAGGTGCTGCTGGTGATCGATGGCGCCAGCGACGCCGTCAAACGCTCGGTGCGCAATCTCGAGAAAGTCAAACTGATCGCCGCCGATCAGCTCAACGTCTTCGATCTGCTCAACGCCAACAAGCTGGTGTTGAACGAAGAAGCACTCGCGAAGATTCAGGAGGTCTACGGAGATGGCTGAACGTTTTGCAGGCCGGCTGGCGGATGTGATCCGTCGCCCGCTGATCACCGAGAAGGCCACCCGTGCCCTCGAACTCAATCAGTACACCTTCGAGGTGGACCATCGGGCTGCCAAGCCCGACATCAAGGCGGCCGTCGAATCTCTGTTCGACGTCAAAGTCGTCGGTGTCAGCACCATGAATCCCCCCCGTCGCTCCCGCCGGGTGGGACGCTTCGCCGGCAAACGTGCCCAGGTGAAGAAGGCCGTGGTGCGCCTCGCCGAAGGCAACGCCATCCAGCTGTTCCCTGAGTCCTGAGGGGTCTGAAACGTCATGGCAATCCGTAATTACAGGCCCAACACCCCCGGCACCCGCACCCTGGTCGTCACCGACTTCAGTGAGGTCACCGGCAAGAAGCGGGAACGGGGTCTGGTCATCGCCAAGCACCGGCGCAAGGGTCGCAACAACCGCGGTGTGATCACCTGTCGCCATCGCGGCGGCGGCCACAAGCGCCTCTATCGCGTCATCGACTTCCGTCGTGACAAGCACGGCGTCGAGGGCCGGGTGGCGGCCATCCACTACGACCCCCACCGCAACGCCCGGTTGGCGCTGCTCTATTACACCGACGGCGAAAAGCGCTACATCTTGGCTCCCGCCGGCATCGAGGTCGGCCAGACCCTGGTCTCCGGTCCGGACTCGCCGATCGAGAACGGCAACGCCCTGCCCCTGTCGGCGATCCCGCTGGGTTCCAGCGTGCACAACGTCGAGCTGTACGCCGGCCGCGGTGGCCAGATGGTCCGCACCGCCGGCGGCAGCGCCCAGGTGATGGCCAAGGAAGGTGACTACGTCGCCCTCAAGCTGCCCTCCACCGAGGTGCGACTGGTGCGCCGCGAGTGCTACGCCACTCTCGGCGAGGTGGGCAACAGCGAACAGCGCAACACCAGCCTGGGCAAGGCCGGCCGCAAGCGCTGGCTGGGCCGCCGCCCCGAGGTTCGCGGCAGTGTCATGAACCCCTGCGACCACCCCCACGGTGGTGGTGAGGGCCGGGCACCGATCGGCCGCTCCGGGCCGGTCACCCCTTGGGGCAAGCCGGCCCTGGGCCTCAAGACCCGCAAGCGCAACAAGCCCAGCAACCGGTTCGTGCTTCGGAAACGTCGTCGCACCTCCAAACGGAGCCGTGGCGGACGCGACTCCTGATGACCCACACCGCACTGCTGTACGCCTGATCCGCCATGGGACGCTCACTCAAAAAAGGTCCGTTCGTTGCCGACAGCCTGCTTCGCAAGGTTGAACGGCAGAACTCCGCCGATGACAAGACCGTGATCAAGACCTGGTCACGCGCCTCGACGATTCTGCCGATGATGATCGGCCACACCATTGCCGTACACAACGGCAAGGCCCACGTCCCCGTCTACGTGACGGAGCAGATGGTGGGCCACAAGCTGGGGGAATTCGCCCCCACCCGCACCTTCCGGGGCCACATCAAAGACAAGAAGGGAGGCCGCTGAACCAATGGCAAACACCAACCCCGCCAAGTCCAATCCGGCCCAGGCCCTCGCCCACGGCCGCTACATCCGTGGCTCCGTGTCCAAGGTGCGTCGGGTGCTCGATCAGATCCGGGGGCGCAGCTACCGCGACGCCCTGATCATGCTCGAGTTCATGCCCTACCGCTCCACCGGCCCGATCACCAAGGTGTTGCGGTCTGCCGTGGCCAATGCCGAGCACAACCTCGGCCTTGATCCTGCAAACCTGGTCATCAGCGAAGCCAGCGCCGACATGGGTCCCTCCCTGAAGCGCTTCCGGCCCCGCGCCCAGGGCCGTGCCTACGCCATCAAAAAACAGACCTGTCACATCAGCATTGGTGTGGCGAGTCCTTCCGCCTGAACCCCGAGGACACCGACCGATGGGACACAAGATCCATCCAACCGGCCTGCGCCTGGGGATCACCCAGGACCACCGCTCCCGCTGGTACGCCCCAAGCAAGACCTATCCGACCCTCCTCCAGGAGGATGACCGGATCCGCAAGTTCATCCACAAGAAGTACGCCGCCGCTGGCATCAGCGATGTGCTGATCGCCCGCAAGGCCGACCAGCTCGAAGTCGAGCTCAAGACCGCACGCCCCGGCGTGCTGGTGGGCCGCCAGGGCAGCGGCATCGAGGACCTGCGCACCGGCATTCAAAAGACCCTCGGCGATCCGAACCGTCAGGTCCGCATCAACGTGGTCGAAGTGGAAAGGGTCGACGCCGACGCCTATCTGCTGGCCGAATACATCGCCCAGCAACTGGAGAAGCGGGTCGCCTTCCGCCGTGTCATGCGCATGGCGGTGCAGCGGGCCCAGCGCGCCGGGGTGCTCGGGCTGAAGCTCATGGTCGGAGGCCGTCTCAACGGTGCCGAGATCGCCCGTACCGAATGGACCCGCGAGGGTCGCGTCCCGCTGCACACTCTGCGGGCCGATATCGATTACGCCACCAAGGTGGCCACCACCACCTACGGCGTGCTCGGCATCAAGGTCTGGGTGTTCAAAGGAGAGGTGCTCCCCGGTCAGCAGGACAAGCTGCCCGTGGGTGGAGCACCCAAGCGCCGCGCCAACCGCCGGCCGCAACAGTTCGAAGATCGCTCCAACGAAGAGTGAGGGAGGCCTGAACCATGCTGAGTCCAAGACGCGTCAAATTCCGCAAACAGCAGCGCGGCCGCATGCGCGGCATCGCCACCCGCGGGAACACCATCGCCTTTGGAGAGTTCGCTCTCCAGGCCCAGGAATGTGGCTGGATCACCGCCCGCCAGATCGAAGCCAGCCGCCGGGCAATGACCCGCTACGTCAAGCGGGGCGGCCAAATCTGGATCCGGATCTTTCCAGACAAGCCCGTCACGATGCGAGCAGCCGAAACCCGTATGGGTTCCGGTAAAGGCAACCCTGAGTTCTGGGTGGCCGTGATCAAACCCGGCCGCATCCTGTTTGAAATGGGTGGCCCGGAAATCACCCCGGAGATCGCCAAGGAGGCCATGCGTCTGGCGCAGTACAAACTGCCCGTCAAGACGAAGTTCATCTCCCTAGCCGACCAGCCGAGCGAGGCGAATGGCGCCGACGAGGAGCCGCCCGCAGCCGCCCTGGCCGCGCCTGAGCCCACCCTTGTGGAGTCCTGACCATGGCCCGTCCCGACATCGCCGAGGTGCGCAAGTTCACCGACAGCGAACTCTCCGAACAGATCGCCGGCACCCGCCGCGAACTGTTTGATCTCCGCTTCCAGCAGGCCACCCGCCGCCTGGAGCATACACACCGTTTCAAGCAGGCCCGCATCAAGCTGGCCCACCTGCTCTCGGTGCAGAAAGAGCGTCAGCGCTCCACCGCCTCCTGATCCCCTCGATTCCCATGGCACTCAAGGAAAGGGTCGGCACCGTCGTCAGCGACAAGATGGACAAAACGGTGGTGGTGGCGGTGGAAAACCGCTTCCCTCACCCCATCTATCTCAAGACGGTCAGCCGCACCACCCGCTACAAAGCCCACGACGAAGCCAACAGCTGCCGCGTCGGCGACCGGGTTCGCATCACCGAAACCCGTCCCCTCAGCCGCACCAAACGCTGGATGGTGGCTGAAGTGATCTCCACGGCCGCGGGCTCAACCCCGTCGGCTGCCACCTGAGGAGGACCTCCCGATGATTCAGCAGGAAACCTTCCTCACCGTCGCTGACAACAGCGGCGCCAAGCGCATCCAGTGCATCCGGGTGCTGGGCACCAACCGTCGCTATGCCCACGTGGGCGATGTGATCGTGGCCGCCGTCAAGGACGCCATGCCCAACATGGGAGTCAAGAAGTCGGATGTGGTCAAGGCTGTGGTCGTTCGCACCAGGGCCACCCTGCGCCGCGAGACGGGCAATTCGATCCGTTTCGATGACAACGCCGCCGTGATCCTGGGTAACGACAACAACCCCAAGGGCACCCGCGTGTTCGGCCCGGTCGCCCGGGAGC
>JBAPUA010000028.1:0-20912 GCA_049282435.1 Cyanobium sp. | reverse complement strand
CGGATCGGCGCCGGGCTGTCGCCGATCCGGTTGGCGGAACTGCCGGCGGCACCGCACAGTGGCGGTCTTCAGGGCGGCGTCCATGGCGGCCACCCGCCGATGGGCGATGGGCCCGTGTTCCAACGGGTTGAGCTTATCTCTATCCGTTCTTTTTTGTTATCAGTTCCTTTGTCATTTGATCTACCTTTTTGCCATCGTCTGCCCTGTCTTGCGTATTCCCTTTCTTCTCCGTCTGGCCGCCGTCACCTGTGACAGAGCCAATGGCAGATTGAAGCTTTTTGTCGGTATTTTGAGTTGAAGCAGGGGCTTTTTTTGATTGCACCCCGAAAAGCGGCTGGTGTTGGGCCAACGGGATCGAAAGAGCCATCACTGGAGACTGAATCAGCAGAGAAGCCATGAGCAAGACTAAGGAAAGAAATGACATCAATAAAGTTTTCATGGCAATTCTCAGTGACTGGTCAAATCAATCTTAATGCCCATTCCAGGCCATGCTGAATGAAGTGCAGCGAAGATGCATCGATCCGCAGCGCTGATTCGTTGATCCTTTCGCCAAGTCCCGTGGCGCCACTGGCCTTTGAGATGCATTGCATCCTTTGAAGATCTGTTGCTTATTATGGAGCCAATGAGGCTGACATACTCAGCACTGAAGAAGCCCACCTTGCAGACACTCTAAGCAACACTGGCGCGTCGTGCTCCGAACTTCGGAACTAGAAGTGCTAGCTACTTTGGATTTCCGGACATCCCATGACTCAGTAAATTAATCTGAGTTAACTGCTCACCAACAAACAGAATCTGCGTCGAATGAACAATTCAGATCAGCAGAACGTCCAGTGAACCGGCCGTCACCAATGTGCTGGTGCGGGCGGTGGTGGGCGATGGTCGCTCCCTGTCGGAATCTGCCATCACGTCCTTGCGCAGCGCCGAGCTGAAACTTCCGTGCCATGGGCGGAGTTTGCACTGGCAGTGTTTCCATGCAGCTCCTGCATGACTGGGGCCAACCCCGCTGACTGGCGGCAACCTGGTGCTCTTCGCTGAGGCACCATGAGCCGTTTCCCGCTGCTGTTCGTTCTGGCTACCGGGGCCCTGTCTACCGGCATCGCCATCGCCCAACAACAGGTGCGTCCCCTCCCGAAAGTGGGAGGGTGCCCGCTCGGCTACTACAGCTCTGGTAGCTACTGCGTTCCCAGCACCAGCGGCAACACCCGCGGTGCCATCGAGAAGTCCGGCAACGGCTGTCCACTGGGCTTCTACGCCTCCGGCAACTACTGCCTGAGCAGCCCTGGCAGCAACCGAGAAGCCATGGAGAAGGTGGGCAACTCCTGCCCGCTGGGCTGGTTCAGTTCCGGTTCCTACTGCGTCAAAAACCGGTAACCGATCAGCCGTTGCGGCAACCTTCCAGCGTTCGTCCACCATCAGCGTGGTCGGAACTGCAACAAAAGCCTCAAGGATCGATCATTTTCGGCGCTGCCTCGGCGAAATTGGAACTCGACAGCATGATCATGGTCAATCGCTTGGGTACGATCTACCGGCTGACGATCCAATGTGTGGCAGGCATTGGGCTGCATGCAGCGTTCCTGCGGGTGGTCGAGGTGGCATCCGATTCCACACTCGCCGACCTGCATGGGCTGATCCTCCACCTGGCTGGGTTTGAGGATGACCACCTATCAACCTTTTATCTGGCCAATACGATCATGGGCCAGAGGGTCTGGCTTGTTGAGCCGGATGAATGGGACACCAATCCCGGTATTGACGGAGGTGGTCCCTTATGGTGTATGAGCTTGGCGGATGTATTTCCACTACCCAAGCACAAGAAACTTTATTACTGGTTTGACTTTGGGGATGACTGGATCTTTGAGATCCGCAAGAAAGGCAGGGATCTCGTGGAGACTCCCGGGAGTCCTTACCCCAGACTGATAGAAGAGGAGGGGCCGCAACCGGAGCAGTATCCCGATTGGGAGGAATGACGATGGTCTCAAATCAGCCGCACAGCCATTCCGCCAGCTTGGTGTAGCGCCTGCGGCCCAGGTGGTTTTTCACCGCCATCGCCAGGGCTTTCTTTTGCCCCACCAGCACCACCAGTTGCTTACCACGGGTGAGGCCCGTGTACACCAGATTGCGCTGCAGCATCGCGTAGTGCTGGGTGAGCAGGGGGATCACCACAGCGGGATATTCACTTCCCTGGCTCTTGTGGATCGTACAGGCGTAGGCGGGCACCAGGTGATCGAGCTCCCCCCAGCCATAGACCACGACCCGGCTGCCCTGAACCCCGGCCTCACTGGTGGGGAACAGCACGCTCAGCTCACTGTTGTCGGCGTCGATGGCATCGATCGTGCCGACATCACCGTTGAACACCTCCTTCTCGTAATCGTTGGCGATCTGCATCACCTTGTCGCCCGGCGCAAACCGCCAGCCGAAACGCTCCACCTGCTCAACCGGATCGGGATTGAGCAGCTTCTGTAGTTCGATGTTGAGCGAGCGCGAACCACAGCCACCGCGGGCCATGGGGCAGAGCACCTGCACCTGGCCGATCGGATCAAAGCCAAACCGTGCCGGGATGCGCTCACCCACCACCTTGAGGATCAGGGCCACCGCCTGCTCCGGCGTCTCGGCCGGCAGGAAATAAAAATCAGTGGTGCCCCCCTCGCTGGGCGGGCGCAGATCAGGGATCGTGCCGGCGTTGATGGCGTGGGCGGTGGTGATGATCCGGCTGGAGGCCGCCTGGCGGAACACCTCCGTCAGCCGCGCTACCGGCAGGGCGCCGCTGGCGATCAGGTCCGCGAGGACCTGGCCCGGGCCACCGAGGGGAGCTGGTCGACATCGCCTACCAGCAGCAGGGCGGCCTCGGGGGGAATGGCGGCCAGCAAGGAAGCCATCAGTGGCACATCCACCATCGAGGTCTCATCGACCACCAGCAGGTCGCACTCCAACGGCAGCTCGGCGCCGCGGCGAAAGCCATGGGCGGCAGGGTCGTACTCGAGCAGGCGGTGGATGGTCCGGGCCTCCAGAGCGGTGGTCTCCGCCATCCGTTTGGCGGCCCGGCCGGTGGGGGCGCAGAGCTGGATGCGGAGCTTCTTGGCCGCCAGGATCCGCAGGATGGCGTTGATCAGGGTGGTCTTGCCCACCCCGGGCCCGCCGGTGATCACCAGCAGCTTGCTGGCCAGGGCCAGCTCCACCGCGCCCTTCTGGCTGGCGGCCAGCTCCAGGCCCAGGCGCTGCTCCACCCAAGCGATGGCCCGCTCCGCGTTGATCGTTCCCCAAGGCTGTGCCCCCTGCGCCAGCTCCTGCAGCGCTTCTGCAATGCGCCGCTCATCACGGTGCAAGTGGGCCAGGAAGATGGCGGCCTCGCCCGCCAGGCTGTCGGCCACCACCGAACCCTCGCTCAGTTCCAGGTCCAAAGCCATCTGGATCACCGCTGGCTCGAGGGGGACCCGGTTGGCGGGGGCGTCGCGCTGGGGAGGTGGCTTTGCTGCCGGGCCGCCTTGCTCTTCTCTTTGGTCAGAACCTTTCGTTGCCTTCGCTTCGGCCGGTGGCGTCGGTGCTGGTCGTTCCACCGCCAACAGCTCGCCCGCCAGCTTGAGCAGCTCGGCACTGGGCAGTCCGCAGTGCCCCTCGCCGCTGGCCTCCAGCAGGGGGTAATTGACGCCGGCCCGCAGGCGGATCATCGCCGTGGCTTCAACGCCGAGCCGGGCAGCGATCGCATCGGCGGTGCGGAAACCGATGCCGCGGATGTCGCGGGCCAGGCGGTAGGGGTTCTCCGCCATCACCTGCACGGCGTCATTGCCGTACGTCTTGAAGATCCGCACGGCCCGAGCGGTGCCGACGCCATGGCTGTGCAGAAACACCATGATTACGCGCACCACCTTCTGATCGGCCCAGGCCTGGGCGATGCGGCCGGCCCGCACCTTGCCGATGCCCGGCACCTCCCGCAGCCGCTCGGGCGCCTGCTCGATCACCTCGAACACCTCCGCTCCGAAGGCGCCCACCAGCTTGCTGGCGTAGATCGGTCCGATGCCGCGGATCATCCCCGAGCCCAGGTATTTCTCGATTCCCTCAGCTGTGGTGGGAGCTGAGGCCTTGAGGAAGGAGGCCTTGAACTGCTGGCCGTGTTCCCGGCTATTCACCCAGGTGCCACTGACCGTGACCCATTCACCGGCACTGATCTCAGCGGCATGGCCCACCACCGTGACCAGATCGCGGTGGCCGCGGGCCTTGATCCGCAGCACGCAGAAGCCGCTCTCGGCGCTGTGGAAGGTGACCCGCTCGATCGAGCCGGCCAGCACCTCTGTGGGCTGGGCTGTGGTGTCCGGCATCCCGGAGGACTGGCCAGCGATTGGCTTGTTCATGCCTCCCCGCGGTGCCACCGGGCCATGCTTACAGGCTGTTGCAACCCCCACCTCAGCTGCTGACGCAATGCAGGCAAATGGGGGTGACACCCGCACCCATGCGACCGGCACCTGCATGGCCAGTACCGATGAGCGATGTCTGATGCTCGGCGATGCCCTCACTACCAGCAAAGTTGTCCGCCCTGTCTGACCGATCCACCAGGGGGCCCAACGATGACTGATGCAATCGCCTTACGACCCCAAGCTGCGGGCTGAGATCCGCCAGCGGATGAGCCCACCAAACCGTGAAAGCGTGGCTGAGATCGCTCGCTCTACAGGAGTTAACGCCCAGACCCTCTACAGCTGGCGCCATCGCTGGAAACAGGAAGGCCAGCTGGTGCCGGCCACCAGCAAGGCACCCGAACAATGGAGTGCGGCCGACAAGCTGGCGGCAGTGATCCAGGCAGCAGGACTCAGCGGTCCTGATCTGGGCGCCTATTGCCGCGAACGGGGTCTGTTTCCAAAGCAGCTTGCCCGCTGGCGCCAGGTGGCAGAGGATGCCAACAGCCACAGTGCGCCGAGCATGAGCGATCAGAAGGAGTTAAAGCGCCTGAACCAGGAAATGATTCGTCAAAATCGGCGGCTGGAGCACGAATTACAGAAAAAGGAAAAGGCTCTTGCCGAGGTAGCAACGCTGCTGATGCTTGTAAAAAAGCGCGATCTCCTCTGGCCACAAAACGAGGAGACTTGATTGAGATGGAGAATCGCAGCAAGGCGATAGATTTCCTCAAAGCCGGTACGGATGCTGGCTTGCCACTGAAAATGGTGGCCGATCTTATTGGTGTTTGTGGGCGAACGTTAAGACGCTGGCGGCTGGACATCAGCGTGCGGGGATTCAGTCTCGATCGCCGTAAGGGAGCTCCAAGGCAAGTGGCCCACAAGTTCACCGCTCAAGAGCGACAGAAAGTAATTGACACCATCAATGATCCTCGCTTTGCCGATCTGCCACCGGGCCAGATTGTGGCGATCCTGGCCGAGGAACAGCAGTACGTTGGATCCGAGATGACAATCTATCGCATCATGCGAGAAGAAGACCTGCTGAATCATCGAGGCAGAGCCCGCCAACCCCGTGAACCAAGACCAGTGCCAATGCTGGAGGCTAAGGGCATCCATCAAGTGCTGGCCTGGGATATCACCCTAGTCCCTGGCCCTGTCAAAGGCCAGTATTACTATGTTTACATGGTGATGGATATATGGAGCAGGCGGATCCTAGGCACAGAGGTGCAGGATGTGGAATGCAGCAAACTGGCGAGTGATTTCTTTGATCGTGTCTGCCGAGATGAAGGCAGCACATCTGATGCTGCTGCTGTTCTACATTCGGACAACGGTGCGCCAATGCGATCCTTCAAGCTGGCGGCAAAAATGAGGGAGCTCGGCATTTCACTGTCCTTCTCCAGGCCAGGGGTAAGCAATGACAATGCCTATGCCGAGTCACTGTTTAGAACGATGAAATACCACCAGAGCTACCCACTGCGCCGGTTTCGCAACCTGGATGCCGTGCGCCATTGGATTGAAGGCTTTGTGGAGTGGTACAACGGCGAGCATCGCCATAGTGGCATCAAGTATGTGACGCCCAATCAACGGCACTTTGGAGAAGCTGATGCGATCTGCGCCATCCGTCAGCAGACGTATAGCAAGGCCCATCAGGAGAATCCACATCGTTGGAGCCGTCAACCACGCTGCTGGAAGCAACCAGAAATCGTCAAGATCAACTATCCGCGGCCTGAGAAACAATGATCGATCTAAGAGGCAGAAATTGAGGCCCCAGTGGCTGTCTGATGACGCCCCCCATGAGGCGACATCAGCAACAGCCGCGATCAGGGGCCGACGCAACCACCACCAAGCGGAGACTGAGATGCTGCGCCATCCATCAACTCGTGGCCCATGAAAAGCAAAAAGCAGTAAGCTGCGAAAAGGTGCTCAATGCAGGCACCTCGAGCGGACAACAACGCTGATAGGTACCGCGGAAGAAATCTCGTGCCAACTCCTTTTGCACATTGGGCTTGAAGCCGCCCCAGCTCACGAACAGGCAGGTTTCAGCCCCAAACTTCTGGCCAGCGCCGATCAGCTTGTCGACCGTCGGGCGGTCCACCGTTTCCGAGCCTGACTTCACCTCCACACAGATCTGTGGCTTCCCGAAGCCCAGCTCACCCCCGCCGGCCAGGATGTCGGCGCCACCGTCAGCGCCCTCTGGGCTGCGATAGGTGGTGTAGTCCTCCGCCTGCAGGATCGCCTCCACCAGCGAGGCCAGGCCGTGGCCCTTCATGCGAGCCTCGATCAGCCGCACAATTTGATCGGCAGCCAGTTCCTCGAGGTTGGCCTCAGCGATTTCTGCAGCGTCCTCCCCCCCAGCAACCGGCTGGAGACCACCCGGGATACGAGGCGCAGAGGCTGCCACAGACTCGGTCTGCCAGTTGCGGGCGGCCATCGCCTTGACCCGAGCCTCAGCGTCATTGCGCTGAATCCGGCAGATCGTCATGAACGCCCCGAAGGAATAGAGCAGGTCCTGGGGGAAGACCGTGCACGGGATGAGCCCGCTGAACCAGTTGATGCTGCGCCAGTGGTAGTAGGGATTCGGCCCTGACGCTTCGAAGTGGTAGTCGCTGGTGAGTTCGCCGAAATACAGGCCTGATTGGAGCTTGGAGGGCATCACCACCTAATCCCCATTGGCCATATCCTTCACGAAGGGCCACACCTGCGAGGACCAGTTCACCAAGGCCTTGGCCTTCTCGTCGGGGAAACGCTCCTCCAGCACCCGGATCAAGTCCTGTCGATCAGCCAGCAAGCTGAGAGCCACATCCAGGCCCTCCCAGGCCACGTACACCCGGCCCTCATCGAGAAACTTCTGCTCGTGCTCGCCGCAGGATCCGGCGCGGATCAGCCAGAGGGTCATGGACTTTGAGTAGTAATCGAAAGTTGACGAGGGGCCGCTTCCATCTGAGCGATGGCCGAGCCCAAGGAATCAGTCACCCGACCTGCACGGAGCGGGAGGAGCTGCCTGATCGACATTTCGCTCATACCGTGTTCTGACGCATTGCGTGACCTGCATACGGCTGTTCTAACGCAATCTGCTGCTGAAGAAACAGCAGAGCGGGTCACACCACATCCCAGTGACTATGCGATTTCTGCATCGTTTTCTCACGAAGTCGTGATGGGAACCTCACCCAGCCGCGCCTCCCCCGCCTGCTCCACCCGCTGCCGCAAGGTGCGGATCAGATGGCGAGCCTCCCGGCTGCTGCCCACCAGCCCCTGCGGCAGCATTAGCCACAGCTGCTCGATTAGATGGGGCTGATCGGGATGGGGCACCAAGTTCTGGGACTGGATCCAGCCCGGATCCACCAGCCCCGGGCAGAGGGGAATCGCCAACTGGCGATCGCGCATGCGCTTCAGCCAGGAGGGCACGTCCTGGCTGCTGATTGGCTGCTGCTCCACTTGGAAGCCATGCCAAGCCAGTGCCTCGTGCAGCAGCGGCGTGACGTTGCGGCGGGGTAGGAGCACCTTGCGGAGTGTGGAATCGTCTGCCGTGGCGGTCTGGTGGCTCACCAGCTGCAACCCCAACGTCCCCAGCGGCACCGTGATCAATCCGCTCCAGCTCGGTAGGCACTCGCCGACGAGAAGCCGCGGATGGCACCAGGACGACACGATCGCCCCATCGATCAAGGCCTGGCTCAGCAGCTGCGCCCACTCCCGCGATGGCCGGCACTGTGGCGGCACCTCATGCCCGCTCACCATCCCAGCGAGCAGCGGCTGATGCAAGGGGTCGGTGGCGATCCGCAGCTGGCCGCCCATCAGCCGGTGGGCCCGGTAGGCCAACCGCAGCAGCCGCAGGCTCTCATTGCTGCCGTAGCGGCAGACGCTCGCCCCACGCCTTGGCTGCAGCATGAACTGCTCGCTCATCAGCGCGGCGCTGCGGCAGACCGTGCTCTGGTGCATCGCCAGGGCGCGGGCCGCCTTGTGCTGTGATCCGTTGAGCTCTAACAAATCGAGCACATGCAGGTGCTTAAGGGGTTCCGGCGGGGCGTAGGTGGGGCTGTGGTCTCGCCTTGACGGCAGGCAGGCTTGAACGGTGCAGGAGCTGGCCACAGAGCGCTGTTGATTCGCAGGGGCCCAGCCTCAGCAAGCCAGGCCCTGGCGCAAACGATTCACCTGCGAAAGACTGCAGTCATCCCGCCGTCTGGCCTCCTTGCCTTCCGCCACCGCGGCGCCGCTGCGCTGCCATCTGCTGATCGGTCCGCCCGCCAGCGGCAAGACGACACTCGCCAGATCCCTGGCGCCCCTGCTCACCGCCCCCGGTGACCCGCCGGCCCTGGTGCTCTCCACCGATGCGATCCGCGCCGAGGTCTTTGGCGATGCGGCCGTGCAGGGGCCCTGGATCGACATCCTGCAGCGCCTGCAGCAGCGGCTGCTCGAGGCGGTGGCGGCCTGCGTCCCGGTGATCGTCGATGCCACCCATGCCCGCCGTCCCTGGCGCCTGGCCCTCACCCAGTCCCTGCTGCTGCCGGCGCCAGTGGAGTGGATCGGCTGGTGGCTCTACACCCCCCTGCCCACCTGCCTGGAGTGGAACCGCAGCCGGCAGCGCCAGGTGCCCGAGGCGGTGATCCAGGAAATGGCCGCCGCCCTGGCGGATCCTCACTTCGGGCCCACCCATCACGACGACCTGGAGCCGTTGCTGGCCGCCGAGCTGGCGGCGCTGGACCGCCGCATCCGCAGCGCCCGGGCCCGCGAGACCCATGGACCGCCTTGAATTGTCAATGGTTTGATGGTGGCGTCTTAGAGCATGCTTGATGACATGGATTCACTTCTCGCCACGGAGATTTCCCCCAGTTGGTGGCAGCTGGGTCTGTGTCACCGATAGGTATGGCGTTGGCAGATTTAGGCGATAGCTTGTTGCAAAGCGAACAGTCCAAACACCACAAAGAGGCCACCGCTGAGGCGATACAGCAACCTCTCGCTGATGCGGCCACCAATCCACTTGCCGGCGCCCACCGCCAGCCAGGTGACCAGGGCATGGCCCACCAGCGTGCCGGCCAGCAGCCCTGGAAACGTGAAGGCCGGCGCCGTGGCCAGGAAGATCGTGGTGAACTGGGTGCGATCGCCCAGCTCGGCTATAAACACCAGCGCGAAGGCTTCCCAGATCACGGCCCAGGTCGTGCTGAACCGCCTGCGACGTTCGGCCTGGGCGATCGTCTGCTCGGCCTCCTTCTCCTCCTCATCGGCCCCATGGGCACCCATGCGCTGGGCATCGATGAGCAACTTGATGCCAAAGGCTAGAAACAGCACCGCCGCCAGCCAAGGCACCACCGTCGGTGGCAGCAGTTCTCTGAGGCCGTAGCCCAGAGCCAGTGAGATCAAGGTGACGGCAGCGAGGGCGGCAAAGGCACCGATGAACACATCGCGTGCGCGATGCCGTGCCGCCAGGATCAGCGCCATGAAGAAGGTCTTGTCACCCAGCTCGGCCAGGGTGATGGCGGTGAGGCTGGCCCCAAAGGCCGCCATGCCGGGGTCAGAAGGAAGCGGTGCGCTCATCGGAGCAGGGTGCGGCAGATCCCATGAGGAAGTCATGAGGTTGGTGGCACGGACGCCGCTTCATCGACCGTCTATGGGTGGGGAGGCCTGGGATCCGTCGAACGACGCGGCGGGCAGCTCCACCACCAGCTCACAGCGTCCCGGTCGGCTCTCACCCAGGCGCAGATCGCCGCCGTGACGGCGGGCGATGGCGCGGCCGATCGCCAGGCCCAGGCCGCTGTGACCGCCGCGATCGGCGCCGCTCCAGAAGCGCTCGAACACCCGCTCGCGCTCCTGCAGGGGAATGCCGGGGCCCAGATCCGCCACGGTCACCCGGATCAGGCGACCCGCCGTGCTGACCTGCACTGACACCGTGCCCCCCTCGGGGCTGTGGCGGATGGCATTGACCAGCAGGTTGGTGAACAGCCGCAGCACCTGCTCGCTCTGCCCACGGAACGGAACGCCGTGGGTTGCAGGATCAGGACTGAGCTGGAGGCTGATGGAACGGGCGACCGCCTGGGGTGCGTAGCAGCGGAGCAGGTCCTCCAGCAGCTCCAATAAATCGAACGCCTGCAGCTCCGCTGCGGGCAGCGACCCATCGAGGCCGGCCTGCTCCTGGCGGGCGAGCAGCAGCAGATCGTCGAGCAGTTCGCCCATGCGGCGGCTGAGCCCATCCAGCTCACCCCAGGCCAGGGCCGGCTGCTGGCGCAGCTCCTGCGGCACCGCCGCCAGCTGGGCGCGCAGGGCCGTCAGCGGGTGGCGCAGTTCATGGGAGGCATCGGCGGTGAACCGTTGCAGGGCGCTCACCTGCCGCTGCAGGGGGAGGAAGGCGGCTCGCAGCATGCGGCGGCCCACCAGCAGCGCCGCCAGGAGCGTGACCACACCGCCCAGCAGCAACCCGCGCTGGATCCTGATCAGATCAGCCCGGGCCGCCTGATCGGAGAGGGCCACCCGCACATAGCCGAGCCGTTCAGCCTGGCTGTCGACCGGCTGCCAGAGGCTCATCCCCCCGGGCCACCGTTGCCAGAGCGGCCGGCTGGAGAGGCTGTTGCCGCGGGCTTCTGCTGGAGCGCGGCGCGGCACTTCCGGCAGGGGAGGCACCGCCAAGTTGCCCAGTTCACTGAGCAAGGCCCCCTTGGCATCGAACCACTGCAGCCGCTGCTGCTGCAGAGCCGGTGTAGCGACCCTGCGAGAGCCGGCACGGAACTTGGCGCTGCTCTCCGCCTCCCGCGTTTCATGGGCGATCAACGGCAACTGGGCAGCGGCACTTCCCGCCAACTGGCGCAGTTCGGTGCGCTGATCCTCCTGCCGCTGGCTGGCGATCCCCCAGTAGAGCGATCCGGAAAAGGCCGCCAGCAAGAACAGGGCGAAGCCTCCCCCCTGCAGGACCAGGCGCCGCCTGAGCTGCAGCGGATCAGGCGGCAATGGATCAGCCGGAAACCGTGGGATTGAGCCTGTAGCCAACGCCATACACCGTTTCGATCAGGTTGGGATCGCACCCGGAAGCCGTCAGCTTCTGGCGCAGGTTGCGCATGTGGGCGCGCAGGGCGTCCTCGCCCACCTCGCGGCGGCCATCGCCGATCCCATGCAGCAGCTCCCCTTTGCTGAGGCTGTCGCCGGTGGCCCGCAGCAGTTGCTCCAGCAGCAGCGCCTCCTTGCGCGTGAGTTCCAGGGACTCGCCGTTCACGGCGGCGCTGGTCTGGCCGGCCACCAGGCGCAGCGGCCCGAACGCCAGCTCCTGCTGCAGCGGCCGGTGGGCGCGGCGCAGCAGGGCCCGAAGACGAACCCGCAGCAAGTCTGGATCGAAGGGTTTGACCACGTAGTCATCGGCCCCCTCCTCAAAGCCCCGCACCTTGTCGGCCCGGCCGTCGCGGGCGGTGAGCATCAGCACCAGGGGCTGATGGCGGCTCAGGCGGCGCAACTGGCGGCAGAGCGACAGGCCATCACGATCAGGCAGGCCCAGATCGAGCAGTACCAGATCGAACAGCTCCCGCTCCAGCCAGCCCAGAGCTTCCGCGGCAGTGGCGGCCTGCTCACAGCCGTAGCCCCATTGACCCAGCAACCGCAGCAGGGCGGCCTGCAACGGCGGGTCGTCTTCCACCACCAGCAGCTTCATGGCGCCTCCAGGCCCGGTTCAGGCCGGTGCGTCCTGGAGCGGCGAGGCAGGCTTGCAGGCCCCCCTGAAACCAACTGCCCTTCCCCGCTGTCCAGCTGCAGGGTGCTCTTGCGGATCCCCAGCTCCGCTAGCCGCGATTGCGCCAGAGCCAGAAGCTGATCGCGGCTGAGGGCCTCTGACTCCAGCCGCTCCGGATCGATCAGCACGTGGGCGGTGAGCGCCGTGCGCGAGGTGCTCAGTCCCCAGACATGCAGCTCCTCCACCTCCAGCACGGCGGGCAGAGAGGCCAGGGCCTGCTCCACGTGGTCGAGATCGACATGACGGGGAGCTGCGTCGAGGTTCAGGGCGACCGCCTCGCTCAGCAAACCCAGGGCGCTCCAGATCACGGCGGCTCCGACGCCGATGGCTGTCACGGCATCCAGCCACAGCCAGCCGGTGGCGCCCACGACCAGGGCGCTGACAAGGACCGCCACCGAAACGGCGGCATCGGTGAGCAGGTGCAGCACCGCCGCCCGCTGGTTGAGGTCGTGATGATGGTCGTGGCCGAACAGGCGAGCCGAGAGCAGGTTGATGACGATGCCAGCGGCGGCGGCCCAGGCGACAGGACCGGCGATCAGCGGCACCGGATCGAACAGGCGCTGGATCGCCTCGACCACCACCACCGCGCCGGCCGCAAAAATCAGCAGGCCATTGATCAGCGACACCATCTGGGTGCTGCGCCCAAAGCCGTAGGTGAAGCGCCCCTGGGCTGGCCTGCGGCTGAGCCGATCGGCTCCCCAACCCAGCGCCAGTCCAACGACATCGCCGAGGTTGTGGAGGGCATCGCCGATCAGCGCCAGCGATCCGAAGCCAAAGCCGATCACCAGCTGCAAGGCCGTCAGGCCACTGTTAAGGACGATGCTCCAGCGGAAGGCCGTGCCAGAGCGGCTGCCGCTGTCGTGGTGGTGATGGCCGTGGCTCGAGGAGCCGTGCCGGTGATCGCCACTGTGCTCGTGGTCGGGGCTGTGGTCGGGGTCGTGATGGATGCCGTCCATGGCCTCAGGACTCCTGCTGGGCCGCCAGGTAGGCGGTGATCATCTCCTCCATCCCCTGCTGGGTGCGCCCGTGGGGCCGCAGTCCCTTGGCTGCCCAGACCCGATCGAGCTCCATCCGCAGCTCTTCTGTGATCCAGCAGGAGAGCAGCACCTTGCCTTCCCGGCTGGAAGAGCAGCGTTTGGCAGCCATCGACATCTGACACGGACCTCCAGAATGTATACAAGTAAGCAACTGCGTGACCACAGGCTTGTCCCGTCTTGTTGCCGCTCCGCTGCCGCTGCACGGCAGCACCTACGACTGGGGCCACGCCGGTCGCCGCGTGCAGATCGCCGTCCGTGAGCAGGAATGACAGCGCTAGCGATCTGATCTATCCGCTGCTGCCCCTCTATCTCACTTCGGTGCTGATGGCCGGCCCCCGCGCCCTGGGGCTGATCGAGGGCGCGGGGGCCACCGCCAGCCTGTTCAGGCTCCTCTCCGGTGTGCTCAGCGACCGCAGCGGCACCACCCGTCCTTGGGGCTTCTGGCATGCCCATGAGCATCTGCATGAGCCGATCGATCATGAGCATCCCCATGTGAGCGATGCCCACCACCGCCATAGCCACTGAAGGCGCCCAACACTGGTTCAGCTGAGAGGCAGCGGGGGAGGCTGCCACTGGGCCGTGGTCGGCTGCCAGCCCTGCTGGCGCTTCTCAGCCCAGAGCTTGAGGGCCTCCTCGCGACTGAGCTCCAGGCGCCGTTTGAGAAGCGGCACCGCCTGATCCGGGAGCATCTCACCCACCGTGACCTCTCACTGCTGACTCCAGCGCTCCCAGCGGCTGGGCCGGAAGTGGAGTACCTGGCGGCCGTCGCTGAAGCAGGCCTCCTTGGGCGACAGCGGCGGCCGCTTGCTGTTGTTGAAGTGCATGGGCAGTTCAGGCCACCTCCAGCCCCCATCCCCGCTGACGCCCCTGAGCGAGATCCAGCCGGCCTAGGCGCTCCGTCCCAACCGATGGCTGTCAGCCTGGTCTTGGGATGGCAAGGCACCGGCGGCGACCTCGAAGTTCCACCGTGAACGATCCGCAGCCTTGAACTCCTCAGAACCCGATGGCCATGACCAGTGAACCCATCCGCTTTACCGATGGGGCCGGCTACGACCGCTTCATGGGGGTCTGGAGCCGCCTTGCCGGCCAGGACTTTCTCGACTGGATCGGCCCAAGCCAAGGCCAGCGCTGGCTGGATGTGGGCTGTGGCAATGGTGCCTTCACGCAACTGATCGCTGAGCAGTGCGAACCGCTCAGGCTGGTCGGCATCGACCCTTCGGAGGCGCAACTCGCCTATGCCCGCCAGCAGCCCCTGCTGCAAGGCGTGGACTTTGTGAACGCTGACGCCATGGCCCTGCCCTTCCCTGACGACGCCTTCGATCTGGCGGTCATGCCGCTGGTGATCTTCTTCGTGCCGGAACCGGCGCAAGGTGTGGCCGAAATGGCGCGTGTCGTTGCCCCGGGTGCAATCGTGGCCGCCTATGCCTGGGATCTGGAGGGTGGGGGCTTCCCGTATCAGAGCGTGAATGAAACCCTGGGCGCCGTCGGCAGGGCCGTCCCGATGCCGCCCAGTGCTGGGGCCTCCCGCCTTGATGTGTTGCGGGATCTGTGGACCACCGCCGGCCTGCTCGACATCCACACCAGAGTGATCACGGTGGAGCGCACCTACACCGACTTCGATGACCTCTGGAACACCGTCCTCGGGGGACCGAGCGCCGGTCAGACCCTGGCGGCCATGAGCGAGGAGGACGTCTCCCGATTCCGTGAGGTGCTGCGAGAGCGCCTGCAGCCTGCCGGCAGCGGCTCGATCACCCTGTCAGGGCGGGCCCATGCCATCCGGGGCACGGTGCCAGGCCAGGCCGCTCAGGTTGTGGTCGCTGAGATTGGGGATTAGCCGCAGCCGGGCATGAACGGCCAGGGCGGCGGTGCAGGCGAGCAGCAGCTTCATGCCCACCAGCATCCCGATCGGGCTGGCGGGGCTGAACAAGCCCTGGAAGCCCGGCAGGACAATCCAGCCCATCCACTGCCCGGTGATGACCTGGATGGCGAGGGCGGTGAGCCCCAGCGGCTCGAACGTCTCCTCGAAGGCGCGGACCTGCGCCGCGCTCTGGGCCCGCAGGGCCCTGGGCAGCACCCCCAGATCCAGCACCAGATGCTCGCCGGTCCACACCGTGGCGCAGATCCGCGCGACCTCAACGACCTCAACCGGCCACCAGGGTCTGCAGCTGTGCCTCCAGGCGCTGCCGGAGCCGGTTCTGCACCAGGTCGCAGAGATCATCGACGAGATCGTTGTCGGCGCTCCAGATGGTGCGCACGCCATCGCGCTCACAGCTCACCAGGCCGGCACGCTGCAGCTGGCCCAGCTGACGGCTGATGTGGGACTGGGAGAACCCGGTGGCCTCGATCAGGCCGGCGACATCCATCGAGCCGCTGTGCTTGAGCTGACAGAGCAGCTGCAGGCGCGCCGGCTCGCTGAGCAGCCGGAAGAACTGGCTGTATTCCTCCAGCAGCTGGGGACTGGGCATCGAACCTGCGGCACCCATGCTGAGTGGTTTATGACGATGAACGCATTATGCGTTCTCTGCGCCATTGACGGGCCGCGCCAGGCGCTGGCGGGGCTCGAGCGGTTGGTGGTGCACGAACGCGGGCGCTGGATCCGCAAACCCGGCTGAGCAGGCCGGCGGGCAGCCCATCAAGGCGCGCTCCATCGCAGTGGGCGGGCCGTCGCCGCGGACGGGACCCCGCCGCTTGCTATCCCGTCACTATGCGCATACGCTCATAAAAGCTGTTCAGGCACGTTGATGGTCGCCACCTCCGCTTCCCCTCTGTTGCAGGCGGCCGCCGGAGGCGGCGCCCTGCTCTTCCGTCAGCTGTTCGACGCCCCCACTGGCACCTTCACCTACCTGCTGGCCGATGTGCCCTCCGGCGAGGGGCTGCTGATCGATCCGGTGTTCGAGCAGCACGAGCGCGATCTCTCGCTGATCCGCGAGCTGGGCATCCACCTGGTGGCCTGTGTCGACACCCACGTCCATGCCGACCACGTCACCGGCAGCTGGCTGATGCACGAGGCCACCGGCTGTGCCATCGCCCTGGCCGCCGCCGCCCGCGCCGAGAACGTCACCCAGCCGCTGCAGCACGGCGACCGCCTCAGCTTCGGCGATCGCTTTCTGGAGGTGCGCAGCACCCCCGGCCACACCGATGGCTGCGTGAGCTTTGTGCTCGACGACCAATCGATGGCCTTCAGCGGCGACGCCCTGCTGGTGCGCGGCTGCGGCCGCTGCGACTTCCAGCAGGGCAATGCCCACACCCTCTGGCGCTCGATCACCGAGCAGATCTTCTCGCTGCCGGATGCGTGCCTGCTCTATCCCGGCCACGACTACACCGGCCGCAGCGTCACCTCGGTGGCGGAGGAGAAGACCTTCAACGCCCGCCTCGGCGGCAGCGCCACCGAGCGCGACTTCGTGGGGCACATGGAGAACATGAAGCTGCCCCACCCGGGCCGTATCGCCGAGGCCCTGCCCGGCAACCTGCGCTCCGGCAAACCCCGCCAGGAGGCTGCCAAGGAAGCCTGGGCACCGTTGACCCGCAGCTACGCCGGCTTGCCGGAACTGCCGCCCCACTGGGTCGCGGACCATCGGCCCCAGCTCACGATCCTCGATGTCCGCTCGGCGGAGGAATTCAACGGCCCCGATGGCCGCGTGCCCGGCAGCCTGCTGCTGCCCCTGCCGGAGCTGGAGCAGCGCAGCGGCGAAATCCCCCCGGATCGGCCGGTGGTGGTGGTCTGCCATTCCGGCAGCCGCTCGGCGCTCGCCACCCAGCAGTTGCTCAAGGCCGGCCGCGATCAGGTGGCCAACCTGCGCGGCGGCCTCAGCCGCTGGGGCGATGAGGGCTATCCGCTCGAGAGCGCGACCGCCAGCTGATCACCGCCCAGCCAACGCCATTCCCGTCCTTTCTCACCATGGCCAACCGCTCCCTGAATCGTCCCAACCTCCCCAGCTCCAACACCACCAGTCCTGAATGCATCAGCGCCCAGGACCTGGCCGAACAGCTCGGCAGCCGCGGCGTCACCGTGATCGACGTGCGTGAACCGATGGAATACGCCTCCGGCCACATCGCCGGCAGTCTCAACGTGCCCCTCGCGCGCCTGCACCAGGCCGACCTGCCCCAGGGCCCGCTGGTGCTCGTCTGCCAGAGCGGCAACCGCAGCGCCAAGGGGGTGCAGACCCTGCTGCGGCAGAACCATCCCCACCCCATCACCGATCTGGAGGGCGGGATTCCCAGTTGGCAGCAGGCCGGCCTGCCGGTGCGCCGCCTGGCCAATGCCCCGATGCCCCTGATGCGCCAGGTGCAGATTGCGGCCGGTTCACTGGTGTTGCTGGGCTTGATCCTCAGCAACCTCGTGGCACCGGCCTGGATCCTGCTCAGCTGGTTCGTCGGCGCCGGCCTGGTGTTCGCGGGTGTGAGCGGCTTCTGCGGCATGGCCCGGCTGCTGGCGCTGATGCCCTGGAACCGGGTGAACTGCTGATGGAACCCGCAACCCTGGCCCTGCTCACCGCCGGCGGTGGGCTGATCGGTTTCCTGCTGTCGGTGCTCGGCGCCGGTGGCTCGATCCTGTTGCTGCCCCTGCTGGTGACGGGTGCTGGCCTGAGCACTCGGGAAGCCGTGCCCCTATCGCTGTTGGTGGTGATGCTGCTGGCCCTGGGCAACCTGGGCCCCTATCTGCGGCGGGGCCAGTTCGCGGTGATTCCCGCCATCATCCTGGGGATGCCGGCTCTGGCGGGCAGCTGGATCGGTGGCAGCTGGGTGAGGGCCGGCTACCTGAGTGAACCCGTGGAGCTGGGAGTGTTCGCCGCGGCGGCACTGGTCGCCTCCTGGTTGCTCACCCGTCGCAGCGCCAGCCATGCCGCACCGACTCTGGTCCCGATCGGTACACGCCCTGGCTCGATCTTGCCGCTGGCGATCCAGGGGGTGCTGGTAGGTCTCCTCACCGGCATCGCCGGCGTGGGTGGTGGCTTTGCGATCGTGCCGGCCCTGGTGCTGCTGGCCGGCCTGCCGATGCAACTGGCCTGCGGCACCAGCCTGCTGCTGATCGTCGTCAATGCCCTGGTCGCCCTGGTGGCCCTGGGCCACTGGCCGCAGCAGAGCCTGCCCCTGATGCTGCCCTTGCTGCTGGGCGGGGCTGTTGGAGCCGCACTGGGGCAACGCCTGGCGCCCCGGCTGAGTGACCGGCGCCTGCGCCAGGGCTTTGCCGCCCTGCTGATCGGCTCGGCCTTGCTGTCGGGATCCGCGGCCCTCAGGCGCCAGTCCGATCTGCAGACCGGCGGCAACACTCAAGGCAACAGCGTCCGCCAGGCGTGGCGCCCGGTTGACGGTGACCACGACTCCAAGGCAACCAGCTCAGCGCAGCAGTTGCGGCCCTTCCCCTTCACGAGCCGCCGTATCCCTTCACGGTCCTGAATCACCGGGCAGGAGGCCTCCTGCCGCCTTGGCCGTTCTGCCCCCGTTGGCTCGTTCCGTCCGTTTGCTCGTTGCGTCATTCCGTTCTGTCTTCTGGTCTCTGACCGCTTTGTACACCCCATGACCTCACGCACCTTCGAGTTCCGGCTGCGCAGCAGCCATGGAGACCCCGACCTCACCAGCCAGTCCGTGGAGGTGGATCGACTGAGCGAGGAGGGGGACTGGCAACCCCAGAACCCCAGCCTCAGCACAGCGCCGTTCCGTCTCCATCTGATCGCTCTGCTGCTGTGTCTGCACTTTCATCTGGTCAGCGAGGCCCGCGAACGACAGATCCCCCTGCAGCAGGTGGTGGCTGATCTGACCGTGACCGTCTCCAACAGCTGGGATCTGGAGGCCGTGGTGGCCAGTTTCCAACTGCGGCTGGATCCAGGCGCCTCGCCCGAGGCACGAGCTCGCGCTTCTGAGGAAGCGATCGGTGCCATGCGAGAGCGGATGCAGCACAGCCCGGTGCCCCGCAATCGGCCCGCAGCGGTGCCGATGACCCTGAACATCGCGCTGCAGAACTGAGGCAACAGAGCCAGCGCAGCCGTATCACTCCAGCATTCGGACCCTTGGCCCTGGATGATCTCAACCCAGTGCTGGCCGCTGGGGCCGATGCCATGGAGGCGCCGTGGGTTGCCAACCCTGTTTGCGCTTCTCAGCCCAGAGCTTGAGGGCCTCCTGCCGGCTGAGCTCGAGGCGCCGTTTGAGCAGCGGTAGCGGCTGACCCCCCAGCAGCTCCCCCACCGTGACTTCCAGCTGCTGACTCCAGCGCTCCCAGCGGCTGGGCCGGAAGTGGAGCACTTGGCGGCCGTCGCTGATCCAGGCCTCCTTGGGCGACAGCGGCGGCCGGTTGCTTGTCCCACCGCTCACACCAGCTCTGGCGCCCAGCCCCGCTGGCGGTGCAGGTCTTCTGTCCAGCCGCTGCAGCGGTGGGTGAGGTGCTCACCATGGGCGATCAGGCCCTGGTGCAGGTGGCAGGTGAGCAAGGGGATGCAGTTAGGGCCCGGGTGGTGGCGGAAGAAATGGCAGGTCATGCAGACCTGGCGGCTGCGGCTGGAGCGGAGCACCTCCCGATCGAGCCAGGGCCAGTCCTCGATTGCATCAATGCGGGAGGGCCGCAAACGGGAGAGGGGGACCGGCACCTTGGCGATTCCTGCTGGCATACACCTGTACTGGCAGGGGAGGTAATCGGGCGCCAGGGCTTCAGACGGTGCCGCCCTGATGCGGTTCTGCTGGGCGCACCTCACGGTGCGGTTCTGCTGAGCGCACCTCACGGTGCGACACCAGAAACACACCGGTCCAGTCGTGGTGACACTTCTGCCTGATCCGATCGGCGATGGTCACCGTCGTGTCGGGCACCTCAGGACGACGACGATTCCGCGACCGCGATCCCGGCAGAATCCCAACGGCGCTCGAGGCGTTCCGCCAGCCAGACCTTGATGATCGACTGGCGCGTCACCCCCAGCCGGGACGCC
This sequence comes from Cyanobium sp., assembly GCA_049282435.1. Taxonomy (GTDB): domain Bacteria; phylum Cyanobacteriota; class Cyanobacteriia; order PCC-6307; family Cyanobiaceae; genus Cyanobium. Next base: position 880 of record JBAPUA010000028.1, on the reverse strand, counting down.
TCCAGGTCGAGCTGCTCGACCATCCAGAGCGGGAAGTCGACGTTGACGCGCCTCTGCTCCAGCCGGGGACGGCGGGCTGCGGACAGGTCGAGCGCATCGATCACGGACTCCCCGTCTTCAAAGCGTCGATCGAACTCAGAGCTGTTCACAGAGCTGCACCTCCTCGGGGCGGGAGCGGCGGACGGAGATCAGGCGGATGGTCTGCTGGCGGTAGGTGATCACGGCGGACCAGTAGCGACCTCGCAAAAGGCCAATGACCAGGAAGCGGGACTCACTGCTGATTCATGCCGGGATTTCCAGCAGAGCCGGGTCCCGCCAGAGGGCCTGGGCGACCAGGAAATCGATGCCGTGCTTGCGCAGGTTGGCGTCGCTTTTGGCGGGATCAAACTCAAAGTCCATTCTGAGCTAAATCCATACCGTTTCAGCGCCTCACGGGGTGCTTTTCAGCGGTCGCCAGGACTCTGGTGCCTGACTGCACGACACATCTCAGCTGCGATGGTCATGTGACAGCCAGCAGCTTGGACTGGCGTGGCCATGGCGGAAGGTCAAGGTGCGTGAACCATGGCTCTTTCTGCCGCCTCTGCACGCCGCGGCTGGGTATGCAGGGCTCCAGATCCCGCAGGGGGATGGGTGCCCAGGCCAGCAAGGCATTGGCGGTATTGGCCACGCACTGCTGCAGCCACTTCAGGCCGATCCGTACAAAGCTCAGGCCCCGCTGCCAGTGGGGATCGACGCGGCGGCGTTCGCCGGCCGGGCTCACCGCATAGCCCTGCAGACTGCCGACCAGCACAGCGATTGCCACCACCAGCAACAGCCGATCAATGCGCTCGGGGTCGCGCAGGCTGTCAGCCGACAGCGAAAACCGAGCCAGCGCTTTGCA
>JBAPUA010000027.1:0-4162 GCA_049282435.1 Cyanobium sp. | reverse complement strand
GCCCAGGGTGTTGCTCACCTGCACCAAGCTCACCAGCCGGGTGCGCTCTGAGAGCTTGCTGCGCCAGTCCGCCAGATCCAGTTCGCCTGTTGGCGTCAGGCCGGCGTGGCGCAACACGCAGCCGGTGCGGGCCGCCAGCAGTTGCCAGGGCACCAGGTTGCTGTGATGCTCCATCACCGAGAGCAACACCTCATCGCCCGCCCGCAGGTTGGCCTCCCCCCAGGTGCGGGCCACCAGGTTGATCGCCTCGCTGGCATTGCGGGTATAGACGATCTCGCGGGGGCTGGCCGCGCCCACGAAGGTCGCCACCTTCTCACGGGCATGCTCAAAACCCTCGGTGGCACGAGCACTGAGCTGGTGGGCGCCGCGATGCACGTTGGCATTGTCGTGGCCGTAGTAGTGCTGCAGGGCCGCCAGCACCTGACGGGGCTTCTGGCTGGTGGCGGCGTAGTCGAGATAAATCAACGGCTGGCCCAGGCAGGCGATCTGGCTGAGCAGGGGGAAATCGGGCCGGGTGAGGGCGGCCAGGTCGGACTCCGTAGCGGCGGGCTGTTCCAGATCGGCCGAGGCCGGGGTCGGATCCGCGACAGTGGCGCCTGAGCGGGCGGGATCAGAGGGGTTGGCGGCCACAGGGCGGGAATCCGGAAGGTTGGGGTCGAGGCGGTCCATGTCACGGCGGTCCATGTCACAGCGGTCCGTATCGCAGCGGTCGGTGCCGTACCGCTCAGACGCCGCCAGCAGGGTGATCACAGCAGCTGCCGGCTCGACAGGCGTCGGGTGCAACCCCATGTTGGCCGCGCCGACTGTCACCCGCGTGGCGGCCGGCGCGGCGCTGGGAACCTGGGAGCCGGCATCGACGCCGGCAGGCATGGCCTCGGTGGGGATGGCCGCAGCGGCGGGGTTGGAGGCGATCGTCATCGGGCCGGAACCTCCCCCATCAGCGCTTGCAGAGGCTGCCAGAGGCTGGCCGGAGCCGGCAGTTCCGCCAGCACCTCCTCGCAGAAGCCACGCAGCAACAGGCGGGCAGCCTGGGCGGCCCCGATCCCCCGGCTCTGCAGGTAGAAGAGCTCGTCCTGCTGCAGGCGACTGACGGTGGCGCCATGGGCGCATCGGACATCGTCGGCAACAATCTCAAGTTCGGGCTTGGTGTCGATGCGGGCCCGATCCGAGAGCAGCAGCGAGCGGCTGAGCTGGGCCGCATCGGTGCGCTGGGCCTGGCGCGGCACGATCACCGCGCCATTGAACACACTGCGGCCCGCCCCATCGGCCAGGGCCTTGTGCACCTGATCGAGACGCCCCTCCGGACCGGCGAACAACACCCGACTGTGGGTATCAACCACCTGAGAACCATCGACCCGCTGCAGGCCGCGCAGACGGGTGAAAGCGGCGCCGGAGCGCTGCACCACCATCGGCTCCAGCCGGGCCAGGCCAAAACCCGAGACCGCAGCGATCAGCTCCAGCTCGCTGGCCGGATCCTGAACAGCGGCGAGATGGTGCAGCAGCACTGGAGAAACTCCGGGAGCGGCAGGCAGGTCCTCGGTGTCCCCGGGCTGGGGGGACTGCCCCTGGGCCAGCAGGCCATGGCGCAGGTGAGCTCCTCGCCCCAGCCGGGCCTCCAGCACGACGCTGGTGAGACTGGCGCCGCGAGCCCGATGCACCTCCAGCACCTCCAGGCTGGCCTCAGGCTCCAGCACCAGGAGCACCCGCAGAGCGAGCACCCCCGTGGCCTCGGCCGTGTCACTCACCAGTTCCAGCACGGTGGGCAGCGCCTGGCTGACCCGCAGGGCCAGCACCTGAGTCGCCAGGGCCCCATTGAGCAGCACCGGCCAGGCGCCGGCGGCGCCGTTGTCCGCCAGAGTCCCGTCCAGCAGCGACTCCAGCTCCTCGGGCGCCAGACGCTCCAGCCCCGCGGGCAGGGTCAGTCCCTCCAGCGGATCGCGGCGACCATCGAGCAGCAGGCGCAGCACGGCGGGCTGGGGAACAGGCAGGGCGATCGGGGCCGGCGGCGCCTCCAGGAGCTGGGCCGGGATCGCCGTGATCGCGGCGGCAGCGGTGAAACGCCAGGCCTCCTGCCGCCGTGAGGGCAGCGGTGCCGCCGCCAGCGCCTGGCAAGCCCGCTGCTGGCGGGTCGCCAGCAGGCCGTCGCCGCTCTCCGGCAGGCAGGCCAGCAGTTCAGTCAGCCAGTTCTGGCCCGGGCCGGTTCGGCTCTGGGGGCGCAGCCCACCCACGGGGATCGCCACCATCACCCCACCTCCGCGGCAGTGCGCTGCACCTGGGCGGCCTCCAGTCGCTCGATCTCGGCATCGACCCAGTCATATCCGCTCTCTTCGAGCTCCAAGGCCAGCTCCTTGCCGCCGGTGCGCAAGATGCGGCCCGCCGCCATCACGTGCACGTAATCGGGAGTGATGACATCGAGCAGACGCTGGTAGTGGGTGATCAGCAGGGTGGCGTTATCGACACTCGCCAGCTGATTGACACCGCCAGCCACGATCCGCAGAGCATCGATATCGAGCCCGGAATCGGTTTCATCGAGAATCGCCACCAGCGGCTCCAGCAGGGCCATCTGCAGGATTTCATTGCGCTTCTTCTCCCCCCCGGAGAAGCCCTCGTTGACGGAGCGCTCCAGGAAGGCGGGATCCATCTGCACCACCTTCAGCCGCTCGCGCACCAGATCTTCAAAGGCGAAGGTGTCGAGCTCGTCCTGCCCCTGCTGCTGGCGTCGAGCATTGGTGGCCACCCGCAGGAACTCGAGATTGCTGACACCGGGAATCTCGACCGGATACTGGAAGCCCAGGAACAGGCCGATGCGGGCCCGCTGTTCCGGCTCCAGCGACAGCAGATCCTCGCCGCGATAGAGAACGCTGCCGCCGGTGACGCGGTAGGCCGGATGCCCAGCCAACACCTTGGACAGGGTGCTCTTGCCACTGCCGTTGCGGCCCATCACCGCGTGGATCTCACCGGCACGGATCGACAGGCTGACGCCCTTGAGGATCGGTTGCTCCTCGACGCTGGCGCGCAGATCACGGATCTCGAGCAAAACAGGGGCGTCTGGACGTATCACGGCAAGGGAAAAAAGAACAATGGGGGGATCGTGTGGCGACGGGACAGCAAACCGATCAGCGCTGCTGCCCCCTCGCCGGCCAGGGGCTGGATTCAGCCCACCGAACCCTCCAGCTTGAGGGCCAGCAACTTGTCGGCCTCGGCGGCAAACTCCATCGGCAACTGATTGAAGACATCGCGGCAGAATCCGCTGACCATCATCGAAACAGCCTCTTCAAAACCAATGCCCCGGCTCTGGAGATAGAAAAGCTGATCGGCGGAGATGCGACAGGTACTCGCCTCATGCTCGATGCTGGCATCCGGCTGCTGACTGCGAATGTAGGGATAGGTGTTGGCCGCCGCCTGATCGCCGATCAGCATGGAATCGCATTGGCTGTAATTGCGGGCCCCGACGGCCTTGGGACCGATCTGGACCAGACCGCGATAGCTGTTGGACGAATGGCCGGCGCTGATACCCTTGCTGACGATGGTGGAACGGGTGCGCGGACCAACGTGAATCATCTTGGTGCCCGTATCAGCCTGCTGCCGGTTGTTGGTCAGGGCGACGGAATAGAATTCTCCAACCGAATCAGCACCCTGTAACACACAGCTTGGATACTTCCAGGTGATGGCAGAACCAGTTTCTACCTGGGTCCAGCTGATGTGACTGCGATCGCCGCGACAGTGGCCGCGCTTGGTGACAAAATTATAAATACCACCCACCCCATTTTCATCGCCGGCGTACCAGTTTTGGACCGTCGAATATTTGATCGAAGCCTCTTCAAGCGCCACGAGTTCCACGACGGCAGCATGGAGCTGATTGGTGTCGAACATCGGCGCGGTGCAGCCTTCCAGATAACTGACAGAAGCACCTTCTTCGGCCACGATCAATGTACGCTCGAACTGACCAGTGTCACCGGAGTTGATGCGGAAGTAGGTGGAGAGATCCATCGGGCAAGCAACGCCCTTGGGGATAAAGACAAACGAACCGTCACTGAAAACAGCAGAGTTGAGCGCGGCGAAATAGTTATCGTTACTGGGCACCACCGTACCGAGATAGCGCTCGATCAGCTCGGCGTGATCCTTGACGGCTTCGCTGATCGAGCAGAAGATCACCCCATAC
>JBAPUA010000026.1:0-6434 GCA_049282435.1 Cyanobium sp. | reverse complement strand
ACCCTTTGCCACAACAGAGAACTGAGGGAGGCGAGCCGTCAGCCCCGGCTACGCCGGGGCTGCTCCTCCTGAGTTACACCACTCCACGGGACGCTGCTTCCAGAAGGCCGTGAAGCAAGCCGTTGGGCACGCCGGCCTCACCAAACCGGCAAGTTGCCACACGTTCCACCATTCGTTTGCAACCAATCTGCCAGAGCGTGGGCAGGATATCCGAACCCTTCAGGAACTCATGAGGCACTCGGATCTCAACACCACAATAATGTATACCCAAGTGCTCAAGTGCGGCCCGATGGGCGCCATTAGCCCAGCCGACCAGTTGTAGGAGCCGCTACAAGTGAATATCGGGTCCGATAGCCACCGTTCGCGATGGACACATGACCGCGAAAGCACCTGCTATTGCTAGGCTTGGCTTTGTGGAAGTGGTTCTCGGAAAGCAGCAAGAGCGGTAGCGTGGTTACCGGAAACCACCCATATAGCGTTGGCCGGACACTGCAGAGATGACTAGAGTCATCAAGATGTAACCATTAAATCTGAAGCGAAGAAATTACTAGAACACTGATTTTCCTCTCAGATCCAGCATGGTGGTTCAGCGCAGTTATTGTCGGTATTGCAATCAATATCCTGTCTAGCTATCTGAAAGAGTTTCTTGACAGGCGGCGGCATCGGCTAATTGCAAAATGGAAAGATCAAGCTCAAGCTCGTGATCAACGTCTGCAGATGGATGTCAGGGCTATTGCTGATTCCTTTGAAGTACGACAAGATTTCATACTTCATCTCGCCCTTGAAGAGATTACTTTCTTCAAGTTGCTGCTTTTAGCAGTTCTAGGATTATTGATAGCGGTTGTGCTTGAGATCCGGATTTCGAGCTTCCCTGGCGATCCGTCCGCGTCGGGATGGGCTATTGCTCTGCGATGTTCGTATTTTGCATCAGTGCTTGCACTGGTTTTGGCCTTTACATTGGACAGGTTCATTGCCACGTCAAGGAAGATGCTGTCACGAGTGAGGCCAGCCTTCCGAAAGTAGGATTTGTGGTTACAGGTAGAGTGCTTAGGAGTAGCAGGCCAACAAGCCCCTCGAGTGGTCAGGCCAACACCATCCATTTGCTACGCCACCCCAAGCTGCTTGCCTGCCACTCAGGGGCAGCGTACGACAGGCTGCTAATGGATTAACGCGATGGCATAACAAGTTGAAAAGATATCGAATAGCCTCAGGTGTTGGTGGTTGAGGAGATCCGGGCTGGCTAGCCTGGCCCCATTGGATTGATCCGCGGCACCGTTTCTCTCAGCAACCCCACCCGGCTCGAGCTGGCGCCGCTGGAGGTGTCGGCCCTGGCGTACAGCGGGGCTATGCCTCTCTGCATTCCCGAGCACCTGGCCATTCAGCTGAGCCTGGCCGAACTGGAGCGGCGGGAGGTGGTGCTTTCCGATGGCCACCGCCGCACGGTGCCCTACGTGGGCCCTGTGGAGGTGCGCTTCCGCAATCGCCGCTGCTTCACCGGCGCCATGGTGCTGGGCAATGAGGTGCTGCTGGGGACGATCCCGATGGAGGATATGGACCTGGTGCTGCGGCCTCAGTTACAGAGCCTGGATGTGAACCCCGAAAGCCCCAACATTCCACTCAGCGTGGCGAAGTGAGCCGAGGGAGGCATCCAAACAGCCGGTGGAGACATCCAAACGACAGCAACCAAATGATCGGACTATCGGCAAGCAGATAAAGAACTTCATAGTGTTGTCCTGATGAAGGATGGCTCATTGCTGGCAGGCTGGCGGCAACCATGGGCGTCCCTTGCCGTACCGTTTCGGCAGTGGCTTTTCCAGGTTTCCTGTCAGCCTCTGTGCGGGGCTTCACGGCGCCTGCTGGCAGCGCAGCACCAGGGCCGTGGGGTGATTGTCCTGCAGCTGCGCCGCCTCCTGACGGTTCCCATCTCCCGCCGTGCTGGCCAGGCCCAGGTCGCTGGCGGCGGGCAGCCAATCACTTTGCTGTTGGCCAAATACGCTATAGAGAATCACCGGCCGAAATCGTTCGATTCCGAGCCTGTCGCGCAGCACTAGCGTCTGATAGCGAGCCAACATGGCGCTCCGCTGGCTTTCGCTGCAGAATCGCCGTTCAATCACCAGGGGGCGCACCGGAATCGGCGCCACCAGTGCGATCACGCCAGCCAGCAGCAACTGGCTGAGCCAGCTTCCAATCAGAAGTCGGCTGGCCAAAGGAGAGAGGCTTGTCGCCATGGTGTTGGTTGGTGTCCTTGCGATCAAAGGGCGGTCTGGAACAGGTCGTTGATCAGCGGCAGGATGAGTTTCGGGTCGCCCCTGTACACCGCGCTCTCGCGGATGGCGGCGATGTCGCGCAGCTCTCCATCGTTGACGTCGCCATAGGCAATCGGGGTGATGGTGATGTCACTGTTTTCGATCACGCCCCTGAGATCGCCCAGGTTCAGCCCCTTGGTGGCCATGCCGTCGCTGAGCACCAGCAGATGGAAGCGACCGTTCGGATCGCGCCGGCGTGCCTGCATCAGATCGTGCAACGCCACGGCCAAGCCGTCGTACAGGGCGGTGCTGCCATTGGCCTGCAGCCCCTGCACCGTGGCCAGCAGTCGCGCTCGGCTGCTGGCGTCGTAGGGCTGCAGGGGCATCAGCCGCGTCGGTTTGTCGCTGAAGCTGATCAGCCCCACCTGGTTGCCGCTGTTGATAGCCCCGCTGGCCACGATCAGGGCCCGCTTGAGCTGGGAGAGGCGCTCGTTCTCGTTCATCGAGCCGCTCACGTCCACCAGCAGCTGCAGGTAAACCGTGCGGCCGCCATCCTTGCGCTGCTTCCAGAGCCGCTGCACCCTGCTCAGCAGCTCCCCATCTGCCCGGGGCGGGCGTGCTGTGGCTGGCACTGGGCTGGGTTGGCCGAAGTCCTGGCTGCGGGCCAGGGTCTGCAGGGGCGCTGAGGTCATGAAGCGGGCGAAGCGCTCCAGCGCCTGCCGCTCCGGCCCCGTGGTCCACGGCAAGGCCACCAGCGGTGAGCCCTGATCGGCGCCGAAGGGAACCGCCAACAGATCCTCAAAGCCAGGCTCCCGGCGCAGTTGCCGGTAGCTCTGCTCCGCCATGACCATCGCATCGAGGGCCTCGGGCCGGCGCTTCCAGATCTCGATCTGCTCGATGTAGGTGGGGTCGATCCTGCTCACCCGCTGCTGGAACAGCTCCAGGGATCGCTGAATCGAGCCCCGCTCCAGCTCCGCCGCCTGCAGTGCTCCGCCATTGCCCGCATGGCCGGCCGTGGTCCACAGCAGCGTGTGCATGAAATCCAGGCCGGGGGAACACAGGTAGGGATTGCAGGTGCCCATGCGCAGCTGACCCGCCAGGGTTCGCTCCATCACCGGTCCGAAAGCCAACTGTCCGCCGCCGGTCTGCTTCCAGGCTGCGCCGCGCACGGCGATCACAGAGCGGTTGCCCACCAGCGAGGGCTGCAGCAGCGTCGGCGCGATGCCGTCGTGGCGCAGCAGCTCCAGCCACTGTTGGCTGGCTGGTGAGTAGCCGGCGGGTCGATAGCTGCCGGCTACCAGCATCTGGGCCGCCAGACCCGAGGGGATCGGCCGCACCACGACCTCAATGCGGCGGCCGTCGTTGCCCCGCTCGCGCCGCTGGTTGAAGCGTTCGGCCCCATCCACCAGCCAGCGGCTGCTGGCGCGTTGGTGGTCGGCCTTCTCCAGCGAACTGACGATTTCCACCCGCAGGCTGCTGCCGCTGTGGTCGATGGCATCGGCTGGGGCGCCGTAAAGCGGAAAGGCCGCCGCCTGTGGCAGCCGTTCGGCCAGGGGCAGTGGCGCCTCGGCGCTGGCGATGGAGGCTGGCAGCATGGCGCTTTCCACCGAGATCGAAGGAAGCAGGCGGCGCTCCAGTCGCTCCATAGCGGAGTCGAAGGAGCTGACCGGCGGATTCAGGGCGGCATTGACCAGCACGCCACCGCCGATGACGGCGACGGCGGTCATGGACACGCCAAGCAAGGAACGGGCAGTCATGATTCGAGCAGCAATGTGGAAAGAACAACCGTTGTCGGCCCATCCGGACAACGCAGGGCCTCCTCCAGGGCGGCCTCGTAGCAGCGCGTCAGAGCCTCCTGGCACTTCTGCAGGTGCTCCTGCAGGGCATCCAGTCGCCGGTCAAGCAGCAGCAGAGAGTCACGGGTGGGCACTCGGTTCAGGCGACAGAGGTGGTCTTGCATCGCCAGGGCCCGCTCCACCAGGCGCTCCAGCAGCACCAACAGGGCCAACGCACAGCCCGGATCCAGCTCGGTACAGGCCGCAGCCAGGACGCGCACCGCTTCCAGCCGCTGACCGATCTGCCGCCAGTGATGCAAGGCCTCCGGCGCCAGCTCGACGTCAAGCCGCAGCCGCTGCCGCAGCAGGCTGGCGTCGAGCAGGCATGCCGTCGGCGGCGAGGGTGCCGGTTGGCGCAGGCGGCGCTGGGCCCACCGCCACACCCCCAGGCTCGCCAGGGGCGGCAGCAGGCCGGGGAGCAGAACGGGCCAGCGGACCCCCAGGGTGCCCACAACCAAGCTGGTGCTCAGGCCGAGGCCGCAGTAGAGCAGCAGGCCTTCGCGAGCCTGCATGGACCTTTCGAGCAGGACAACAGCGCTTCTCGGCACTGCCTGCCATCGGGATAATCCGTGCTGCGGCATCGATGAAACCCCTCCTCAATCACCGTGTGAGCACAGTGTTCTGCGGCCTCTTGGTCTGTGTCAATCATCGCCAGATGGAAGCCAATGGAAGATGCTGTAAGCGGCCACATTGGGTTGCTTTGCCGATAGAGTCTTGTGGTCCCTTTAAACGATGAACCAGGAGAGATCCAAGAGACAACTCTTCGGGCCTCATGGATTGTCAGCGGAGAAAGAGAGTTTATTATGCTTCCTAATGCTACAAGCTGTCATGGCGGATAAGCCACTGATGAACTAGCTTCACTTGCTTCATTACGCCTAGGAATCAAATTAAAATCTGGCAGATTAAAATCTGGAGGAAAAACAAGAATCTTCGGGGCTTACACCAAAAATCCTCTCGGAATACCCATTGCGTCAAGGAAAGGCAAGCCGGATGTCTTCATGCCGGACAAACGGCTCATACTCCCTTCTGTCTTCAAAGAAGGCAATCTTAAATCTCTAAAAACAATAGAGTCTCTGTAGGGCGTGTCCGAGACTCAGTTCACCGCCTTGGTTCGATCTGCCAGGCAATTCCAGAATGCAATATTGATTGCCGAGAGCGAACCAGAATTAGCATGGCCTACGCTCATCTTAGCTATTGAAACTGCAGCAAATGAGTGGGTATCTTCTTGGCCCATGGGAGCTTCACGGGAAGAGATATTTCGCGAACTCAAGCTTGAGTTCTCCCATCGGATTCTAGAACGTGGTGGCAGGGAGGTTGACCAGATTGTGGTGGCACAGGTGGCACATGAATTGGCTCGAAACCTCCAGGCAACAAAGAAGTTCTTGACTTTTTCCATTGAGCTTCTACCTCTACCACATCAAGAAAGACCCCCAGAGCATGCACAGATAGACTGGGAGAAGAAAATAACAAAAAAGATATTAAATAAGATCCATGACTATAGGGCCTCCGCTCTTCATGCAGGCATTCCATTCCCGGCTCCCTTGGGCACTACACCTTGGATTGTTGAAAGAGACAAGCCATAGGCAGAAGTTAGCCCATTAGGCTTACCGGCCCACACGCTTGGTGCCAGTTGTAGAGCAAATGGCCTGACCATATCCTTGAATACTTTCTACCATCTCGCCAGGGGAATACTGATTAATTATTGGGACAGCATTGCCGCTATAGAATTAGCAACTATTATCGCCTTGGATGTTTAATCTGAACTGAATGGTGCATGGCAGAGCTAACATCAAGATATGGAAGATGGGTGCTGAAGGAATCAACATTGCTGATGTCTCGATCCGCCGCTGATCTTGGGCGTTAGCCAAATTTTATCCCAAGAAAAACCTGTACATTGGCAAGAAAAAACAGGCAGAACTAGTCACTTCTTGTGAATGCTGTTGCGCTTGTTATGCCCCCCAATCGTCAGTGAAGGCTTTCCAGCAAACTCCTCGTCAGTGCCTACTTGTATCAATAGGTTTCCATCTGCGACTGGATGCCTCTTGCGAAAAGGTCTTATTGTCTTTAAGTCCACACCTGCTCGGACTAGTGTTAACGCCACAAGCTTGACATCAGATATTGGTACGTCATTTCCAAGCCAAATGGCATTCGTCGCTCCTCTCTGCTGTGAAGCTCCCTCCATGAATGTAAATCCAAGGGATGAGAGTGTGTTCCGTATGACGATCAGATCTACGCCTTTTGGGAAATATTGGACTGTAATTCTTTGCCTTTCCGCCTTGCTCGCAGCATCAGTTGACTGAATTGCAGTCTTAACAAAAATATTTGCCTTTTGGCTCGCCGCGATTCTTTCTGG
>JBAPUA010000025.1:0-8043 GCA_049282435.1 Cyanobium sp. | reverse complement strand
GGGTGCATAGTGGATAAACGGAGCTGCACAGTCAGCTTCCAAGCAGTCATCCCCTGACTGCTCCTGTTCACCCTCCGGAGAGGGTCACAGGACCTCCTGAGTTACACCACTCGGAGGGGCGCTACCCTCAATCTGGTGCGCAGCCAACGGCCTGCCTTCACCGGCAAGCTGGCCGATGACGCGATCCTGGCTGGTGCTGCCGCCTGGGCGCGCTTTGGCCAGACCACCGCCCAGGACTGCGGCATTGGTCTGGGAGCCGACGACATCGCGGTGGTGCGCAATGCGATCGACAAGAAATTGCTGCCGATTGACCTCTACATCTGTGCCAAGGATTCGGCCACCAATGACGTGATCGATGCCGCCTATGGCGTCTCCCGGGCCTACACCCCCTCCTCCACCGCCGCCGCCGCTCTGCTATTGGCCGCCAGACCCGATCTCGATCGCCGCTACATCAATCGAGTGCGGCTGGGCGGTATCAAATACTGGCTCGATGGCAGCGTGGACACCGCCTGGTTCACTCAGCCTTACACCACCAATCCCCCGGGTAAATTCGGGGAGTATCGAGGCTATGAGCAGATCCCGGATGCGGTTCTGCTGGCCGGCGTGGAGCGGTTCTGGAGCACCGGAGTGCAGATCAACATGCACATGAATGGCGATGCCGCCGCCGATCAGGCCCTGCGCGTGATCGAAGCGGTGATCAAGAAAAAAGGCTGGGGTGACCACCGTCCGGTCTTCATCCATGCCACCTATCTGCGACCCGACCAGATCCAGCGCATCAAGGCGATTGGCGCCGTGCCGAGTTTTCTGATGGCCTCGATCGCCGCCGCTGGTGATGCGGTGGAGCGCTTATGGGGCCCCGATCGGGCCGCCCATGCCGCCGCCGCCCACAGCTTCCAGGCGGCGAGCCTGCCTTACACCCTCTCCCACGACGCCCCGGTGTCCCCCTTGCCGACGATCCTGGGGCTGGTGGATGCCGCCGTGAACCGCCGCACCGCCAGCGGCCGGGTGATCGGACCGGCCGAACGGATCAGCCCTTACGACGCTCTGCGCGCCGTGACCGTGATGGCCGCGTATCAAATCAAGGAAGAGAAGAGCAAGGGCAGCCTGGAGCCCGGCAAACTCGCCGATCTGGTGATCATCGAGCGCAATCCGCTGAAGGTGGCGCCGGGCAGTATCGGCAGCATCCGGGTGGTGGAAACGATCAAGGAGGGGCAGCCGGTTTACCGGATTCCCGCCCAGGAACTGAGCAGCATCCAGGCCGCGCCGGCCACCGGCCCGGAGCCCCCCCACAACCACGGGGATCCACTGGCCCCGGCGAAGCCCATGACGGGGCGTGATCGGGCCACGATGGGGCTCCTGATGCGGGCCTCCCAGGCCAGCCTGCGCTGAAGGTCACCTCAAAGCTCTGGCTCCAGCGGTCCCAACGGGTCGGCCGGAAGTGGAGGACATGGCGGCCATCACTGATCCAGCCCTCCTGGGGCGAGAGCGGTGGCCGCTTGCTGTTGTTGAAGTGCATCGGCGGGTCAGGCCACCTCCGGCGCCCAGCCCCGCTGGCGGTGCAGGTCTTCTGTCCAGCCGCTGCAGCGATGGGTGAGGTGCTCGCCGTGGGCGATCAAGCCCTGATGCAGATGGCAGGTGAGCAGCGGGATGCACTCGGGCCCTGGGTGATGCCGGAAGAAGTGGCAGGTTATGCAGACCTGGCGGCTGCGGGCTTTGAGCAGGACGCCTTCATCGAGATAGGGCCACTCCTCGATCGCCTCCGCGCTGGAGGGCTGCAGACGGGAAAGAGGGACCGGCGCCATATTGCTCGCTCCATGCATACACCTGTACTGGCAGGGATCAGGCGGGCTGGCCACCCCGCGCAGGGCTCGATACGGTGATCTCCGTGCAGGAGGCCGATGGATGCTGCAGGAACTCGTGCTCGCCATCGGCATCCCGCTGCTGCTGCTTCTGCTGGCGGTGCTGGCACTGGAGCGCTGGGCTGATCAGCTTCCTCCCTGGTTGCAGCGCCTTTCCCAGCGGCCTTCCGTGCTCTGGAACACCGGATTCGGGCTGATCATCGGCCTGTCGCTGCTGCGCTGGCTATTGCGACGCTGATGGGCGTAGCGCCTCGATCTGGGCTGGCAGCTCCTCGTAGCTGATCCCTTCCCCATAGGCCCGAATCAGCGGGTGCAGGCCGATCGATTTGCGTTCACCATGCAGCTTTCCGGTGGGTACCACCCAGAACCGCCACTGGCTCAGGTCCTGCGGGTCCACCAGTTCGGGATCTTGCTCCGCCAGCAGGCAGAAGACATAGGCGGTGGCGACCCGCTGCGCGATCGGGAAGCTGATCACACTTGGAACCTCCTGCGGCCAGGACTGCACATAGGCCGCCGACTTCACCTCCAGGGTGATGGCGCCATCGGTCACGTCCACCTCGGCCCATTCGATGCGCTGTTCGCCGGGGTCGAGGCCCAGGGCACGGTGCACCAGCCACTCGGCATAGGCACCACGAGTGCGGTTCTCCAGCAGATGGCCAGAGTTCCAGCGGAGGAAAGCGTCGAGGTCATTCATGATCGGGTGAATACTTGGCTTCAACGGCACAACGATCCGATGACTGATCCCCCTGTTGGTGAACTTGACATTGGCCATGGGGAAGACCTCATGCTTCCACAGGACAACAGCAAGAACAGCAAAGAAAAATGTTGTACGAGCAACATCGGGTCGGCTCAGTTCTCGCCGCCGTTGCTCTCGGTCTTGCGGTTCTCTGCGTTCTCACCGGTGCTGCTCTCGCCGGAGTTCTTGCCCTGAGGCGTGGACTCCATCGTGACGCCAAGGCTGCGGCAGGTGCCGATCGGGTCGACCCCGGGGGCCAGGCCCAGGGCTTTGCGCAGCGTGTCGAGCTGACCCACGGACTGCAGATCGATCGTGCTGGCCACATGCTCACAGGCCAGCTTCTGCAGGGCCTGGGTATCGGGGCGACCACAGCCGGCCAGCAAGGCCAGGCCAATGCAGGCGCCTACACGCACAACCCTGGTCATCATCTGCAGTCCGGACCCTGCGTCAACGTAGAGACAACGGCCAGCTGCTTGCCTGATCGAGACACAGGGCCTCAGGTGATGGTCTGGTGCTGCTTTGCTGAGCCCACCTATCGGTGCGACACCAGAAACGCCTCAATCCAGTTGTGGTGGCACTTCTGGCTGATCCGATCGGCGATGGTCACGACCTCATCGGGCACCTGGAAGCGCTTGCGGAAAGCGCGCGTCAGGCTCTCCAGCAGCGGCCTGGGGAGAGCCCGCAGGGTGCTGTGGAGATGCTGGATCGTTTCGGCATCGAGGGGCACCTGGCTGGGGTCGGCCGGGGCCGATGGGAGCTGAGTGGGAGCGGCAGTTTGTGGGCGGTCCTGGGCCGGGCCAGCGGTGATGGGAGCAGGAACGCCAGGCGCCGAACGCCTGGCCGAAGGACGCTGCTCTGCTGACCATTGCGCCTACACGGCGCCGTGGATCGCGATCGCCGAAAACCCCTTCGTCAAGAGAGAGGGGATGTCACCCAAGACTGGGCGAGAGCTGCTGGGTCACGGGCAACTGGCCCTGCACCTGTGAACCGAGGCCAGCACTGATCCTTGCCCCACCACGGGCCGGATCCCCACTCGGTAGCTACCATTGGTAGAGATCGGCATTCTGGCCGCCTATGGACACCGCCAAGCTGTTTCAATCGGGCCGAAGTCAGGCGGTGCGCCTGCCGAAGAAGTACCGCTTCCTTGGCAACGAGGTGGCGGTCAAGCATTTCGGCAATGGTGTGCTGCTGTTGCCGATCGACGATCCCTGGCAGATGCTGGAGGCCGGCCTGGAGGCCTTCGAGCCAGGATTTGTGCTCAGCCGGGAGCAGCCCGAGCAGCAGGCGCGCGATGCGATCAACCCATGATTCTGCTCGACACCAACATCTGCACCTACATCATCAATGCCAAGCCAGCTGCGGTGTTAAAGCGCTTCCAGCAGTACCGCATGGGCGAGATCGGCCTCTGCAGCGTGGTGGCCGCCGAGCTGGCCTTTGGCGTGGCCAAGAGCGGCTCGGCCCGCAACCGCCAGGCGCTGGAGATGTTTCTCGCCCCCTTGGCGATCCTGCCGTTTGATGACCCGGCCTTCTGGGCCTATGGCGATCTACAGGCTGACCTGGAACGCCGCGGCACCCTGATTGGCTCGCTCGACACCATGATCGCCGCCCACGCCCTCAGCCAGCAGGCAACGCTGATCACCAACAACACCCGCGAGTTTGCCCAGGTGCCTGGCCTGCACGTGGAGACCTGGGCACCCGTTGCCTAGTGCACAGTCCCGAAAATAACAGCTAAAATAAGGAGTGTCTCCTGAGAATAGTCGTTCCATGGCAGTTGGTCGCCCAATGCCGCCGCTGGCTCTCAGCGACGACGAGGTTCAGCAACTCCAGAGCATCGCCAACTCAAGGTCGTTGCCCTATTCGATCGTGCAGCGGGCGCAGATCGTGTTGGCTTGCGGAGCCGGTGAAACCAACACAGCCATTTCCAGGCGGATGGGCTTGACGGGCATGACCGTGGGCAAGTAGCGCAAGCGTTACCGGGATCTCGGCCTGGAGGGCTTGCACGACGAGCTCAGGCCAGGGCGGCCCCGCACCGATGAGGATGACAAGGTGGTCGAGGTCATCAACCGGGCCCTGCAGAGCAAGCCCACAGATGGCACCACACAGTGGACGGCTCGCTCCTTGGCGGCTGCTACCGGCATCTCCAAAAGTACGGCGCACCGCTGGCTGCAGACCTTCTCCCTGCAACCCCACCGCCAGAAATCCCACCGCTGCGCGGAAGATGCTCGTATAGATGTCAACCCCCCTCTAATTCCCCCTTCAAAGCCAGCCCAGAGCATGAGGCCCTCCTCGGCCTCTGGCTGCCGGTTCACACCGCCGTGCTGACTTAGGCCCCTGATGGCGACTGCGCCGGCTTGGAGCAGGGGAGCGGCTGCGGGCCATCCGCGCTCGTACAGGTGTTCGCATGGGTGAGGGTATGGATGTCCGTCGGCGCCAGTCCATGGCGGCTGGCTCTCTGGAACCCTCCTGAGAGTGACCCTATCTCGATGAAGACGTGCTGCTTAAGAGCCGCAGCCGCCAGGGCTGCATGACCTGCCATTGGTTTCGCCACCACGCCAACACCAACGCCATCCCGCTGCACAGCTGCCAGCTGCACCGGGGCCTGATCGCCCACGGCGAGCACCTCACCAGCCGCTACCAGGGCTGGACGGATGACATGGAGAGGCAACTGGGCTGGGCGCCCGAGGTGGCCTGAGCCGCCGATGCACTTCAACAACAGCAAGCGGCCACCGCTCTTGCCACAGGAGGGCTGGATCCGTTACCGGCGCTGAGGAACCAAGGTTGGAGTACACCCGTTTGGGGGCATCGCTGACCAGCCGGAAGGAGGACACTGAATCCAACCTCTCAACCCTGAGCTCCGCCATGACGGACTCCATCCAAACTTCCAGCGCCAATGACTGCCTGGGCCGCACCTGCCTGAAATGGACCGCAGACGGCGAACTCACGTCTCTGGATCTGATCCTGGTGCTGAATCGCCTGGCTCAGGTGGACCAGGAGTTGACGGGCCTGCGCACCGGCAGCCTCGATTGCCAGCCATGTCCCTCGATCAGCTGAGGACCTTTCTGGGCCGAATGCAGGATGCCCCCCGCCCTGCGCCTGGCGGTCCAGGCTGCCGGCACAGCGAACGAAGTGGCCCAGCTCGCCGGAACGCCCGGTACGAGTTCTCTGGTGATGCCTTGCTGCGCCACTCATGCTTGAAGGTGGGCCGCGTGTCCGTGACCAAGCAGGACATTCCAGGTGAATACAACTGAGCCCGATCGGGCTCGCCGTTCCTAGACTGGAATCACTCTGAGAAGGAGGCCCCATGGCCACCTGCGACCTTCCGGCCCCCGTGGCCGCCCATCCCTCCACTACGGCGCTGCAACAGCTCAAAGAGTTGCTGCAGCGCGACGCCGTTTTTGCCCAGGCCTTGGCCGCTACCGCTTCCACCGAAGATGCGGTACGGCTGTCTGCTGAGCACGGCGTTCAGGTGACGCCGGAAGCGCTCTGGCGCCATCGCGGCACCCTGGCCAGCGGCGGCCTGCCCACCTGGCGGGGCTGATCCTGCGATGGAGCGATCGTCCCCATCCGGGGGGATCGCTCCTGATCCATCTCGCGTCATCGTGGTTGTCTCCGCCCTGGAGTCAGCCATGTCCGACGGCAACCAGCCCAGTCCAGCCGGTGCGTTGGCGGATGATCGGCGGGTGAGCGCTGGATGGGATGTGTTCAGCCAATTGCAGCGCACGCGGCAATGGAAGGCTGAAGGCAGCCAGCTGCTGAGACCCGCTGACTTTCATGCCTGGACGGCTGCCGGCTGGGCAACGCCTCAATAGAGCGCCTCCTCGGCGTGGGTTTCCACCGTGCAGTCCGAGGTGGGGAAGGCCACGCAGGTGAGCACGAAGCCAGCGGCGATCTGGTCCTCGTCGAGGAAGGACTGATCCTCCTGGTTCACACTGCCGTTGATCAGCTTGCCGGCGCAGGAGGAGCAGGAGCCAGCACGGCAGGAGACGGGCAGATCAATGTTCTGGTCCGCTGCCGCATCAAAGATCGACTGGTCGTCGGCGCAGTCGATCGTGCGGTTCAGGCCTTCGTTGGCATTGACGAGGGTGACTTTGTAGGTAGCCATGGCAGCAGAGCGGGCAAGGCGGTCCAGGCTGGACCGGATCGCTAATCAGCCTGTTGCGGCACCCTGCCGCAAGCCCAGTCCCCATTCGGGGAGGCTTTGCCCCCGCTTGGGGGGCGCGTCGTCAGGGTTCATCGCCGACAGTAAGGATCTGAAGAGGGAACCAGGCATGCCGATGGAGACAATGCTGAGCGAGCTTGTGTTGATGGCCCTATTGCTGGCCGTGGTGGTCGTCTCGGGCCAGGTCTGAGCGAGGTTCTCCTGCGTCAGCCCCCGACGGGGACAGCAAGCTCGGCTGGCAGCAGCAAGTCTTGCGCGTTAATCGAATCGAGTTGCTCCGCACCCATAAGGCCATGGGACCAGATGTTGACGCGCCTCTGGGGTGGACAGCGAAACAGCCACTCCTCAAACGGGAAGACGACCTTCTCCTGAAAGAAAGCCTCCGGACCGATACAACGCAGGATCACCATCTGATGGCTGGCGTTGTGATGGCGGTGGGTGTCCATCGTCGTGGGTTGAGGAATGGTTGACACATTGCCCCCAACGCTGCCCGAGAACGGTGAGGTGGGTGCCTTTTATTGGACAGTTCTGGCCCCTGACATCGTTAACCCCGGGCGGGAGGAACAGGTCTCGGTCTCAGTGTAGACCTCATGGGGAGTTCTGGCTCCCAGGGAGCTGTGCGGCCTTACATGGCAGTACCTCCATAGGAAGCGGGCGAGGCTGATCTCAGCTTCCCAGCCATCGCTGTAGGCACGCAGGTAGACCTCCTCGTACTTGACTGTGCGCTACAGCCGTTCAACGAGGATGTTGTCGTAGCAGCGCTTCCTACCTGACCAGCTGATCTTGATCTTCTCGGCCTGCAGCTTGGCCACGAAGTCGGATGAGGTGAACTGACATCCTTGATCGGAGTGAAAGATCCCTGGCTTGCGGCCGCCCTCCAACGCCATCTCAAGGGCATCAAGACAGAATTCCGTGTCAAGGCTGTTTGAGAGCTTCCAGCTGAGTATATTCCTGGAGAAGAGATCAACAATCGCCACCAGGTAGAGGAAACCTTTCCGCATCGGGATGTAGGTGATATCGGTGGCCCACACCTGATCCACTGCCGTGACCATGCTGAGATCCACCAGGCAGGTGAATCGCACGGATGGATGACCAGGGACCGTGGTGCGCGGTTTCTGGTAGATCGCCCGTAAACCCATGCGCCGCATGAGTTTTCGCACTCGGTCACGGCTGATCGGGATCCCATCTCTGGCCAGGTAGTCCACCATCCGGCGGCTGCCGCTGCAGGGATCTTCCAGGTAGAGAACATCGATTCTGGCCATGATCCGCAGTGTCGATTCCCGCACCGG
>JBAPUA010000024.1:0-2471 GCA_049282435.1 Cyanobium sp. | reverse complement strand
CAAGCGGAACAAGCCAGCGGTCAAAGCCAGTGCCAGTGCCGGTTGCTTGGCAACAACAGCGGAAGCAGAAGCTGGGATTTGCACCATCAGCCGCAGGACTGTGCCCTGCGTCATCGATGCAAATTTGCTGTGCGAGTTCCTATCAGAAAGTAACAACGGCGCAAACTTAACCGCAGTTCGCCAGCCCAAAAAGACAACAAAGCCAGCCGATGAATGATCAGCTTTCATCATCGTTAACCGCATCCCTCTGCCTGGCAGGGGTTTTTCCGCCTCGGCCCGACCCCGGCAATCAGGAAATCCAATAGCAACTATAAGGCCAGCTGATCAATGCTCGAGCCAATCGGCTGGCTGTCCACCGCAAGGGCGACCAATTCAGGCCAGGGAGGCGTCGGCGGGGGCGACGGCATCGGAGGATCAAGATCAGTGCCCTATTCGATCCATTCCATGGACTACCGCACAGCAGGCGTCGATGTGGTCGCCGGGCGGGCCTTCGTGGAGAGGATCCGCAACAGCGTCGAATCCACAAGGCGTCCCGAGGTGCTGGGGGGGCTCGGCGGCTTCGGCGGCCTGTGCCGCTTGCCCCAGGGGCTGCGCAAGCCCCTGCTCGTAGCGGGCACCGATGGCGTGGGAACCAAGCTGGAGCTGGCCCAGGCCTACGGCCGTCACCACGACGTCGGCATCGATTTGGTGGCGATGTGCGTCAACGACGTGATCACCTGTGGCGCCGAGCCCCTGTTCTTTCTCGACTACATCGCCACCGGCAAGCTCAGCCCCGCGGCCATGGCGGAGGTGGTGGAGGGCATCGCCGACGGCTGCCGCCAGAGCGGCTGTGCCCTGCTGGGCGGCGAAACCGCGGAAATGCCCGGCTTTTACAGCCCGGGCCGCTACGACCTGGCCGGCTTCTGCGTCGCCGTGGTCGAGGAGGACGAACGCATCGACGGCCAGCGGGTCCGCCCCGGGGACCGGATCCTGGCGGTGGCCAGCAGCGGTGTACACAGCAATGGCTTCAGCCTGGTGCGCCCGATCCTCGAAGCCCGGGGGGTCGACGCCACGACACCGCTGGAGCCGGACGACGGCTCTGGGCCAAGCAACAGCTGTGGGCCAAGCAACAGCCGTGGGCTGATCGAGGCCCTGTTGACCCCCACCAGGCTCTACGGCTGCCTGGTCCAGGCCCTGCGGCGCGCCGGGATTCCCCTGCACGGCATGGCCCACATCACCGGCGGCGGCTTGCCGGAAAACCTGCCCCGCTGCTTTCCGGCCCACCTCCATGCCGTCATCGATCCCCACAGCTGGGAGCGGCCCGCCCTGTTCCGCTGGCTGCAGGCGAACGGGGAGGTGCCGGAATCAGATCTCTGGAACACTTTCAACCTGGGCGTGGGCTACTGCCTGGTGCTGCCCGCCGAGGCCGTGGCCGAGGCCCTGACGATCTGCCGCGAG
Source organism: Cyanobium sp. (assembly GCA_049282435.1). Taxonomy (GTDB): domain Bacteria; phylum Cyanobacteriota; class Cyanobacteriia; order PCC-6307; family Cyanobiaceae; genus Cyanobium. Next base: position 1,034 of record JBAPUA010000024.1, on the reverse strand, counting down.
CAGGGCCATCAGGCCTGGGAACTGGGCCTGATCGAGGACGGACCGGCCGGCGAACGCCCCCTGGAAGGTTTACCTGTGTGAACAGCTGCTGAAAAGGCCTCCCGGAGGCCTGGGCCGGGATTGGAGTCGCCCAGGAATTGCCCGCTGCCCCGGGGCTGAGGGGACTCCGGGGCAAGCGCCGCCGCGTTGTCCGAGAGTCGTTGAGCCGCCCGATCCACCCCCCTGGATGCCGATCAGACCTCAGCTGATCCATTCGCGAAGCAGACCGCCGGCAGAGCGGGCCCATCAGTGTTCCTCGCTACATAGAATCAGCGTCATGGCAGCCCCGGTTCAGCCGGGTTTCGCCCCCAGTTACCTACCTGCGGCCGTTGGGAGAGCTCGCACCTACCTCTTAGTTCCTGATGTTCGACAACACCTCCCGGATCACGCGTCGCCGGTCGTCGGCCGGCCCCGTGCCGCTCCAGCGCCCTCAGCAGCCCAGGCCGCGCCTGCGCGAATGTGCCTCCGGGCCCCGGGAGAGCGGTTCGGGCGGACAGCGGCCCACCTTTCTCACCCTGCGGGACCACGGCAAGGTCTACGTGGCCGACCTGCCCCGACTCTCTGACGGCCAGCTCACCCACATCGCCAAGGAAGCCCAGGAGGTTCTCGACAGCCTGCAGCGGCGACTGGGGGAACTGGAAACTCAATCCATGCTCAGTGAGGCCGAGCAGGACACCCGCATCCGCGCCGGTACCAAGCGCGATGTGACCGAGCGTTTTCTGTCGTCCATCGCCCAGGAACAGGAATTGCGCCGCAGCAATCCGGCGCTGCGCACCGCCGCCGGCGAATCCCTGCCGCGGGCCTTTCTCGAGCTGGCTCGCCATCGCCTGCCCGGCTCCACCTTTGATTCTCTGCTGCAGGAAGCCCTGGCCGCCTGCGCCCCCAGCCCGGCTGCCAGCGAGGCTTCGAGCGAGGATGCCCAGATGCTGCGCCTGCTGCAGCGTAACGATCCCCCCCAGCCCCGGGCCGCGGCCCTGCCGGTGGTGCTCACGCCC
>JBAPUA010000023.1:0-5666 GCA_049282435.1 Cyanobium sp. | reverse complement strand
TGTGGCTGTGGCTGTGGCTGTGGCTGAGCGTAAGTGTAAGCGTAAGCGTGCTGATGATCCATCACGGCCAGGAGAAACTCGCCGATCCCCAGCAGTTCGCCAATACCTATGTGGCCTCGCTGCATCTGCCCTTCCCCTCTTCTTTGCCTATGCAGCAGGTTTCTCGGAGCTGATCGGCAGCTGGCTGGTGATCCTCGGCCTGTTTACTCCCCTCGGTGCCCTGGCCTTGAGCAGCACCATGCCGGTCGCTGCCTATCAGCACATCTCCACCGCTGGCCTGAACATCTACGTTCTGGAACTGGTGTTGCTCTACCTCAGCTGCAGCCTCGCCCTGCTGTTCAACGGCCCCGGCCGCTTCTCCTTCGATGCCGGCATCGCCCCTGCGTTGCTGGATGGCCTCAGTGAGGCCGCTGCGTCTGAGGGTGGTGTCTTCTCATGGGAAGCCGGCGAACTCTGCGCCATCCCCATCAGCGTGAATTCAGGATCCCGGGGGTGAGCCGTTCCTCTACAGGGGCGATGCACCCCCTCTTCGGCGCCACCGACCTGGACCCACAGAGCCGGGTCGCGCCGATCAGATTGATGGAGGGAACCTCACCGGATTCGAGCCTCCCTCGAAGGCCGTTACCTTGATTCCACAGCTGTCGCCATGCCCCCACCGCTGATCTTCGTGGTGGCCCCGGCCACGCAACTACCTGAAGCCACTACCTCTTTGGAGGATCTGCAGCTAGCTCAGGCTTCAGGTCCCTCCACCGGTTTCTCCTTGCGGATTTTCAATCGGGGCGCCGTGCACCCCGACCTGGGCGGGCTTCCTGTCGATGGCTCCCTTACCGGTGAGCAACGCCGCAGCAGCGATGGCACCCAGTTGCTTTGCGACGCCCTGGTGGTTCGGATCGAGCCCCAGCACCACTGGCTCGGGGTCTACCAAGGCGAACCAGAGGATCCCACAAGCCTGCAGTGCCTCGATCGCGTGGCGTTGAGCGAGCGGAGCAATGCCACCTGCTGGTTTTATCCCACCCACGACGGAACCTTTCTGAGCTGGGAGCGCGGCCTTGGGCTCAGCCTGCGACCTGGTTTGATTGTCGACTGTCCGGACGAGCTGAACCAAGAGCCCTATGACCGCAGCAGGATTTCTGTGCTCTGGAGCCTGCTGGGTGACAACGCCAGCCTCACATGCGTGGGGCTCACCTACGCAGGCCAGCGCCTCGACTGGCCACTCCGATCACGCCGCTTCGAACCCTTGGCGACCTGGGGACGGTTCCGGGTCGACTGCCAAGCCGATACCAACCTTGTCGTCGAGGATTGCATCACGGTGTTCCTAGCTCCGCCGCTAGGGTTCTGAGATCTTCGGGCCGCCCATTGATGACGGCTCTTTATGTCCGTGGCGATGATAACCAGTTTGGCCCAAGTCGTAACTCCCAGAACCGAGAAGATTGGGAGCAGATGCAATCAGGAAGTCCGCCATTGACCAATAGATCGATCAGCACAGGCTGCTGTATTTGCCTCACTTCCCTGAAATGGAGCGCCGACGGCGAACTCTCAGCTTTTGATCTCCGCTTAGTCCTAGGCCGACTGGCGCGGGACGATCGGCATGTCGCCCCGATCTGGGGGAACAATCTGGATCTCGAACCCTGTCCCTCGATCAGCTGAACGCCATTGACAGGTGCCGATCAGCCCAAGCCGCATCGCCAGCAAAGTCAGGCTGGCCCGCGCTGCAGGGATGGCTATCGCTCGCCGGGCCTCCGCTGCCATGAAGGATTGCAGCGGCACCAGGTCAGAATGATTGCGGGTCTTAAGGATTGCTCTAGGTTTTGGCCTTGCTGGAGCTGCCGGTGATCCAATTCGTATCGGTTCTTGCCGCCACCGGTTTGGCTGGGCTGGCCCTGGTGTGCCTCTCCATCTCCTTCCTGTTGTGAGCACCCTGTTGTTCTGAACAGCTGCATGCGGACATAGCTTCGCGGTGCTGGCTGTGCTACGCCATCCTTGGCTTCATTCCAGGTGACGTTGGTTGCCCCTCGATCCCGCCAACCTTCGGTCCCTGCCGAGCACGCCAGCGCTGAGCGGAGTGCTCGAGACCCTTGCCTTCTTTCGCGATCCTGATTTCGCCCGTTCCCGCTTCGAGCGCTATGGCGATGTCTACGAAACCAGCCTGCTGGGGCAACGGACCGTGTTCATTCGCGGCGGCCAGGCGATCAGCGACCTGTTCGCTCAGGGCGATGCGGTCCAGGGCTGGTGGCCCGAAAGTGTGCGAGAGCTGCTGGGGCCCCTGTCGTTGGCGAACCGCAACGGTGCCGACCACAAGGCCCGCCGTCGGGTGGTGGGCCAGCTGTTCGCCTCTGCTGCCCTCAAGCGCTACAGCCCGACCATCCTGACCTTGGTCAACGAGCTCAACCAGGAGCTGATCGCCTCAGACGCGCCCGTGGCCCTGGTGCCAAAACTGCGCCGTTTTGCCTTCAGCGTGATTGCGAGCACGGTGCTGGGGCTTGACCCCGTCGATCGCGATGCCCTGTTCGTGGATTTCGAAACCTGGTGCCAGGGTCTCTTCTCACTTCCACTCGCGTTGCCCGGTAGCCCCTACGCCCGTGCCCGCCAGGCGCGCCAACGTCTGCTCAGGCGCCTAGGCGCTGTACTCAAGAAGGCGCAGGCCGCCATTGGTGCCGGAGCGCCGCTCGCCGCCGGGGGCCTTGATCTGCTGGCCGGCGGCCTAGATGAAGCTGGTCTCCCCCTGGGCGACGACGACGTGGCGGAGCAGCTCCTGTTGCTGCTGTTTGCCGGCTACGAAACCACCGCATCCGCCCTGAGCTGCCTGCTGCTGACCCTGCTGCGACACCCAGCCGAGCTGGCCTGGCTGCAGGAGGAACTGGACGTCTTGCCGTGGCCGCCTGAGGAGGGGGAGGCTGGGGCCGCCACCGACGCCCTGCGGGCCCCGCGGCTCGATGCGGTCGTGAAGGAGGTGATGCGGCTGACCCCGCCGGTGGGAGGTTTTTTCCGCCGCACCCGGGAGCCCATTGCCCTGGCGGGTGTGCTGGTGCCAGCCGATCGGGTGGTGCAGGTGAGCATCGCCGCCAGCCAGCGCCATGGGGCCGATCCGGAGGATCTGGCGATCTTCCGGCCGCAGCGGCATTTGGACGGAGACTGCGCCGCCACCTTGCTGCCCTACGGAGGCGGTGAGCGGGTGTGCCTGGGCAAGGCGCTGGCGGAGCTGGAGATCCGGCTGCTGGCGGTGGGGCTGCTCAAACAGCTGACCTTGGCGCTGGAGGTGGATCAGGACCTGACGCTCAAGATCATTCCCAGCCCCTCGCCGGCGGATGGGCTTCTGGTGCGCGCTTATTCCAGAGCCAGCTAAGCCACCAACCACACCAGCACAGGGGCCTTGGATGGGAACCGTGCTGCTTTTCTATCGCCCCTGCCGATTTTCCGCAGCCACGTTGGCGGGGACTACAGACCAGGCCCTGCTGCGGGTCTCCGTTGTTCGGGTCGACTGAGAGATGGAAAGCATGGGTCCGGGGAACCGTGACCAACGATTAACATTTCTTTGCACTAGGGTGATGCAAAGAGCTTTCCACCCTTGAACGACCTTCTGGCTGCTGTCTACCTGATCTGCTTTGCGCTCATCGCCGGTGGAGCTTTTGCCTTGATGAGCCAGAACCTCCGCAGCTCGGCTCCGTTGGCTTCTGCCCAGAGAAGTGGCTCCAGGCCTAGGCGCCATCCCGAAGCTCCCGAGCCCGGTGAAGAAGTTCTCTACGTCGACCTCAGTCGGGAGCGGCTGGAGGAGCTCTATCAACAGGCGTCGTAAGTCATCTGCTCATTGCAGCGACTCAGTTAATTCAATCGCTGGATGGTCTAGATAAATACTCTCACATAAGTCCAGTCTAGACGCGAGCTTATTTGACTGAATTCAATAAAGTTCAGCCCCTGCAGGCGTGAAAAGCGTTCCCAGAATGCTTTGGCAGTGCTCTTTCGAGTGGTGTAACTCAGGAGGTCTTTTGACTCTTTCTGGAGGGTGAAATAGGAGAAGTAGGGGGATGACTGCTTGGAAGCTGACTGCTCAGCTCCGTTTATCGACTATGCATCCTGATCTCTGAATGCGCAACTCAGGAATCACGGATTCTTAGTCATCAACGACTGGCTCAGGTGCGATCAGCTGATGGCTGGCGCCTTGGTTCCGGCTGGATCGCTCTCAGAGAACTCGAGCGGCTCCTCCGGCTCGGAGATTTTGGCCGTTCAACATCAGCAGCGGTGTATGGGGCAGCTCCTGCAAGAGTTGCTCCAGCTGCTTTCTGAGATTGTCCCGCAACCGTGGCAAGGCCGATGCCACCGGATCGCGGTGACCCACCACGCCGATCACCAGGGGGATCGGCCCGGGATCCTGGTCAAGGCCATGGCCCAGGAGATCTGTCATCGGATTTACAGCTGTAGACCGCACATCAATCAAGCCGTTGGCGCTTGCCATCACTCTCTCATGATCGAGGCCCTCACGACCTGGTGGTCCTGCGGAAGCGGTTATGCTCCAGCTCTTTGGGCAGAGACTTACGGGCAGCAGGAGTCGGTTTTCAGGGCAGCAGATTGCCTACTTCATGAGCTTGACAACTGCCATAGGCAGACCCGTGTATCCCAAGGGTGCGCAGCCTGGTCGTGGCGGAAGTTCTTGATGCCAGAAAATCCATGTATGGGCATATATGCTCGAGACTTATTCCACCCGTTTCAAGAACTATGAAGACAACAATAATTGCTTTATGGTGAAGGAGCACTTCTAGCCTGCGTGCGTCAGTGAAATGTGGTTCAAACTGGTGGAGGGTGCCAACCGCTGGCTGCGCTGGCTGGCCTCCCACTTCTCTCCTATTCCATGCGAACTATGCATTGGACAAAGGTAAGAAGAGCATTTAGGCAGAAGAAGCACAACCCTGGGCGCAAGCTGCAAAATCAGACTTATCTGACATACGAAAAAATGCTTGAAATAGCCGCTGCCCGAGAGAAAGAGGCCGCCGAAGATTTGCCATCCTTATCAGTGGAGCACTCAACCCTCGATGACTCATCTCCACCCGATATAGCCGAATGATTACATATCATTTGTGTCGTTTTGCCCTCGGTGGCCGCTTGGTTTCAAATGTTGCCAATTATCTTGAATTTCCCTGGCGAGCCTTTCTTTTGCGTTCACTTTTGCCTGCCCTGTATTCAAATGGGCAAGCTTCTCGGAGTTGGCTACCCTGCGGGCGCTTAAGTAGTCACATATTTCCCTTGCGCCAAGTGATCAAGTACAGCATCCGTTACTGCAGAATAAGATGTCAAGACTCTCGACTTAAGATTCGATTTTCCTATTCTGCGCGCATACAGTCGCGGACATAGCGCAGACCATAATTCTGTTGATGATCCACGCCCTCTGTACCCGGTGGTCTCCCCACTCCAGGTCCGCCTATTCGAGTCGGCTGACTGGCCGGGCGTATGGGGGCTGTTGGAGCCGGTGTTCCGCGCCGGCGAAACCTTCCCGCACGATCCAGCCATCACTGAGGCCGAGGCCCGGACCATGTGGGTGGAGCAGAGCCAAGCGCCGCACCAACGTGGTCGGCATCTTCCCCAATGACGCCGCGATCACCCGGCTGGTGGGAAGTCAGCTGCTGGAGCAGCAGGAGGAATGGCAGCTGGAACGCCGCCGCTTCTTCTCCGAGGCC
>JBAPUA010000022.1:0-10929 GCA_049282435.1 Cyanobium sp. | reverse complement strand
CCGGCATCGCCAAAGTAACGGAATCTTGCGGGGGAGTGGGGGCCGGGCGGCTCAGGGTCTATCAGCGGGCCGGATGGGAGTGATCAGCTGCGCTGATCATCGCAGGTCTGGCAAGGGATCTGGAGCGCTCAGCCGGGATTTGGCAACAGCTCCGCTGGAAACGCTTCCGGGTGGCACTGCTCACCACTGGGGGCCACAGACGATCCAGCCCGCCTTGCGCTTGTCACGCCAGAGCTTGATCGCCGCCTCCCTGGACAGTTCCCGGCGATGTTTGAGCAGGGGCACGGGCTCTCCAGGCAAGAGCTCCCCGGTGATCACCTCCAGCTCCTGACACCAGCGCTCCCAACGGGTCGGCCGGAAGTGGAGGACATGGCGGCCATCACTGATCCAACCCTCCTGGGGCGAGAGCGGTGGCCGCTTGCTGTTGTTGAAGTGCATCGGCGGCTCAGGCCACCTCCGGCGCCCAACCCCGCTGGCGGTGCAGGTCTTCTGTCCAGCCGCTGCAGCGATGGGTGAGGTGCTCGCCGTGGGCGATCAGGCCCTGCTGCAGATGGCAGGTGAGCAGCGGGATGCACTCGGGCCCTGGGTGATGCCGGAAGAAGTGGCAGGTTATGCAGACCTGGCGGCTGCGGCTGGAGCGGAGCACGGCCTGATCCAGCCAGGGCCAGTCCTCGATCTCCTCCTTGCGGGAAGGCTGCAGACGGGAGAGCGGGACTGGCACCACGACGACACCTCAATGCGTACATCTGTACTAACAGAGAAGGCGCTTTGGCGCCAGAGGTGCAGCCAGCACTTCCCTGGTGCTAACGGATGGCCCTAACCCTTACGGCGCGTAGCGAGCGGTGTAGGTGAGAGCGGCCTCGATGTCGGCGGGTTCCAGCTGCGGGTAGGCCTCAAGGATCTGCTCACGGCTGGAGCTACTGGCCATGAGGTTCAGGACCGTGGCAACCGTGATGCGCAGGCCCCGGATGCAGGGCCGGCCGCCCATCACAGCTGGATCGTGAGTGATGCGGGGGAGCTTCATGGGTCTCTGGATGTCGGTACCTTCTGGCTGCGTGAGCGGGCGTCCTCTTGATCCGGCTTGGGCTCTCGTTCATGCGGCGTTGCGCTTGCGGCTGGAAAGCTGGAGCCAGAGCGCGATCGCCTCCTCCTCCTGGGCTCGCTCTCGTTCCCGGCAGCGTGCCGCCCGAATGGTCTGCGGCACCAGCTCGCCAGCACCGATGGAGAGCGCAATGCCGTTAGCACCGAGAAAGGCCACCGCGGAAATGATGGCGATGCGCTTGTTGCCATCGCTGTAGGCATGCGCCTTGGCCAGGCTCACCAGCAGATGAGCCGCCAGGCGGAACAGATTCTCTTCTTCTTCGTAGGCCCAGAGGTTGCGCGGTGAGGCGATCGCGGCTTCTAGAACACTGGCGTCGCGGACTCCGGCAAGCCCGCCGTGCAGACGGAGCGATTGCTCATGCAGGGCGTCGACCAGGTCGCGATCGAGCCACTGGGGCTCAGGCATCGGCCAGCTGCTTCAGCTCATCGCCATGGTCCTGATACAGACGCTCAACCGCAGCAAGCGCTCCGGCTGTGCCTGTCAGCGGCTGCGCAGGAGGGTTCTCCTGGCCAGACGCGCCCCCTCGCGGCTCAAGAGCAACGAAACCACGGGGCGAAGTGAGTTGGGTGTGGTGCTTTGTCTTCTCCATGCGTTGAGTCTGACGGATCCCGCCAGCGGCGCAGCGCCAAGATGGAGAAGACCAGACGCCGTCCAGCTCCGGGGGACCGAGGCCGGCGCCGGTCTCCTCCAGTCAGCAGTCCGCATCAAGGCTCACCCGCCGCTGCCCTGGTGCTGCACCAAGAAAGCCTCAATCCAGTCGTGATGACACTTCTGGCTGATCCGATCGGCGATGGTCACGGCCTCATCGGGCACTTGAAAGCGCTTGCGGAAGGCCCGGGTGAGACTCTCCAACAACGGCCGGGGGAGTGCCCGCAGGCTGCTGTGGAGGTGCTGGATCGTCTCGGCATCGAGGGCCACCTGGCTGGTCTCGGCCGGGGCTGATCGCAATGGAGTCGAGGCCGTGGTCACGGGCGCGGGACCGCCAGGCGCCGGCCGGCTTAACGGAGGCCGCTGCCTTGCTGGCCGCTGCGGCACTTCCCCTTGGCCATGGCCCTGGCCCACAGTGCTGCTGACCTGCCGCTGGTGTTTGTCATACAAGGCGAGCCCGAACGGGTTGCCGAAGGTCATCAGTGCCCGCTTCATGGCATCGGTCTCCGCCTCCTTGAGGGCGGATTCATGGGCCTGGCCCAGATCCACATCGATGCCGTGGCCAGCACCGCTGCCCTCGCGGATCAGGGGCAGCAGCCCCCCGGCAGTGACGGTCACGCGCACGCGGGCGGTGTAGGTGACACCCCAGCCCGACTTCTGGTCCCTACCGATGTTGCGCTCGGCCTGGTTGACGCAGTGGATGGAGGTGGTTTGCCGCTGCCAGCCATCGAACCCGAAGATCCGATTGGCCTCAGCGATCACCTGCCAACCTTCCAGGTAGCTCACCCGGCTGCGACCCTGCTCTCGCTGACGGACGTTGGCTCGATCGAGGGGGGCGGCCAGGGCGGCGAGCTGCTCGAGGGAGAATCCAGGGGGCTGGGCAGCCTTCCCCCCGCTTGGCTGGCTGGCGGTGCCGCTGCTGATTCCGGTGCTGCAGTGGTCCCCGCCTCGGTCCGATCAGTGGAGCGGATCAGCTCCAGAGCCGAGGTCGGACGCTGGGCCGGACGAGGAGCTTGGGGGCGGCTGGTGGTGGCCCCGTTGGAGGAAGGAGCGGCAAAAGTCATGGCGGTGTGAGGTGATGTGGCGGTGTGAAAGGGATTGGAAAGAAGGGGCCCCGGCTGCACCACCGAAACCCCATGTGTGAGGGGCCTCTGGCCCCTAGCGGATGCGCCAGGAGCGGCGGGAGATGAGTTGGGCGCCGGGGATGGGGTGGCCGGCTTTGAGGGCTTCTTTGATGGCGGCCTTGTCGGGCTGGCTGGTGGTCTTGATGGTCAGCCACTCGATAGGCAGGGCGTCCTCGTCGTCGATCTCGACGGCCTGGGACTTGCGGGAGGTCAGTTCGTGATGGGGGAACGAAAAGCGGGTGGCGGTGGGCTGGAGCTTGGTGAGGACCAGCACCAGGGACTCCTCCAGGGCCTCGGCCCGGGCTTCCTCGCTGCGGGCCAGTCCACCAGTCGCTTGGCCTGCTGCTGGCGGTAGGCGGCCTGCCCGCGCAGATGCTCGATCACCCAGCAGTAGGAATCGGCCTTGGAGTCGAGGGCCTGCCGATGCCTCTCCTCCTGCAACAGGGCTGCTTCCAGCTCTGTGATGGCCTGGGAGCGGAGGTCTGGATCGTCGCTGTCGAGTTGCTCAGCCAGGCGGGCGACACGGGAGGTGAGTTCCTGGTTCTCGATCCCGAGCTGCCAGAGCCCCGGCGAGGGGGCCTCTGAGGTGGCAGGCGCGGTGGTCTTGATCGCTGTGAGGACGGCCATGGTGAATGGAGCGAAGGTTCAAACGGGGAGAAATGGGGAGAGATTGAGCAGGGGCGCTGCGATCAGCCCAGAGCCGACTGAGCGCCAGAGGCCGGAGAAACCTCCATCACGGCAAGGGGCACGGGCGAACGAGAAGCGAGCCGCCGGGCCTGCTTGACCAAGGAGGCGGTGCCGGAGCCACCGGGAAAGGCCACCACCAGCACCGACACGGCTGATGTGGCTGTGCAGCGGGCCTGGGCCACGGCCAGGGCCTGCTCCAACAGCTGGCGATTGCGGATCGGCCCGGCACCCCGGCCATAGAGGTGCCATTCGGCCGGCAAGCAGAGCGCATACCAGCCGAGCTGATCGGCGGCGCGACTGATGGCCTGATCAGCGCCACGGGCACCGCCATGGAGGAGCAGATGAACCGCCCGCCCGCCGGTGCGGGCCATCAGCTGAGAGGCGATGCGGGCCGGCGACCAGGCCAGATCACGCCCCCCACCGGCAACAACGACCAACGAACGGCTGCCACCACAAGGCGGCGGCAGAGCAGGCAAAGCCAAGGCAGCGGCCTGAGCCGCAATAACAGCAGAAAACAGACTCATGAACAACAGAGCAAACGAACGGGGCAAGTTGTCTGACGATTCCGTTGCCGCAGGCGATGGGCTCGAGGCCTTTGGCGCAGTCTTTATTCTAGCAGTACAAGCGCACTGCAAGGTAGGCAGAGCCCTTTCGCAGCAATGGATTGAAGCAAAGCAGCGCCATGCGCTGGCGGCTCGGCAAGCGATCAGAGCAAGGACCGTATTCAGCCCGAAATAAACATCCGGCCGCGCAGCCGCGCGCGCAAACTTCTGGCATCACTCCAGGCCCCTCCCGGCTGAGAGCTGCCGCGCCACCGCAGCCGCGGGAGAGCAGCCGAGCCCGCCACCCCCATCACCGGCCCCGGAGCGGAGGGGGGCGGCGGCTGGCCGAAGCACGCCACGGTGAAGCCGTGGCACGCTGAAGGACTGCCGCTGCCGACCGGAGCCTGCGGCGTCTGCTCAGCTGGCGCGCGCGAAGGCCAACAGAGCACTGATCTCGCCCCGGTCGGCTTGCTGTAGAGCAGCGATGTACTGCTGCCGCAGGGCTGAAGCATTCACCAGGGTGCTGCTGCCTCCCCAGGAGAAGCGCGGTGCCCCGAGCTGCTCGATCAACACATCAGCGATCAGGCGCGAATGGCGGCCGTTGCCGTTGGGGAACGGGTGGATGGAGACCAGGCGGTGATGGAAACGCACCGCGATCTGATCCACCGGCTCTACCCGGTGCTCCACCTGATAGGCGATGTCGGCCAGCAGGGCCGGCACCTGCATCCGGATCTGCCGCCAATCGGCACCGATGCTCTTGCCACTGCTGCGGTACTGGCCTGCCCATCGCCAGCTCTGGCCGAACATCTCGCGATGCAATCGCCGCAGCCAGGCTTCCTCCAGCGGTCGAGGGCGCCGCTGCCGTGACAGCCAGAGCAGAGCAGCCTCGATGTTCCGCTGCTCCCATTCGTTCAGCTGGCTGCGATTCACCAGATGGGATGGCACCAGCCCTTCCAGCTCCTCGCCATCCAGCGATGTCGCGCCGGCCGGCAGGCCCTCGTTCAATCCCATAGCCGGGTGCCGCTGGTGCGGAGGATCTCCTGAGCCATGGCCTCGAGTCGCTCCTGTGCTCCCTCGGATGGCGAATCAATGGGCTGGGCCTCCAGCGCCATGGTGTGACCGGCTCGCTGCTGCCACTGCTGAGCCAACCGCAGGGCCTGCTGCCACCGCTTCTCACGCAGCGGCCGTCTTGGCACCAGGGCGTACTGCAGATCGCAATCGAGGGCCTCGGCCACCCGCCGCAGGGTGCCGAGCGTGATGGCGTCGGTCGCCTCGGCCTGCTCCAGCTTTCGCACCCCGGAAGCCGTGATCTCCAGGCGGGCCGCCAGCACAGCGGAGGTCATTCCCAAGGCCTCCCGGATGGCCCGCAGCCAGCCCGCTGGCGGGCGTGGCGGCAGGGGATGACTGGCGGCGTCCTGAAGCACCGCATCCATCTGGGCAAGCCTCAGCTCCTTGACATTCATGGCGGATGGGAGCGATGAGTCTCGCTCAGGAACCCTAGAAGCAACCTATCACTCTTATTGAAAGCCAACCAGAGAGAGCGATACATTGCCTGCCGGCACGAGTACGGGAGTCATCACTCTCGCCAATGCGTCTCTGCGCCTACTCCTGTGGCCTGGTCGCAGAGCAGCTCAGCCCCAGGGAACGTCGAGGAACTCCACCAGCAGGACGCCCCGGTGAGTGCCGTGGATGGTCACCAGGCCATCCCTCGCGGCCTGCTCCATTCCGGACCGCTCCTTGCGCACCTGCTCAGCGCTGGCGAGCACCCGCACCCAGCCACCGGTCATGAAGTCCTCGCTGCCCGTCTCGAAGGCCTGCAGGCGCCGGTGCTGGTTGCTGTTGCGCTCGTAGTACAGGCCTCCACCGGTGGGATCGCCTCCCTCCGCCCAGACCTGGTCGACCATCAGCTTGCCGATAGCTACAGGGTCCTGTGCGGCACCTTCGATCGCGTCACCGTCAAGGATGAGGGGGTTGCCAGGGTCGTCTCGGTTGTCCGAAATGATCAGGCGAGGACTCATGGCTTGGGCTCAAGAGCGCCAGTACAGGTAAGCCTGCCGATCTGGCCCTGCTTGGGCACGGTTTTGGGCACGCGTGCCCAAATACCTGGACGATTCGCCCGGTTTTGGGCACGTTTTGGGCACGCCCCCTCGGCCAATCCCTGAAAAGTCAATCGGGGCGACAGGATTCGAACCTGCGACCTAGTGCTCCCAAACCTCTGTGGACCCGATCTGGGAGGTCGTTGTCGCTGACTGGGATCTTGGCTGAAAAGCATTGTGCTCACTGTGTTTAGGGGTGCCGCCAGGTGCCTCATGCTGCCTCGCCGTGCCACGGCTTGAGCTAGTTTCTCTTGCACTTTCTCTTGCAAGGGGGGTCTTTTGCCCCGTGAGCACTGGGTCGCTGCACTGCGTTCGGCTCTCCAATGTGACCTCGGCTCGCGGAGCGGCTGGAGCCTGTCGGAAATGCGCGGGCGTGCCCTGCTCAATCTCTCGGAGCGGGTCACGGGCGGCAAGCGTCTCCAGCGAGTGCTCCCCTTCCCCTGGGAAGCGGCTGCTCGGCAGGACATCCACAAGGCGGTGCTGGCGATCCACGCCTCCTTCGCGCGCGGGATTCCTCTGGATCAATGCATCGCTCTGGCCACCGGCACGGCCTCTCCAGCTGAGGACGACAGCACCCCAGAAGAGGTGGTCGAACCCATCCAGGCCACGGACTGGCAGTGGTTGGTCGCGCAGTACCGGGACCACAAGATCAGCAGCGGTCTGATCAAGCAGACGACCTGGGAGCGGACCTACGCCGCCCGCATGCAGCGGTTGGTGGAGGCCACCAAAGGCAAAACCAAGCCCTCGACCCCGCGCCAACTACTGGAGCTGCTGACCCAGCGACTCAAGGATCAGCCCGGTTCCCGTGGGCGCCAGGTGGTGGTGCAGCAGGCTGCCGCCTTGCTGCGCTGGGCCGTGGACAACGAGCGGCTGCCGCAGGAATGGGCGCCCCCGCTGGTGCTCTCCAGCTACACCGGCCGGCGCCGGGAGCCGAAATCGGTCACCACACCGATAGGCGTCGACGACATCCTCCTGCTGGTGGAATCGATTCCCGATTCGCGCTGGCGCTATGCCGTCCAGCTGCTGGCCAGCTTTGGACTGAGGCCAGAAGAGCTGCAGCACCTGGAGCTGCGGGAAGGTCGCCTGTGGTGCAACTACGCCAAGGTGTCTTCCCGCGGCAGCACCAGACCCCGGCCGCTGCGGGTTCTTCCCTGCGATGCATGGGCCCAAGAGTGGAGGCTGGAGGAGTCATTCAGCTCCACCCGGATGCCACCGATGCGGCCCGGCTTCGGGTCTCAGGACCTCAAGAACTACCTCCGGCGTCGCCCCCTCTGGGATCAGCTCCGCCACCGCTATGCGCTGGACGGGGAGAAGCTGGTGCTCTACTCCTGCCGGCATGGCTATGCGCACCGCGCCCATGTGATCTGCGATCTACCACCCAAGGTGGTTGCTGCCGCCATGGGCCACACCGTGGAAACCCACCTGGCGGCCTACAGCAAGTGGTGCGGAGATGAAGTGGTGGATGACGCCTTCGACAAGGCGGCTCGTCTTCTGGGTGAACGTCAGGCCCAGGCCTCAGGGCCTGCTACTTGATCGCCTCGATTTGATCGAGGTACACATTCACCAGTTTGTTATGAGGCAGCAACGCCTCGATTCGCGTCCAAATCCTGGCAAGAAACGCGTGAAACTCGCTGCGGCGCATGTTCCCGAAGCGCAGGTGCACCACCCACGGCGGTGGCGTGTTGAGCATGATGCGATTCGAGAAGTCAGTGTCTTTCGTCACGATCACCAGCTCCTGCAACCTGGCGTACTCCCAGATCTCACCATCACTCATGCCTCGGCCGAGTTCACCCACATGGGTGAAAGGAAGCGACGGCTGGAAGCACAGCTGCCGTGGCACATTCTCGTCAAAGACGAAGCCCTTCAAGCGACGCTTTGCAGCGAGAACTGATGGCCCATCAGATCGGAGGAGAACCGGATGCAGGCCAGGATGTCGTCTCGGGTCAGGGTCGGATACTCCTCAAGGACATCCTCGATGGCATCGCCTGCAGCAAGAAACTCCAGCACCGTTCGGGCCGTTACACGGGTGCCCTTGATGGTCGGCTGGCCATTGCAGATGTCTGGCTCTACGACGATTCGCTCCATGCTCCTGGCCTCCTGAGGCGATGCTAGGTGCCGCGGAGGGCCCAGACCACGGCGGCCTTGCTGAGCGCCGTGGGCTCGTTGCATCCAGTTCAGAGCCGCAGGTTGCGGCGACTCCAGCTGGTGAGTGCGGTCTCGATGTTGCCGGCATGCCACTGAAGTGGACCCTTGCTGTCGGTGCAGCCCCAGCGTCGGAAGTCACGCCCCGGCTTGAGGATCCCCCGAAGCCGCAGACGGCGCAACGATTCACGGCTGACACCCAGCAGCTCGCAGGCTTGTGCAGTGGTGATCCAGACCCGCCCTGGTGTGGCCTGCGTCATGGCATTAGGGGGCCAGGACTGTGGTCGGCGGTGCTCCCGGGCTGGCTTGGCAGGGGCTTGGGCGGCACCGGCCCGGCGATCACCAGCAGCACCGTGGTGACCTGAAACAGCAGCACCAGCCAGATCAGCCGGTGCAGGTAGCGGAGGTTGGTGATCGTCACCAGGGTGTGACGCGGCTCTCGCTGGCAGAAGCGCGGCAGCTGGGGCCGGCGTGGGTCGGAGGTGCGGGCCATCAGAACGGCACCTCGTCGTCGTCGCCAAACTCATCGTCGAAGTCATCGCCCTCGCCGAGGGGAATGGCGCGCTGCTGGCGTTCGCTGGCCTGATCGTCGCGGTAGGCCTGCTCTGCCGCCTCGATCCAGGCCGGGTCGCTGCCCTCGCTCAGGCTGATCGGCCCGTAGAACCCGATGGTGACGTTGCGCGGCACCGCATCGGCTTCCGCCTGGGTCTCGATCTTGTTGCCCTTGGGATTGCCGTCCTGGTCGTACTGCTGGGCCCAGCGGGTGGCCAGCGTCAGCAGGTCGCCGACGTTGAGCTTGCCCTTGCGGTGTCCCTTGCGCGCCTCGATCCAGTCCCCGAAGCCCTTGGCCTTGAGGATCACCCGCACCCGATCGCCGGGGGCCGGCACCGATGCCTCGTCGCCGAGCTTGGCCTCCATCGAGGTGCCGGGCAGGGCGACGCAGTGGATGACGATCTCCTGCTTGACCTTGGGGTTCCCCTGGCGGTCCTTGCCGTTGGGGATCGGCTCCATCTCGCCGCTGGCGAGGTTCTTGCGCAGCCGGTCGCGCTGCTCGGTGCGCACGATCGCAAGCGTCGCCACCTCCCCGAAGCGCTGCTGACGGATCACAGGGGCGCCGATGCGGGCGCCGTCGTTCAGTTCAATCGCCATGGCTCTGTTGGGGGCTGGTGTTCAGGGGTGGTAGGGGTTCAAGGCCGGCGCCGAGCCGCATCAGGTGATGGGCGGCGCCGCTGATCGAGAGGCCGTGCTGCTGGCGCAGTTGCTGCAAGGCCTGCCAGACATCGCTGCGGACCTTGGACTGCAGGTAGTGGCCCCCGTCCGGGGCCCTGGGCTGCTCGTGCTGGCGGTGGCCGTAGGCGATGCGGCGGGGACGTGGTTCAGCCATCGCCGCCCCAGCGGTGGGGATCGCTGGCCTGGCAGCCGCAGCCGGGAACCTGCACCAGCTGCAGCTTGTCGATACCGGCCTGCAGCGCCGGGCACGACTGGACGAGGGCGGCGGCGCGGGGAGCCCAGAGGCAGGACCAGGCCCTCTCAGGCACCGGGGTCCAGATCGGCACCTGCTGGCGGATGGTCTTCAGCAGCAGGCCACTGCTGCGGTGGCGGAGCCACCAACGCGGGCTCGCAGCAACTCTCGACGGCCCGCGCCAGCCAGCGCAGCAGGTGAATCTCGCTGGCCCGGCGCATGAGCCCGTGAATGCGGCCGTCTGGGACATCGCGGTAGTAGCGATCGGCCAGCTCCCGCTGCCGCTGATCGGCCACGGCGCACAGCAGGTGAGCGGCATGGCGCAGCTGCAGGGTCTGCTCATGACGGCACCCCCGCGAGTTCCCGCTCGAAGCGGTCGATGAAGTCGGCATGGCGGCGCTGGGTGACGCGGTCGGTGATGGTGCGGGCGGTGCTGGGTACCTGGAACTGGGAGCGGAAGGCGATGGTGAAGCGCTTCCAGATCTCCTTGTCGCTGCGGGCCATGGCCTTGAGCATCGCGGTGAGGGTGGCGATCTCCTGGGGCTCCAGGGGCTCAAGGCCCAGCGGGTCGTGCTCCGGCTCCTCAGCAGGGGAGGCGACCTGCTGGGGGGCGGGATCGCTGGGACTGGGGAGTGGCTCGCCTGCATCGGCCGCCGCAGAAGACGCCGCAGAAGACGAAACAGCCATGGCTGCCCCGGCCTTGCTGGGCTGAGCCTGTTGCAGCACAGGAATGCCCAGCAGGCCCGCCAGCAGCCGTGCGCTCAGGACGAAGTCGGCGTCGTAGGCGCTGGTTTCGGCGCTCAGCTGGGCGCCGTCCTTGTGCATCAGCACGACCACGGTGCCTTCCCCAGTGCTTTGCACCGAGAAGCTGAAGCCCATCGCGAAGGCCGGCTTGGCTGCGGTGACCACGGCTGCCAGGGAGAAGTCCGTGGCGGGTTGGAGATTGGCTTGGAAGGCGGAGAGCGCTTCTGCCAGCACGCACTCGGCCTGCCACTGGCGCTCGTGGGGGCTGACGTGCTCGCCGAGCAGCGGCGGACCGGTGGAGGGGGTGGGGTCCATGGGGCGTGGGGCGGGACCGTCGCCCGCATGGCCCGGATCTTAGGGGCTCGCTAATGCGGGGCGCAAG
>JBAPUA010000021.1:0-18899 GCA_049282435.1 Cyanobium sp. | reverse complement strand
AGGCCGCTGGGAGAGGCGTTGCAGCCAGGGCGGCATTCGATCGCCCCATTGCTCCAGCGCCAGCACCGCCAACAGCAGCAGGGCCACAGGGATTCCGATGGCCAACACCAGCTCACGCAGCATTCCGTCGCTCGCCTGTATCGGGCACCGTACCCAGCTGGATCAAGAACGACTGCTAGTTGGCGGCCCTGACCTGAGGCTGCGGATCCGCCGCTTGTTCCTACGCCTCGCCCATGGCGTTTTCCCCCACCAGCCAGGATCCAGCCGTGATGGGCAGCAAGCCCTGCATCCATGGGCTGTGCATCACGGTGGGCACGATCGTGGGGCTGATGGCAAGTGTTCAGCAGCTGCAATCCGCTCCCGCAGCCGGGCGGCCATGGCCAGCACAGCCGCATGGCTGGCGAGTTCCTGGGGGATCAGCAGCCAGAGGCGCTCCACGAGCGGCTCCCATGGCCACACCGCCGTCAGCGCCGCCTCCCGCCAGGGGCTGGACTGCAGCAGGGACGCCGGCACCGGCAGTAGCGCATCACCCCGTTGCAACGCCGCCAGCCAGTCGATGGCGGCAACAGCTTCGAGCGGGGTGATGGCCGCCAGCTGCTGCTCCTGGAGGGCGTGATGGAGCGCCGGCGCGGCCGCCACCGGCGGTGCCAGGAACCGGAAGGTTCGGGACGGTGGCGTGGCGGAGGAATCGGTGCCGTTCAACCGGCTGGCGAGGAGCAGCCTCCAGCGGCCCAGAGGCAGCCAGGCCATCCCCTCCACCGGAGCCGGGCAGACGCTTGCCAGCAGCACCGCCTCCAGTTCACCAGCACGCAGCAGCTCACTCCACTGGGTCAGGCTCCGCCACAGCAGCGGAGTCGGCCCCGTGGCGGCAAGTCCATCGAGCAGGTGCTGATGGAACAGGTCGGTGGCCACACGCAGGCCGGTGGCAGGGCGCAGAGGAGGTGGAATCGGAGCAGGCAGCGGATCTCGCGCTGGTCGGCGGGTGGCGGAATGCTCCTGCCACCACGCCCGTAATCGGCCTTTGATACTGACCGCCACCAGCACGGCAATCAGCGCTACCGAATCGTGATGAATGCAGCAGGAATGGCAGCGCCACTTGCTGCCCAATGGAGCTGGGGATGTGTCCCTCGCTCCAACACCCATGTCTTCATCCACTTCAACGACGACGGCCGAGCAAGGCAGCAGCTGCTCGGATCCGCCGGAACGTCCACTGCGCTGCCACTTGCTGATCGGCCCGCCCGCCAGCGGCAAGTCCACCCTCGCCCGCCAGCTGGCAGCGCTGCTGAGCGGCACTGAGGAGCCTCCCCCTTGTTACATCAGCAGCCGCGACATTCGAGCCGAAATCTTTGGTGATCGCGGTGTCTTTGGCCCATGGGATGACATCGCTGCGGTGATGCACCAACGCATTCAGGAGGCGGTCAGCTCAGGTGCTCCGGTGATTGTCGAGGCCACCTTCTCGCGCCGGGCCTGGCGGCTGGCGATCACGCAAAGGCTGGAGTTGCCGGTGCCGGTGGAGTGGATCGGCTGGTGGCTGCGCACACCGCGCGAGCTCTGCCAGCAATGGAACCGGCGCCGTGATCACAGCGTTCCCGAGCAGGTGATCGACAACCACGTCTCGTTGCTTTCCGATGCTCCCTTTTCGCCCAGCCGCTCGGAAGGTTTCGCGGCGGTGGTCTGCGTCGAGCCCCATCACCATCAGCCCCTGGAGCCCCACCTGCAGGTGGTTCTGGGGAAGTTGGAGCGGCGGATCAGCGCCGCCCGCAACCGGGACGCCCGGCTGATCCCCCATGGCTATTCGCGCCTGCTGGAGTGCGAGCGGCTGCTCCACCTGATCCAGCTGCTCAGCCGCCAGCCGGAACTGACCGCCACCAACGTCCAGCCCTCCCCCGAGGAATCTGGGGGCCTTGCCGAGCGGGCAGCGGCCCTGCTCGCCCGGACCCATGGGCCCTGTTATGCGGATGTGAGCGCGATCGCAGCCGACCTGGACTGGTTGCGGCAACAGGGGTTCACCGCGGCCTGGCGCGTCCGCCCCGAGCAGGGGAAGCCCGCGCCGATGCGGGCGGTCGAGCCGCCGCCCTGGCCGGCGGCACAGCCACTCTCCACGGGCGGTTGGTCAGCACTGGGCGATCGCGAGGCCTTTTGCCGTGCGCTCACCCTGCTGCGCCACATCCTTCACCACCCCTTTGATCGACAGGAGGGGGTGGCGATCGACCACCACCTCGCCGTTCGGCTGCAGACCCTCAGCGGCGGCCGTCACTGCTGGACGCCCCGCCAGTTGCACCAGAGCATCACAGCGATCCTCACGCCCTATGGCTTTCGTGATGCGGCAGGCAGTGGCCGCCACGGCTACGCCCTCGGGGCCTCGCTGCTGCCCTTGCCGCTGCAGGTGGAGATCCATGGGCTGCTGCAGGCCAATGCCGATCGGCTCGGTGATCCCAGCGGGCAGGCGATCGCCCGGGAGCTGGGCAAGCGATTGCAACGCAGCGGCATCGCCATCGAGAGCGTCCCACCGGTGCGGGCCTACTTCAACCGTTCCCTGCTGGCGGGAGATCAGCGCAGAGGCGGAACCCTGCTCAACACCGAGCAGGCCGAGCAGCTGCGCGCCGCCATTCAGCAGCACCAGCGGGTGGTGCTCACCGCGATAGCCACCTCCCATGCCGGTGTGGAAGAAATCCGGGGGTGGCCCTTGCAGTTGATCTTCCACACCAGCGCCTGGTATCTGCTCTTTGAGCACGATCACATCGGCCAGACGGAGGGGTTGTTGGCCTGCCGCCGGATCGATCAGCTGGGCCTGCGCCGGATCGAAACCAACAGCTGCCGCAGTCAGCCGTCCCATGCGGCGGCGCTGCTGCGCGGCGAAACCTTGCAGCACTGCTGCGGCAGCCTTGAGTTCGGCGATGCCCTCCAGGCGCAGCAAGTGGTCTGCGGGACGCCATCGGAGCAGCGCAGCATGGCGATGGGCACCTTGCGCCTGAGCTGTGATGCCGCCGCCTTTGCCCTGCTGTGTGAGGAGGTGCGGCGCTTCCCGGCGGCGGCGGTGCGCCTCTCGCGCCCCCTGCCCGGTGATGGAGTGCCCAGCCCACCGGCTGAGCAGGCGGCTCTGTTGCCGTGCAGCCGCTCCAGCCACCCCTATCCAGTGGAGATCGACCTGCCGCTCTGGACCCTGGAGCGTGACTCGGACCTGCGTCGCTGGCTCTATGCCCTCGGCGGCGGGGTGCGGATCGAGTCGCCGCTGAACCTGCAGCAGGAACACCGCCGCTGGCTGCAATGCGCTCTGGCGGCGTACCCCAGGCGCAGGGAGATCAAGAAGCAGCGGGTGCCGCAGCAGCGGCAGGCAGTAGGGGCGGTGGCGCCGAAAGAGAGTGAACGTTGAGGGCAGCGCGCTCCTCACACCCCCCGCGGCCAGAGCACCCCCGAGCTCGGCCGGCCGCTGCCGCCACCCGTTCCCCCACCCCCTTGGAGCTGCTTGGCAAAGAAGGGGTGCTGGCGCACCCCCGCGGCACCGAGGGCTGCCGTTGACCAGTCGATCAGGAAATCCGGTCCGGTGGCTGGTCCCATCGCCACGGGGCCTGGGGTGAGCAGGGGGCAGAAGCTCAGCCGATCCGAGATCGTCTGCCAGGGCAGTGAACCGACCGTGTTCCAGCCCGCCCGTGGTTGCGTACCCGGTGGGTTCAGGTACCAGAGGTCGGTGGCACCGCTGTACGCCGCCGCCAACTGGTAGAAGGTGCCGGCTCCGCCGGGGTTGCTCACCCGGCCCAGGCGGCGCGGGTCCGAGAGCTGGTTGCTGCCCAGCCAGAAGCAGTCCGGCAGCGCGATGCGTGGCTGGAGGCTCCCCGGCGCGAAAATGCCGCTGCTGGTGTTGGCATACAACCCGCAACCGCGGATCAGTTGCTGGTCACTGCCAGTGGGCGGTAGCGGGATGATCGAAGCCGCCACCAGGGCGTTGTTGCTCCAGGTGTAGCTGTTCTGTGAATAGAACATGCCGGTGTAGGAGTTGGAGCGATTGAGCAGCACGCTCCAGCCGCTGACCGCCGGCGAGCGGAACAGCAGCAGGGTGTGATTCTGCGTGTTGGTGTCGGTGCCGATCGGCGCGATCGTGTAGCAGAAGAACTCACGGCCCGGCGTCGTATCGGCCTGAATCAGCAGAAAGCCGGCCAGATCCCAGGCCGGTGTGCCATCGGAGGCGTAGTGCGACAGGCCGGCATTGACGCTGAAGAGCGTCGCCGAGAAGCTGCCGTAGCCGCCGTTGCTGCTGTCGTTGGTGTAGGCGCTCTCAAGGCCCAGTTGCAGGCGGGCGGAGCTGCTGCTCGAGTTGTAGCCCTGAACCTTGGAGCTGTTGGAGAAGCTCAGGAGCACCGGCGTCTGTGGATGGCCGAGCCGCCAGACGTAGCCGTAGGTGGTGGCCCCCGTTGCGGCGCTGTGATCCTTGATGAGCGAGAGCGGCACCAGGGCATTGGCTGGGGTCGCATTCACCTCCGCCGCAAAGGCACTGAAGGCTTCTGAGAGCTTGAGGCCTGGATCCGTTGGTTGCTTGCTGGTCCAGTTCCACAGTGGCCATTGCAGGGCGGAGCAGGTGAGGGGCATCGGTTCAGCTGGTCGGATCCTTGAGCCGCACCACCAGGCGGGCGCCGCCGAGCTGCAGCCACTCGCTGCCGTCGGCCGGCTTGATGTAGCCAAAGCTGGAGAAGGTGCGGTTGTAGAGCGCCAGGTCCGCCGGCAACGCCACCGGGTCCCACCACTGCACCGGCGGCAATGGCGTCACAAAGGCCACGGAGGGTGTGATCGGCAGCCACTGGGCCGGGCGCACCAGCATCAGTGGCGTGGCGCTGCTGAACCAGTCAGCGCGGAAGGCGGTGGCGAGCAGCACCTGGGGCCGCGCCAGGTTCCAGGCCACCGTGGCGATCACGCCGGCCATGTCGGTGAGCGAGAGATGCCACTGGCCTGAGACCACGTCCTTGGCGATCAGCAGCGCCACCGCCTGGCGGTTGGAGAAGCTGTGCTGCGCGAAACAGAAACAGAAGAACTCCTGGCCAGCCGCCAGGGAGGAGGCCACCACCGCGCCCAGGGGCAGCGGTTGAGGGGGCAGGGTGATCAGCGAGCTGGTGGTGCCCACCCCGCCCGTGAGGCTGCCGTGGCCACCGAGGGCGGGGCCGGCTGTGAACCCCGAAGCCAGGCCGGTGTGGGTCGTCACCGCACCGCTGCTCAGGTTCGCGACCCACTGGCTGATCAACTCCACCGGAGAGCCGCCACTGAGCGCCGCCAGGCGTGCCTTGAGCGTCCAGCCACAGAAGCCCGGCGACCCTGTCGGGCCTGTCAACACGCTCAGCAGCTGGGTCGGGTTCTGGCCGTTGGCGGCCGTGATCCAGGCCGTCAGCAGGGCATGGGCCTCGCCAAATAGGGCCTGCAGCGCAAAGCCCTGGTCTCCGCGGCGGCTGAGATCGGTGATCGTCGCCGCCATCAGCCGCCCACCGAATCGTTGAGCACCAGGGCCAGCACGCTCAAGGTGGCCGTGTGGGTGCCTGCGGCCTCGGTGCGCAGCCGCGCCCAGAGCCGCTGCTGCAGGGGGCTTTCGCCGTTGCTGTAGCTGCTGCCGGGCGCGAGTTTGAGGGTTGGCGTTTCAGCGGAGAAGCGCAGATCGAGCAGCACACCGGCCGACAGCGGCGGGTCCTCCTCGATCCGCCGCGCCCCGTCCGCGATCCGCGCCGCTGTGGAGTCGTAGAAGCTCACCCAGGCGGCCGCCGAGCAGCTCACCTCCAGAAAAAGGCCGTCGACGCCGAGGCCCGCAAAGCTCAGATCCACCACCGACGGCCCACTCAGCGGTCCACTGCTCTGCTGCTCCAGGGCCCGCCTGGGCGTGTCGATGCGGGCCACCCAGCGGGGAGAAACTGGCATCAGGGGATCACCGGGATCTTGCGGATCGCCCGCACGGTCTGGGGAAACGTCTTGCCCAGCGGTTCCCAGTTGCCGTAGTACCAGTCCTGCACCTGGTGGGTGGTGGCCGAGTCCTGGGTGGAGGTGCCCATCCCCCCCGCCAGGAACTCCTGGGCACCACCGATCGCAAACAGCGGGAAGGCGGTCTGAGCCGGAGACGAGAAGGTGTAGTTGGCACTGGCCGGCACCGCATAGGGATTGGCGCCGTGGCTGGTCACGTTGCCCTCGCTGCCGTCCGGCTTGAAGCGCCGGTAGAGGATCTCCAGTTCGAACAGCGCCGGGATGTACCAGTCGGTGAAGGTCGCAATCGTGAGCCCCCGCGCCCACTGGGTGGCCGGGTGGGCGGCATCGTTGGCGGCGTTGCTGTTCGCCCAGCCATCAAACGTGCTGCTGGCGCCGGTTGTTGTGGTGCCCGTGGTCTTGCAGGCCCTGATGCTCTGACCTGTGGCCTTGGGCGAAATGATCAAGGCATGGGTGGCCACGCCGTTCATGCTCTGGGAGATCAACCCGCCGTAGTAGCCGCCCTCGTAGGCGGCACCGATTGCCGGCAGGCTGGCCACCGGCGTGCCGCTGACGGCGACGTTGAGCTTGTAGACGTCGCCGTTGCTCTGATCGAGGTAGAGATCCCCCGTCATCTGGCCGGGGATCGAGGCCGGCGGCGGGCCGCTGCCCACGAACCAGCCCGTGCCACGTACACCCTGGGCTCCAGCACCGCCGGTGGCGCCGATCGGTCCCTGGATGCCTTGCGCTCCGGCAGCGCCGGTGCTGCCCGCCGGTCCGGTGGGTCCGGTCGGACCCGCCGGGCCCACAGCGCCTGTCGGTCCAGCGGGGCCCGCAGGGCCTGAGATCGGCCCGGCGTTCACCCAGGCGCTGCCCGCAGCATTCCAGCTGTAGAGGCTGTTGTTTTCGTTCTGAACGATGTAGGCGTCCCCCTGCTGCCGGTTGGTCGTCGGCAACGCAGAGAAGGTGGGAACACTGCCCTTGAGGTTGATGCCGGTGCCAGCGGTGCCCTGGGGTCCAGCCGGCCCTTGGGGCCCAGCCGCCCCGGTGCTGCCGGCCGGGCCGGTGGTTCCCGCTGGCCCCTGGCTGCCGGCGGGGCCAGCGGGTCCCTGCGGCCCGCTGTTGCCCTGTGGGCCGGCCGGTCCGGTGCCGCCAGCAGGACCTGTGGGTCCAGGCACCCCTTGCGGTCCACGGATCGAGCCGGTGTTCGCCCAGGCGGTCATCAGCTCAGCAGGCCGTTCTCACGAGCTATTGCCACTGATGCGAGCAGGCCCCTCAGGGCAGCACCACGGCGGCAGCCTTGGCCAGCAGCCGGCCCAGCCGGAGGACGGCCTACCGAGACGCGGCAGCCAGATCGGCTAGCAGCTCCGGGGCAGCTGAGCAGCCCACCAGATCCAGAACTCCCCTCGGGCGCCGTCAGTATCCGCAGCGACTGACGTTGAGGCTGGAGCTCAGGGAACGGATGAAGCTGTCACGTCAGTTTTCGGACCGTCTGCAGGGTGCGCGGTCACCTCGGCCAGCCGACTCACTCCTCCAGTTCCTCAGCCAGCGCCAACGCAGCCCCCAAGGCGAACTCGTATTGCTCCAATGCTTGCTCGTGCTCCGGGCTCCCACGCTCCAAGCTGCGTAGCTCCCAGAGGATCGCGGCCACCTGCTCCCGCAGCTCATGCAGGCGAGCAGTCCGGGGTTCCGGTTCGCTCAACGCTCAGGCCTCCCGCTTGGCGTGGCTGCGTCAACACAGTTTGTAGCTCAGCTTGCTGGCCTAGGTCCCGGTACTGGTGATGCGATCACCACCAGGGCGCCCAGCCCCTCCGCAGCGCCCAGGGCCTGCAACTGCAGGGCCAGGGTCTCCAGCTGCTCCGAGGTTCCGCCGTCTGCCAGGTGGCCCTCTAGTCCTTGGTTGTCGGGTTCCTGCCCCTCAGGCCAGCACCCAGGCAGCTCCACTCCAGAAGCGAATCGGCCGCAGGATCCAGGCGCTGCCGGTCCAGACCTTGGCCGGCAGCGGCTGCAAGCCTCGATCGATGCCCAGGTAGACCAATGCCATGCCAGGGCTCGCGCTCCTCGTCCCAAAGAACTCCTCGGTGACGATCCGCCCAGCGAGGCCCTGATCCCAGTTGTCATGGCCGCCGTCGAATGGCCCGATCGGGTCCTGGCGCCTGCGCATCGCTCAACCCACCGCCAGCTTGAGCAGGCCCCGCACCGCGCCGGTGGTGGTGGTTGAGCAGAACATCAGCAGCGCCAGGCAGGCGTCATTGGGCACCACCGGCAGACCCAGTCCGGCCCAGTCGCGGATCTCGCTCTTGTTGGCCACCATCGTCGTGGTGCCGGTCAAAAAGCGGGTGGCCGTCACCCCGAAGGCCCCGGCTGTGCCGGTGGTGGCGCTCAGCAGGACACTGTTCACCGCCTTGATCCCCGTCTTGCCCGCAGCGGGGAGGATCGGATAGAGGACCGAGGCGCGGCTGGTGGCCACCAGGGCGATCACCACGTCACCGGTGGTGTCATCGGCATAGGTGACGTTCACCGTGGCGTTCACGCCCGTGGCGCCGGTGTCGGTGTACCACTCCAGCCACCAGCAGAGCTCAGAGAGGTCCACCGGGCCGATCCGATCGGTGGAAACGCCGGCGAGGGTGAGCGGCAGGTTGGTGGTCTGCACCGTTGGTGATGCAACGGTGCCCGATAGGCCGCCCTGGTGAGCGAGCCGGTCATGGATGCTGAGGTTGGTGGCGCTGTTGGACGTCACCAGATCCAGCCAGGCGATGTAGCTGGCCACCGGTGGCGTCTGGTTCGTGAGCGGCAACGCTCCGGTCGTGGCCCTGGTGCAGAGTGCCGCCGTGGTCGGAATGGCGCCCTGGCCCGGCTGACCCGTCGCCCGCCAGAGCGAATGGAAACGCCCGGCCACGGCGTTGGTGATCGAGGCCTTATCGATCAGGGCATTGCGCGAGAGCGTCAACGCCGCAATCAACTGGTCGCGGCTCGTGATCGCCATCAGTTGGTGTCCACCCAGAGGTCGTTGATCTGGGGGCTGGCCGGTGCCGTTGGTCCCACCGTCAGCCTGGAGGCATTGAGCTTGAGGTTGAGCGCCGTCTGCAGGTCGGCTTGCGTGCTCAAGCTGCCCGTGATGCCACCCCACAGGCTGGGGCCGGCTGGGCCGGCTGGGCCCTGGCTGCCGGTGGGGCCCGTGGCCCCGGTTGCTCCGGTCGGGCCCGTCGCTCCGCTCGGCCCAGCGGGTCCGGTGCTGCCGGCGGTGCCGGGCACACCTTGGGGTCCCTGGGCGCCGGCTGGGCCCTGGCTGCCGGTGGCGCCAGCCGGGCCAGCAGCTCCCGCTGGGCCTTCCGGCCCCCGCAGCGACAGCCCGAGGGCGCCCCAAGACGTCATTCACTCCCCCAGCGGTTCACGCCCTCTATTGCCATTGATGATTCCGGAACCCCACCAGCACGGGCCCTGGTGCCTTGGCCTCAGACGATCAGCTCGAACACCTGCCCGTTCGTCCGGTTGAGGTAGAGATCCCCCGGTGCCGGCGGCGGGTTCAGCCCCTCGCTCGGTGGTGGCCCATCGCCCGCATACCAGCGGGTGCCGCGGCTGGCGGCGCCGGAGCCGTTCATCACCACCAGCGACGGTTTGCCATCCACCGGGGATGGCAGCAACGCCAGGCCGCCCTGGGGATGCAGGCGCAGCCGCCACACCTCGGCGCGGCTGCCGTTGTAGGCGAGCCCGTCGAGGCCATCGCTCGGCACCAGCGGCTCCACGCCGGCCAAGGTGCCGGCGCCACCGGTCCCAACCGAGATCGATGGCACCAGATTCGGCGGCAACGGGCAGCCCAGCAGCGCCACCGGCAGCGCGGCGATGTTCATCCCCATCGTCACCGTCACGCTCAGGTCCAGCCGCTGCCCGTAGACATGCCGCACCTTGGGCACATCCGGCCGATACGGCGTCCAGGGCACGGTTTCGCTGGTGCCATCGCCCCAATCCACCTGAAAGTCCTGGGCCGGCAGCCCCAGCGGGTTCACCGCCAGCTCGATCGGCGCGGAACCGAGCGGATCATTCCACCGGCTCGGCGCCGGCATCCAGAACAGTTCCAGCGGCAACGCCGGCACCGGAGCGAGCCGAAAGCTCAGCTCCAGCCAGCGCGGCGCCTCGTGAACCAGCACCCATTCCTCGCTGCCCGGGCAGCCCACCGGCGGAATGATCCGCACCCGCCCGTTGGTGGGATCAGAGCCAGTGGGCAGCGGATACGGCATGGGGGTGCGGCGCGATCAGCGCAGCAGATCCAGCGGCAGGGCCGGTTCCTGGGCATCGGCCTCAGGCGCGTCGAGCCCATCGATCGGGGCCGCGCTCGCCGGACCCTTGGCGGCCAGCAGCTCGGCCTCGGCCACCAGCTCGGCCTTGGTCATGCCCGGATCCAGCGCCACGTCGTAGCGGTGCTCCACCTCGGCAATGATCTGCGCCTTGGTCATCGCGGCGTAATCGGGCAGGTCCTCAGCAGTCGCCGCCAGGGACAACTCAGGACTGGACGGCGCAGGCCTCTCGTGGAGCTGGATCGAGAACCAGGGTCCATGCCCCACCGAGTTGGCCACGGCGATCCAGCAGTCCTCAGCGGCAAGAACCTTGCCGGTGGCCAGGGAGAACACCAGCTCCGTCAGGCTGGACACCTTGACCGCAGAAGCCGTGGCGAGCGAGGGAGGCTGAACCACCACCGTGCTCCCTGGCTCAAAACACAAGCCAACAAGTTGCACCTCCTGACCAGGTGCCTCCACGCCGATCGAGTAGGGACCGCCTTTCACCGCCGTGATCACCGCCAGGCCCTCGCTGGGATCAACCGGTGGTTCACCGTCCTCCCCATCAGCCACAGGAAGGCTGGGAGCGTGCGCCTGCCAGCCCAGGGCTTGCCAACCATCCATGTGACAGGGGAAGCAGTACCGGGTCTCACTGCCACGGGTGATCCGGATCATCCCCTCGGGGGGGACATCCAGCCTCGGCATCGCATCGGTGAGTGGCATCGACATCGTCGGATCAGCAGGGCGGACGCGATCAGAGGGTTCATCGGGCAACGGATCGAGCGGCGGCGCCGTCGGCACCGTCGGATCCGAACCCTGCGTCAGGGGTTGGGGCGGCGCCCAGGGGGAGCCGGGCACCGTGGGGCGCACGACGGGATTGGCGAGTGCCGTCGCTTCGATCACGGAGCCATTGAGGTTGCCGGGGCCGGAGTCGTTCATCGGCTCAACCGTGGGTGAGGCTGACGTGGGCGCCAGCCGGCGTCGATGGCGTCAGGGTCGCCCGCGCAAAGAAGAAGCAGGGATCGACCACGTTGGCCAGATCACCCGCGACAGGCACCAGCGAGCCGCCGCTGATCGTCGCCTCGATCTGGCCGCCAGCGGCGGGGATCGCCACGGTGGCGGCCGTCACCCAGGTGCCGGTGGTGCCGTCCTTGAGCAGCGGCGCCACCTGCAGCACCGCCGTCACCGCCGCCGCCGCACCGGGATGGGAGAACAGCAGGGTGAAGTTGTCGGTGGTGTCGAGCGGAACGCTCAACCGCACGATCTCAGCACTGACGCGGATGCGCTCAAACGGGTCGGTGGCTCTGTAGTTGATCCAGCCCACCAGCGTCGTGACGGCATCGATGAGCTTGTTGCCAGAAGCGGTCATGGTCATGTCCTCAGAACAAAGAGATCAGGAAGTGGCGGAGCCACCGCCTCAGGTCAGAGCGGGGCCGATGTTGTACAGCCGCCCGATCGCCTTCTGATCGCAGACGGCAAAGCCCACGTACCAATCGACGCGGGTGCGGAACACCGGGGCGTCCTGCACTTCACCGAAGTCCCGCACTGAGATGCCGTAACGGCCCTCGAACGGTCCCTGCAGGCCGGTCATCTGCTCATCGCCAAAGGCGCAGCAGTAGATCGAGGTGGTGCCGCCTGCTTCCCCGAAACCAAGCACGTCGTTGCCGTTGGCGTCCTCCTCCAGGCAGAGGATCTCGGTGTCCTCGAACCAGTGGCGGCCCTCCATCACCTGATAGAGATCACCCCCAGCGGCGCGGCAGGCGGAGCTGATCTGGCGCCGGCCCGCCTTGCTGGTGAGCAGCACCTTCTCGCTGCCGTAGGCATTGACGGAGTCCACCAGGGCCTCCAGCCGGGTCAGCTTGACGCTGCCGGAGGTGTTGTCGACGGTCTGGGGCCCGCCGGGGGTGAGCCGCTTGCTGAGGCCGTTGAAGGCGCGGGGATCAAATGCGGCATCGCCGTTGATCACGGCCGCCTCGAGGGTGAGCCGCATTGAGCGCACCTTCTGCTCGGTCTGGCTGGCCCTGGCCTCCGGGCCGTTGAGGTCCACGATCGAGCGGTCCACATCGAGATCGCCACCAAAGAGGTGGACGAACTCGGTGTCGTTCTCCACGGCGCCGTAATCACGCCGATAGCCCTCGTTGACGGCGCGGAAGCCGACGCGGGGCATTTTCTTCTCGACGGCGAACTTGAGAGCACCACCAAGCAGGTTGCGGAAGGGCAGGCGGCTGATCAGTTGACCCTCGGTGAAGGTCTTGATCACGGCCAGGCGCTCCACCCGCGTCTCGTGTTTGGCAGCCTCGATCAGGGAGAGGCCCATGCTTGCTCCGGGTGTACCCAGCAACGTCACCCAGCTATTGCCATCGACTGAAAGGGTTGGGCGCTGGTCAGGCCCCCTTCATGGTGCGGGGTGGCCTCAAGGGCTGACGCAAGCGGCAAAGCCGCCCTTGACCCCACCCCGCCCGGCTTTGGGGTCCTTCTCCAGCTCCCCATGGCTTCCGCCTTCCGCCGCGCTGCACTGGAGCGCCACAGCTCCGAATCCCTCGATCGCATCAGCACCATCTGCCACTCGGCCTGGGTGCCGCTCTCACGGCTGGCAGAGCTGGCCGATCAGATCCTCACGGAGCGTCAAGCGGCGCTGCCGGAGCGGGCACTCGATCCGGAGATCCTGGCGCTGCTGCCCTATTGAGCGCAGCTCAAGCCCGGCTGCGGCCGGGCTTTTCCATGACGATGGCAACAGGGAAGAAGCAAGCAGCGCTTCCCATGGCCACGCCAATGACCCCGGAGCGGTTCCAGGACCGCTGGGAAGCGTTCAAGGGCGAACCCCAGCAGGTGTCCGGCATCTGGGGGCTCTATCGCTCGATCGCCGAACTGGAAGGCAGCGGCGACATCCTCGATGAGCATGCGAGCTGGGCGCTCAAGTTCAGCGAGAAGCCACCAACCCCGCCGCCGCCGGCGAGGGGTAATCCGCTGGCCTTGCCGTTCTTTGAGCAACTCAACAACGGGCCTGAGGGCTGGCGCCATTGCCAGAGCTCCAGCATCGCCATGAACCTCGCCTTCTTGAAGGTTGTCGGCATCCGCGACGACCTCGACTACCTGCGGGTGGTGGAGAAGTACGGCGACACCACCAACCAGGCTGCTCACGCCAAGGCCCTCACCGAGCTGAACGCACCCGGTCGGTTCATCACCAACTGCACGGTGGAGCGGGCCAAGGCCGAGATCGACAAGGGCTACGGCCTGGCAATCGGCATCCTGCACAAGGGCCTGGTGTCAGCACCGAGCGGTGGCGGCCATTACATCGCGGTGCGGGGCTATGACGCCAGCGGCTGGCTGGTGCATGACCCCTATGGCGATCTCGATCTGATCCGCGGCGCCTGGACCAAAGAAGGCGGCGGGGCCGGGAGGGGACTGCACTACTCCTTCAAGAACACCAACCCCCGCTGGCTGCCGGAAGGCCCGTCATCGGGCTGGGCCTGGCTGTTCTCGTGAGCCGTGGCAGGCAACGACCCGACATCTGCCGGCAGTGGCGGGGTTCAGCGGCCAGCCTCTGCGAGGAAACGTGGTTCAAAACCGCCCTTCGATCGGGAGCGGTTCATCTTCAAGTTGCTGGCGGTCGTGATCATCACCCAGCTCACCCTCTACACCGTGGCGACCGGGGTCTGCGGAAATGTGGCCTACATCCGGCGACAGCACCTCGTCGAGGTCTGCCCCCGCGTTCTTGATCAGGTAACAGCAGCCTTTGACGCCACCATGAAACTGCTGATCGCCTTGCTGGGCGGGGCGGCGCTGAGAAACGGCGGACGCTGAGAAGGGCCCCCGGGTCCGGCCAGCAGATCAATCCACCAGCGCATCGTCTCCCTCCTGGTGTGGCCGGGTGAACTGCCCACGACTGTTCCGCACCGGTGGCACTGGCATGGCCAGAGGCGGCACCGGCAAGCGGCTAGGTGCATTCCCGCCTGAGCTGCCAGCACGGCTGTCCATGAAGTACGTCGCTGCCGACTGGCCGGCCAGCGCGATGGCGGGCAAGGCCAACGCCCAGCGGTGCTCGCACAGCTGAACGTCAGACGTGCGGACCTCGCAGGCGGCGACGAAGGCGCCCAGGGCAAAGATCTCGGCACCGACCAGGGCAAGGATCGGCGCGGTGTTGCTGGCGGGAGCGGGAGCCATCAGCGGGGCGGCAGGAAGGGCGGGCGATGCACCTGTTCCCTGTTGCCAGGCGAGGCCTGCGTCGGACCGATCGGGGGGCGGCTGGCCTGCTGCTTGGCCTTGCTCAGCTTGGCCTTCTCCTGCGTCGAGGCCTGGGGTCGCGCGTCCTACGCGATCAGGCCATGGCCCGCACCCCATCCCAGGCCGATGCCCTCTTCCAGCAATTCCTGCCCCTCGCTGAATCCATCGCCCGCAGCCTGGCGGCCGGCAGCCGCGTGATCGAGCTCGAAGATGCCCGCCAGGTTGCCCAGATGCAGCTCTGGCTCTCCTGCCGCCAAGTAACCGATCCTGCCTCGGCCGCCGGCTATCTCAAGCGCTGCATCAAGGGCGCCCTGCTCCATCACCTCCGCGATCACGGCCGCCTGGTGCGCGTCCCAAGGCGTCAGCACGAGAAGGGCGGACACCCCTGGAGCCATCAGAGCCTGCATGCCCCGCTGCCCAGCGGTGATCTCTGGATCGATCAGCTGGAGGCGCCCGAGCAGCCGGGCCAGCCCGGTGGCGTGGGCATCGAGGCCCTGCTCGATCGGCTCCCGGCGGCCCAGGCGGCGATCATCCGACTCTCGGTGCTGGAGGGCCAGAGTCTCCGCCAGATCGGTCAGAAGCTGGGCATCAGTGCCATGTCGGTGCAGCGGCGCCGGCATGCAGGCCTCGCCGCCCTCAGGGCCGAGCTGGCCTGAGGGCCCAGGCCCAGAGGGCCGCCGCGCAGGATTCCCCATGGTTCCCGGCGGGGCAAGGGCTGCGCAAGCGGCTCGTACCTCGCCGCCCTGGCCCGCGCCGGGAGTTGCCATGGGGTCCTGCGCCTGGCTTCCAATGCCCCGCACCATTTTTCGATCTGATGAGCTGGTCGAGCTGCTCCACGGCCACGGCTGCGGCTCCGCACTCAATTCACTGCCGCTGGAGATCTTCCACCTGATCAAGCAGATGGTCACCCACATTCGGCTGCAGGATGAGCGCATCACCAATCTGGAGCAGCGCCACGAAAGGCTGCAGCAAATGGTTGTTCAGTGGGAGGAGGCGGCCAATCAGCCAGAAGGTGTCACCGTTTCCGCCTCCCTGATCGAAGAGGCCCTTGCCGATCTTCCCGAGCCAGGGGAAGGCTCCTGAGGCCGCCCCATTGCTGCTGGCCGGGGGTGCAGCTGCTCTGGCCACGTGGCTGCCGCCGTAGTTCTGGGGTCCGGGCGCAGCTCCCCGATTTACCCCCGATTTTCGGGGAGCTCAGGGAAGTCTTCTCCCCTCAGGCCCCATGGAAATCACGATCGGCAAAGCCAACCGCGGCCAGCTCAGCGATGCCCTGCCCGGCCATGCCTATGTGGGGCGGCCCACGGCGCTCGGCAATCCGTTCGAGATCGGCCGTGATGGCAGCCGCGCAGAGGTGATCCAGCTCTATCGCGTCTGGTTGTGGCGGCGGATACGGCAGCAAGGCTCCCCGCAGCGTCGGGCGCTGGAGCAATTGCTGCGGCAAGCCGCAACCGGCCGCCTGGAGCTGCTCTGCTGGTGCGCCCCGCTGGCCTGTCACGCCGAGGTGATCCGCTCCGCGCTCCACTGGCTCGCCGCCCAGGAGCACGCCGCCTGCTGATCCCGGTCGCCCGCGTTCCCGAGCGCTGTGGCAAGCGAGATCGACAGGAGCAGGAGCCGCCGTGGCCGTCCGCAAACCCACCAGCAAGGCCAAAACCCAGACAAAGGCCAGGCCCCGCGTCAGGGTTGGCGCCTCATCCGCCGAGCTCACCGTGCCCAGCAGCGCCGCGATGGACCGCAAGCTGCGGGCTGAGCAGGCGAAGTGGCAGGCAGAAGACGATCTGCGTACGCTCCGGCGCGCCGAGGAGATCCGCCAGCAACCCCAGCGGCTCAAGCAGGCCTCGCGGCTCGCCGGTCAGGAGGTCCGCGCTCTGCAGGCAATCAAGCGCAGGGTGAGCTGATGGGCTGTCCGCTGAAAGGGGGCCGTGCCGGGTTGCCGCAGTCTCCGCCGGGGGCAAGGGCTGCGCGAGGCGGCGAGGCCGCGAGTCGGCGAGGCCGCGAGTCGGCGAGGCCGCTGGGCTGTCGCCGCCCCTTGCCTTCCCGGCGGGTTGGCGTGCGTCCCGTCACGGCGTCATCAAGCGCCCGCTGCCATGTCCACCTCTCTCGATCGGCTCACTCGCGATGATCCCTTTGCCCTGGTTGAGTCCTGCCACAAGGGCGTGGTCCGGATTCTCCGGTGTCACCGGGGCAAGCCGATCCGCCGCCTCTGGATCGATCACCCCTATGGCGAGGAAGAGATCACCCTGCTGGAGGAAGAGCTGATCCCCGCGATGGAGCAGTTCCTGTCCCGCATCCAAGAGATCGATGCGGCGCTGGAGGCCGCCAAAGAAGCAGAGATCGAGTGGGTCCAGGCCGCCATGGCAACAGAGCCACTGGCTGCGGCCTGAGGGCGCCAGGGGCCGGTCAGCACCGGCCCCTCTGGGGCTGTGCCCCTCGGGGCTTGGCCCCCTCAGGCCCCGCCTGTCACCAGGGCTTGCCCTTGCGCAGGTAGGCCTCCACTTCCGCCTTGCGGATCACCCGCGACTCGTGGTGGTTGCTGATCTGCACCAACCCACCGGTGATGGAGGCGGTGACACGCCAGGGGCCGGCCGGGCCGGTTGCCCTGGATGGGGCAACCACAGAGTGCATCTGCTCGGGTTGCAGCACCGCAGCGGCTGGAGCTTCCCCCAGCAGCTCTGCCAGGTGCTCCCGGTCCTGACGGTTCATGCCCAACCCCAGCCAACAACAGCTGTTGCCAGGAAGGGTGCGTCGCGCGGGATTCCTCAGCATGCGCGGCCGCGCAAGGGCTCCGCAAGCTGGCCCGCCTCAAGGAATGGGACACCCCGGGAATGGTGAAGGGCCGGGGTCCCGGGCCAGCCCTTGCCGCTGGCCGCGCAGGGGCTTCGGGTCCCGCGCTTTGCCTGCCATGGCCGCGTCCAAGTCCCGCTCGCGAAAAACCTTCGATGGCCCCACAGCAGAAGAAAAGATCGTCGGTTCCTTGATCGAGCTGATGGAGGCCGGCTCCGCCCCCTGGCGGCGGCCCTGGGATGGCACCGGTGGTGGCCACCACGTCAACCTGCTCTCGGGCCATCGCTACCGCGGCGCCAATCCGATCCTGCTCACCCTCGGCATGCACATCCGGGGATCAAGCCTGCCGTTTTGGTGCGGCTTTGCCGAGGCCAGGAAGCTCGGCATCTTCCCCCGCAAGGGCAGCAAGGCGGTTCACATCCTGCGGCCCCAGCTGCACAGCCGCGAGGAGCCAGGCGAGGGCGGTGAAACCACCCTGCGCAGCTGGGCCAGCTACCGGCCGGTGGCGGTCTTCAATGCCGCCGATCTCGAGGGCGAATCACTCCCCGGCCTGGTGGAAGCCCGCCAGGCGGCAGAAGGCGTGGAGGCGAAGCCGGAGCCCCAGCGGCTGGAGGCGGCGGAAGCCGTGCTGGGTGCCTGGCCGGTGCCGATCAGCTTTGGCGGGGATCGCGCCTGCTATCTACCCGCCATCGATCGGATCCAGCTGCCCGATCGCGCCAGCTTCCACTCACCCGCCGCCTTCTGCGCCACCTGGGCCCATGAGCAGATCCACTCCACTGGCCATGAATCCCGCCTGAAGCGGGATCTGGGGGGTGCCTTTGGCAAGCCGCGCTATGCCCGAGAAGAGCTGGTCGCCGAATTAGGGGCGGTGCTGCTGGGGGATCGGCTGGAGATCGGCAGTGAGATCGAAAGCCATGCCGCCTATCTCGGCCACTGGGTCGAGCTGCTCAAGGAATCGCCGAAAGTGCTGTTCCAGGTGCTCAGCGAAGCGCGGCAGGCGGCGGATCTGATCTGTCCGGAGCCCGCCCTCCCGGGGCCAGCCGAAATGATTGAAAGCTGAGGTCGCAGCCCCTCCAACAGCCCTATCCCAGCTGTTGGTTGAAGTCATCTTCCTGAACAAACACAGTATTCAGCCGATGGACTGCAGGAGACCAACTTGGATCAGGCGGTCGAAATGGTCCCAGACGTCATCGGCATGGGAGCCGCTGCTGAGA
Organism: Cyanobium sp.; assembly: GCA_049282435.1. Classification (GTDB taxonomy): domain Bacteria; phylum Cyanobacteriota; class Cyanobacteriia; order PCC-6307; family Cyanobiaceae; genus Cyanobium. The sequence goes on along the minus strand of JBAPUA010000021.1, from coordinate 475 downwards.
TGAAGCCCGAGCTCGAAGTTGGAGAGCTGGGCGGCATCGGTAAGGTTGGCGCTGGTGACGAGCAACTCCTTATCCGCTACCACCGCCTTGACGTGACAGACAGCCTTTTCTCCTTCGAGGGAGAGGGAACGAGGATCGAAGAACAAGGCGGGAGCAGGCGGTTCTGGCCAGAGTCGCGACCAGGTCTGCTGCTGAAACTTGCGGAGGAGAGTCTCATCGCTGGAGGTATCACCACGATCACGCTGGATGTTGCACACCATGCGCACCTGCAACTGCGGCAACGCCACCATGCGTGCGCGGATCAGCTCGAACAACTCCTTGATGAAGGGCCCGTTGTAGAAGGCGTAGGTGGTGAGCAGCAGGCGCTGTTCGGCGCGCTCTACCAACTGACGAATCAGCACCGACTGATCGCGGGTGACCGACCCTGCTCCCGCATCAGGGCCTGACCACACCAGTTCGATCGAACGCGCTGCAG
>JBAPUA010000020.1:0-13521 GCA_049282435.1 Cyanobium sp. | reverse complement strand
GCCTCAGACCAGCCGAGTGCCCGGCGCAGCTCCGGGTTTTTGACGGGGCTGCCGCTGGCCTCCAGGGCTTCGAGGAAGTCGTCCAGCAGCTCCTGATCCAGCATCAATCGATCAGGCCTTCGGCGTGCCGGCAGTCTGCCTGCTGATCGGCCGGTCTGGGGGTAGCGAAGGCAGCGGCGTAGCCGGGCTCAGGGTTGTTCACCGCTTCCAGAGTTGGCCGGGGTTGGCTAGCGGCAAGCGGCTGTCTTGCCCGGTAGCGATTGGTGCGCGCCATGGCCCTTCCGTCCCTGTGCTTCGTCCCCCGGCTGCGCCGTCGAGGCCCGGGCGCTCCCTGCCCTCGCCCGATGCCTTCGCCCGATGCCTTCGGCCGCTGTCCTCTCGCCCGCTGTCTTCGCCCGCTGTCCTCGCTCGCTGCCCTCTCGCCCGATGGCCTTTCGCTCCGGGCCTGGACCGGCTGCCCGGTGTCACCTGCGTCACCTGACCCCCTACCTACAGTTCAAATCTCCTCGATCACTCGGCATGAAACCGTTGCCGCAACCCGAGGCGCTGCGGCAATCGCCGTCCTTCGCTCTGGCCGATCTGGCGGTGATCCTGGGGGTGCTGTCGCTGCTGGCCCTGGTCGCCCATCTGGGGGCCGGCGCCATGGTCAGCTTCCGGCCGCCGCAGCTGGGTCCGACGATCTCGCTCGATCCGCGCAACCTGCCCGACTACGCGGCGCGCTCGACCCTGCGCATGTTCATCGCCCTGGCGCTGTCGATGCTGTTCACCTTGGTGTACGGCTCCGTGGCGGCCCACAACCCCCGGGCCGAGCGGGTGCTGGTGCCCCTGCTCGACATCCTGCAGTCGGTGCCGGTGCTGGGCTTCCTGTCGATCACCGTCAGCGGCTTCATCGCCCTGTTTCCGGGCAGTCTGCTGGGCCTCGAGGCGGCGTCGATCTTCGCGATCTTCACCAGCCAGGTCTGGAACATGACCTTCTCCTTCTATCAATCGCTGCGCACCGTCCCCAAGGAACTCACCGAAGCCGCCAGTCTCTATCAGCTCTCCCGCTGGCAGCGCTTCAGCCGGCTGGAGCTGCCCAGCGCCGCGATCCCGTTGCTCTGGAACGCGATGATGAGCTTCGGTGGCGGCTGGTTCTTTGTGGCCGCCAGTGAGGCGATCAGCGTCCTCAACCACGACTACACCCTGCCGGGGATCGGCTCCTACGTGGCCGCCGCCGTCAGCGCCCGGGATCTGCCGGCTCTGGGCTGGGCGATCCTGACGATGGCGGTGGTGATCATGCTGGTCGATCAGCTGTTCTGGCGTCCGTTGGTGGCCTGGTCCGATCGCTTTCGGCTGGAGCAGAGCGGCTCCGGCGACCTGCCCGAATCCTGGGTCTATGACCTGCTGACCACGGCCCAGGTGTTCCGGTTGCTGGGCACCGCCCTCACCCCAGTTGCCGATCGCCTCGATCAGCTGCTTTCGGCCCTGCTCGGCCGCGCCCAGGAGGGCGATGCCGAGCCCCAGAGCGCCCGCAGCGAGCGCCTGTTCAACCTCGGCCTGCTGGCGCTGATCGCTGGGCTGATCAGCCTGCTGGTGCACTTCGTGCTGATGCGGCTGGGCATCGCCGAGGTGGTCACCGCCTTCTGGCTCGGGGTTCACACCCTGGGTCGGGTGACGATCCTGCTGCTGCTGGCCACCTTGATCTGGACGCCGATCGGCGTGTTGATCGGCTTTCAGCCCCGGCTGGCGCGCAGTCTGCAGCCGCTGGTGCAGTTCCTGGCCTCCTTCCCGGCCAACTTCGTCTTCCCGTTCGCGACCCTGTTCTTCATCCGTGCCCACATCAGCCTCGACTGGGGTTCGATCCTGCTGATGGCACTCGGCTCCCAGTGGTACATCCTGTTCAACTCGATCGCCGGCGCCCAGACGATCCCCTCCGATCTGCGCGAGATGGCCGATGACGTCGGCCTGCGCGGCAGCCAGCGCTGGCGCAAGCTGATCATTCCCGGCATCTTCTCGGCCTGGGTCACCGGCGGGGTCACCGCCTGCGGCGGCGCCTGGAACGCCAGCATCGTCTCCGAAGTCGTCAGCTGGGGGGGCACCACCCTGCAGGCCAACGGCCTCGGGGCCTACATCGCCTCGGCCACCAGCCAGGGCGACTGGCCCCGCATCGCCCTTGGCATCGGGATGATGAGCCTGTTCGTGGTCGGCATCAACCGCCTGTTCTGGCGGCGCCTCTACGGCCTGGCCGAACGCCGCTACCACCTCTGAGTCCTGTCTCTGAGATCCCCTCCGCTTCCTTGTTTCCCGGCTGCTCTTTTCGCTTCCATCCGACCCCACGGCCATGGCCCTGATCACCGTCGAGAATGTCTCCAAGCGTTTCCCCTTGCCGGATGGCAAGGGTGAGTTCACGGTGCTGGGCGATGTCAGCCTCTCGGTGAATGCCGGCGAGGTGGTGGCTCTGCTCGGCCGCAGCGGCAGTGGCAAGAGCACCCTGCTGCGGATCATGTCCGGTCTGATCCGCCCCAGTCAGGGGGTGGTGTGCAGCAATGGCCAGCCCTTGCGCGGCGCCAATCCCAATCTGGCGATGGTGTTCCAGAGCTTCGCGCTGCTGCCCTGGCTGACGGTGCAGGACAACGTCGAACTGGGCCTGGCGGCCCGCCATGTGCCGCGGCCGCAGCGGCGCAAGCGGGCGCTCAAGGCGATCGACATCGTCGGCCTCGACGGCTTCGAGAATGCCTATCCCAAGGAGCTCTCCGGCGGCATGAAGCAGCGGGTGGGCTTTGCTCGGGCCTTCGTGCTCGAGCCGGAGGTGCTGTTCATGGATGAGCCGTTCAGCGCCCTCGATGTGCTCACCGCCGAGAACCTGCGCGGCGAGATCGACGATCTCTGGAATGCGGGCACCTTCCCCTCCAAGAGCATCCTGATCGTCACCCACAACATCGAGGAGGCCGTCTATCTGGCGGATCGGGTCGTGATCCTGGGCTCCAAGCCCGGCCGCATCCGCGGTGAGCTGGCGGTCAACCTGCCGCGCCCCCACGACCGCAGCCATCCGCGTTTCAAGGCCCTGGTCGATTACATCTACACCGCCATGACCAATCCCGACATCGAGGTCAGCGGCGATGTGGCCAGCCGCGATGTGGCCAGCCGCGAAACGTCGGCCCAGGCCCAACGCCAGCCGATCTCCCCCTTCGCCAAGGCCCTGCCGCACGTGCGGGTCGGCGGCATCAGCGGCCTGCTGGAGCTGATCGTCGAGAAAGGCGAAGGCCTGGACGACATCCCGCTGCTGGCCCAGCGGCTGCAGCTGGAGGTGGATGATCTGCTGCCCCTGCTCGATGCGGCCGTGATGCTCGGCTTCGCCGAGGTCACCGATGGCGATGTGCGGCTCACCCCGATCGGCATCGACTTCGCCACCACCACGATTCAGCGCAGCAAGGATCTGTTCCGCCAGCAGGCCCTCGGCCGGATCCCGGTGCTGAGCAGCATCGTCCACACCCTGCAGGAGAAGGAGAACCAGGCGATGCGCGCCGACTTCTTCCTCGGCATCTGGGATGACTACTTCCCGCGCCAGGAGGCGGAGCGCCAGCTGGCCACGGCCGTGGACTGGGGCCGCTACGGCGAACTGTTCGAATACGACGCCACCGAGGGGCGGTTTCACCTGGCCTGATTGCCGTCCGCTGTCCTGTCCAGCTGTAGCCCCTGGCGCTTGGGCCTGGTTGCACCGCTGTCACGGCCGGCGCAGACGGCGCTTTGCAGCATCGTCGGCTTTAGACGCCACAATCTTTGCCCCAGCGCTGATAGCAGAGGCCGTTGTCGCGGCAATCGATGCGTTTGAGCGGATGCTGAAACTTCTCGGCCAGAGCGTCCTGAACGATCACCGAGGGAGCGGCCCCCTGAAACTCCTTGCTCAGCTTGCAGGCTGCGGCGGCCAGGCTGGCCTGGGGCAGCAGCAGGGGGGCGAGCACACCGCCGATCAGCACAGACTTCGTGAACAGGTTCATGATCTTGGACAGCAAAGGGAGCGCAGTCAGACTGATGAACCTAACCCGGATCCCCTGCCAAAGGCAGGCTGCGGAGGTCACGATTTTGCGGTTACCGTTCATTCATGGTTTGGTCATAATTCAGTCACAATCCAGTCACAATCGCCCGCCGCGCCAGCGATGGCAGGGTGAATGTTCTGCTGCAGCTGCGCAGGCGCCAGGCCTCATGGTCAGGCAGCCCGCGGCCAGCCATGGCCTGCAGCAGGCAGGGCCACAGGCTGGGACTGCAGATTGAGGGTTGCGATCCCGGCCGAGCCGCTCAACCCTTGGTGATCGGCCGGCGGCGGGTGCGGAACCACATCACCACACCGGTGACGATCAGCAGCAGCAGACAGAAGCCCAGGACATAGGCGTAATAGGGCTGCAGATTGATCGGACCGAAATGACCGCTGTGAATCTGAATCAGCCAATCAGCTTCGATTCCCCGTTGATCGAGGATGCTGAAGATCACACCGGTGATGGCTGTGAGCATCAGGGGCAGCGCCGCGATCGGCACGATCGCCCGGTGGGCACGGCGGGAAGATTGGACCATGGTGGCAGGGGTGGAAGTAGAGCGTGATCGGTTGTGATCGACCGGTTGAATCCCGGTGATCGACCTGGGGAATTTGGCCCGGGAGATGGCCCGGAAGATGACCTGAGAGATGACCTGGAAAAGAGCCTGAGAGCTGGACGGCAGCCGGACTCGAAGGGGGCTCAAAGGTCCGGCTGATGCGGCTGGGAGCTTGGCCGCAAGCCTGCGCACGGTGCTGAGATCAGCCCTTCAGAACTTGAACGTGGTCTTGATCAGGCCCCCGAGATTGTTGAAGGATTGCCCGCTGGGGGTGAACTGGCCTTCGGGGCGGCTCAGGTAGAAGAGGGCCGGGGTCACGGTGATGTGATCGGTGGCCTGAATCTTGTACCAGAGCTCGAAGGCATAGTTGCCATCCCTGGGGGTCTGGGCCCCGGTCAGTCCGGTGGCGAACACGGGCTGACCGAAGGCCAGGCCCAGGGTGTTGGCCTCGGCGAAGGCGTTCAGCCATTGCAGACCCACAGACCAGGATTGGCTGGTCTGCAGGCTGCCGCTGGGCACGGCCTGGCCGTAGCCATAGGCGTTGTACCCCCAGCCGGCGCTGATCGAGGGGAACCAGCCGCTGGTCTGGGGTTGCCAGTAGCCGCTGAGGCCGAAGGCATGCAGATGGCCCGGACCGGTGCTGCTCCAGTCGCCGGCCGCGAACGGAGTGGTGCCGGGGATCTCGGTGTTCTGCTGGACATAGCTGTACAGGCCCGCCAGGGCCCAGTTCTGCCGGGCATAGGCCACCTGCACCGTGCCGGTCCCCTGGGAGTTGGCATTGCCGATGCCCCCCTGGCTGGGGTTGCCGACATCCCCCACCGCCGCCACATAGTTGGCGGAGACACTCCAGGCGTTGTTCCTCCACCACAGGCCGGCACCGGGACCGAGGTTGTGGTTGTAGGCCGCCGGTGCACCGTTGTAGGTGAACACGTCGAGGATGGTGTCATCCGGGTAGACGCTGGGGGAGACCGCCAGCATGTCCTCCTGGCCGACACGTCCGCCGAAGGTTGCCGTCCATTGCGAGCCGATCGGGAACTGGTAAAAGATCTTGTCGATCGCCACCACATCGCCGCAGTCGGCCTGGGTGCCGCAGTCCTGCTGGAACGCCACCTCCAGTTCGTTGAGGCCGCCGTTGCCGAAGGCCGAATCGGCGAAGTTGCCGGCGCGCAGCACCGTATGCAGCAGGTCCTTGCCGCTGAAGCTGGTGTCGAAGTTGAGCTCCAGGTCGTAGTTGAAGCTGGTGCCCCCCTCGCTGTTGCGCGCCTGGCTCACCAGATCGTGGGCCGAGCCGCCGAAGCGATTAGCCCCCAGCACGAACACCGCCATGCCGGAGAGCTTGGTGGTGGTGGAGAACTGGGTGGCCTCCAGTTCCCCCACCCTGGCCTCAAGGCCATCGACCCGACCCCGGATCAGCGCCAGCTCCTCGCTGAACTCCTGCAGCAGGCGGCGCAGCTCATCGGTGACCTCACTGACCCGATCCAGACAGGCATTGAGCAGTGCGGCCGCCTCATCGCGACTGAGGGAGCCATGGCCCTCAAAGCTGCCGCCCGGGTAACCGGCGACGCAGCCATAGCGTTCGACCAGGTTGCGCAGGGCCTGGTAGGCCCAGTCCGTGGGTCTGAGATCGCTGAACTGGGCGGCGCTGGTCACCTGGTCCTGAGCGGCCCCTGCCGGGCCGCTGTCGGTGTAGTGGTCCACACCCGTGAGATTGAGCTCAGCAGCATCAGCGGCGCCGGGCGCAGCCATCCAGGGCAGCATCGGCATCACGATGCCGATCAGGACCGGGAACAGAGCAGGCCGCCTGCAGCGCTTGGGCCATGACATCAACGGGACCACGTCATCGAAGCTCGGCAATCCTGGCCTGATCCAGAGAAGAAAACGACAAGGTTCAGCTCCCATCCAGGGCGTGTTGGTGTGGTCGGCGCTGGCGGGCACCCCTTCGCGCTCCAGTTCGATCAAGGCTCCTAGGGTCAGATCAGCCGGCGGCCAGCAGGCGCTGCCCCCTCGTCAGCAGGAGCCAGCACCATGGATCGGGACCGGCAAGCCGAGGTCGCCGAACGGCCGCCACCGGCAGCTGGGCCGGAGCCGGCAGCTGGGCCGCAACCGGCAGCTGGGCCGGAGCCGCCGGGTGAGCTGGTCGTCCCCCCCCCTGGATCGCGCCTTCGAGGACGCCGGCATTGCCATGGCTTTCGTGGCGCCAGACTCCGGGCCGGGAGGCCTGGGCGTCATCCTCAGCGCCAATCCGGCCATGGCCGAGTTCACCGGCCAGCCGCTGGCCAGCCTGATCGGTCAGCCCTTCGCCGAGCTGCTGCATCGCGATGAGGTGGCCAGCAGCGGAGGCCTGATGCACCGCCTGATCAGCGGTCAGATCGACAGCTGCAGCTTCGAGCCACGGTTCGAGCACGCCGATGGCCATCTGATCTGGGGTCCGCTGACCGTGACACCGGCCCGCAACGAGCGTGGGGAGCGGGCCGGCAGCCTGATCGTGCAGCTGCAGGACATCTCCGAGCGCAAGCACTTCGTCGGTTAGCTGGAGTACTTCGCCGACCACGATCCCCTCACCTCGCTGCTGAATCAGCGCCGCTTCCGCATCGATGTCGATCGTCAGCTCGCCTATGGCCGCCGCCATGGCGACGGCGGGGCGCTGATCATGCTCGACCTCGACCACTTCAAGCAGATCAATGACCACTACGGCCATGCCGTCGGCGATGAGGTGATCATTGCCGTGGCCTCGGCGCTGCGCAGCTGCTCCCGTGAGACGGACGTCGTCGCCAGGCTTGGGGGCGATGAGGTCGCCGTGTTGCTGCCGGAGGCCTCCCTGGTCGATGCCAGGCACCACGCCCAGAAGCTGATCGCCACGATCCACGATCTGAAGACCGACAGTGCGGCCGCCGGCATCCAGGTGGCCGCCAGCGCCGGCCTGGCCGGCTTCAGCGCCCATGACGGCCAGTGCGCCGACGATGTGTTGATCAACGCCGACCTGGCCCTCTATCAGGCCAAGGCAGCCGGTCGGGGCAAGGTGGAGGTGTTCGCCGACAGCACGGGCCTGCACGAGAAGCTGGAGGCGCGGCTGCTGTGGTCGGTGCGGATCCGGGAGGCCCTGGCCCACAACGGCTTCGTGATCCATGCCAAGCCGGTGGTCGACCTGGAGAACGATGCGGTGATGTCCTACGAGTTGCTGATCCGCCTCAAGGCCCTCGGCGAGATCCTGATTCCGCCGTCGGTGTTTCTCTACACGGCCGAGCGCTTCGGCATGGCGGTCGATATCGACGAGTGGCTCACCGCCCAGGCGATCGCCATCCTCGAGCCGTTGCCCCCCCAGGATCGCCTGCCCCTGGGCCTCAACATCAGCGGCAGCGCCCTGCTCGGGGACCGTTTCATCAACTTTGTCCGCCATGGCCTCCAGCGGTCGGGACTGAGCCCTTCCCTGCTGATCTTCGAGCTGAATGGGGCCATCGCCATGGCCAACAGGGAGCAGGCCAAGCAGATCGGGCGCTCCCTGGCGGCCCTGGGTTGTCTGCTGGCCCTCGATGATTTCGGCACTGCCTTCGGCACTGCCTTCGGCAGGTTTTATCACCTCAAGCATCTGCCGGTCGACATCCTCAAGCTCGATGGCGCCTACATCCGCGGCCTGGGCACCCAGTTGGACCACACCGATCGTCTGACTCATCGAGGCGGTGGTGCAGCTCGCCAAGGGGCTGGGCACCAAGGTGGTGGCCTCCTTTGTCGGCGATCTGGAGACCCGGCGCGAGCTGCTGCAGATGGGCGTCCGCTACGGCCAGGGGGCCTGCCTCGAGGCCCCCTGGGATGTGGTGGAGATCCCGGCGCTCCAGGCTCAGCGCCCGCGGGGGCAACGATCCGGGCACCGCTCCCAGCGGATCAGGGCCAGGCCACAAAGCTGAGCGGTTCATAGCGGGCGATCGTGATCCGCCAGGCGCGGCTCACCAGGGCCTCCAGCTGGGCGAGCAGGGCCGGAGTGTCGCCGGTGGCGATCCACTGAGCCTTGAGGATCGGCAGTTGCTCGCTCATCAGCTCCAGGGGCAGCTCCACGAGCAGCAGGCTGGCGTCCCCGGCCAGGCGTCGCTGGGGCAGCTCATCACTGCCCTGCCAGAGCCGCAATAGCAATTCCAGGGCCAGGGTGCGGCCGTCCTCGCCTGGATCCGGGGCGGCGACGGCGGCGGCCGACTGGGATTTGCCCGCCAGCGGCATCGCTCGCTGGCCCCCCTTGTCCACCAGGGCCAGGGCCACGAGATAGGGAGCGTCGGCCATCGAGCTGAAGCGTCAGTCCCCACCTTGGAGGATCGCCGCGCCGGCGCAGTGCCGAGCCGTTTCGGCGGCGCCCCTCAGCGATTGAGCCGCTGCATCTGCCAGGTGACCAGGGTGCCCACCGGGCTCCAGAGCAGATAGGGCATCAGCAGCAGCCAGATCGCCAGGCCCAGGGGGGCCACCGCCACGGTCAGGGCCAGGCCCCAGACCCAGCCGGCAAAGCCGATCGCCGTGCCTGGCCGCAGCGAACGGCTGCGGCAGATCACCAGGGTGTAGCTCTGAACCAGCACCAGCAGCACCAGATAGGCGGCCATCAGCGGCCAGCTGCCGCTGGCCTGCCAGCAGAGCAGGGCCGAGCCGTAGAAGCAGGCGTAAATGGCAATCCAGATCAGCGGAATCGCCGCCTCGAACACCAGCCAGGCAGGCCGCCTGAGCCGCAGGAACCAGGCGAAATCCCCACGGCTCGGATTGAGTCCGAAGGCCACCGCCAGCATCACCAGCAAGATCAACAGGGCCGCCATGGTGAACCGGCGCAGGCTGCTTCAGCCTGGCAGGCCGGCGCGGTGTCGGCCTGCGCAGCATGTTGCGGCTCGACGGCCTGGACAGACCCGAGGACTACCGCTAGGACCGCCTGTTTTCCCTGCCGGGTTGAGCGCTTGGGGTGCTGCCCCTGGCCAGCGGCCGTGCACCGGGACGGCAGCAGCCGAGCTGATCAGACTGAACGGGCAGGGATTGCATCAGGTGTTGCCATGGCCCCTTCCCGTCGCCAAAGCCCGCTCGGGTCAGCGGCTCAGAGTCTGGGGGTTGCCGCCGTGATGGCCACTGGGGTGGTGCTCTGGCTGCCTCCCCAGGCAGGGGCCCAGGCCCCTGCGGCTGCTTCGGCCCCTGCTTCGGCCCCTGCGGCGGCACCGTGGGGGGCAGGGCCGGGCAGCGGCCGGGTCCCGGGTCCGATGGGCATGGCAAGGGCCGATCAGCGCTTCATCGTGATGATGATTCCCCATCACGATGGCGCCATCGCCATGGCGGATCTGGCGCTCAGCCGGGCCAGGCATCCGCAGCTGAAGGCCCTGGCCGAGCGCATCAGCAGCAGCCAGCGCCGGGAGAATGCCCTGATGCGCAGCTGGTACCGGCAGTGGTACGGCGCCGATGTCGGCTCCACGCCCGTCGATCAGGCCGACGGCCTGCCGTGGGGCATGGGCATGGGCATGGGGATGGGGCATGGCGCCATGGGGACCCGGGCGACGGCCGACAGCCTCGCGGTCCTCAACAGCGCCCCGGATTTTGATCGGGCCTTCATCGAGCAGATGGTTCCCCACCACTGGATGGGCGTGATGATGGCCTCGATGGGCCAGATGCACAGCCAGCATCCGCAGTTGCGCCAGCTGCAGGCGGCGATGGTGCGGGTTCAGAGCGAGGAGATTCAGCAGATGCAGCAGTGGTACCGGCAGTGGTACGGAGCCGGGGCGGGGCGCTGAAGTCAGGCGACGGCCGGGTTGGGCTGCAGGGCCCAGGACCGCTCCTGGGGCAATCTGCCGGCCATTGAGGAGCCTCCCTCCCCTTGAAGCTCTTGCTGGTCGAGCACGATCGCTGGCTGCGGCGGGCTTTGCTGCAGCTCCTCGGGCACTGGGGCTAGGCCTGCCGGCCCTGGCGTTGCTGGCGATGGAGCCCTTCGATCGGGTGATGCTGGATGGGGGGATGCCCGGCAGCGACGGTGTTGAAGTGTCGCGGTGGCTGAGGCGCGGTCAGGGGCTTCAACCCCTGGTCCTGATGCTCACGGCCCGTGACAGCAGCGCCGACAAGGTGCTGGGTCTGGACTGCGGTGCCGACGACGATGTGGTCAAACCGTTGGAGCCAGCGGCAGCAGGCCCGCATCCTGGCCCTGCTGCGGCGCTGCGACCGGCCCTTCAGCGACGAGCTGCGCTGGAGGCGCGACTGCGCTCGGCTGGCCAGAGCTGCAGCAAGGCCCGGCTGCTCAACGGCAGTGCCAGCGGTTGACGACTGTTTGACCGCAGCTGGGGGAATATTGGTCCATGCCCATCTCCCAAGCGGCCGATCCCAGCCTGACGGCGTTCGGATCCAGCCTCACCGCCATCACCCTCGCCGAGCTCGGTGACAAGACCTTTTTCATGGCCCTGATCCTGGCGGCCCGGCACCGGCCTCGCTGGGTGTTCATCGGTGCCTTCGCCGCCCTGGCGGCCGTCACCCTGATCTCCCTGGGCCTGGGCTACGGCCTGCGGGAGCTGTTGCCGGTTGCGGCGGTGCCCTGGCTGGCGGCGGTTCTGTTTCTGGGCTTCGGCGTCAAGTTGCTGATCGATGCCCAGGCGATGGGGGCCGATGGGGCCGACGATGAGGAGATGGAGGCCGAGCAGGCGATCAATGAGCTCGAGGGTCGGCGCCGGATCGCTTCCGCCTGGGGTGTGATCTGGGAGGCCTTTGCGCTGGTGTTCATCGCCGAACTGGGCGATCGCACCCAGTTCACGACGATCTTTCTGGCCACGGCGCCGGCCTTCAGTTTTGCGGGCCTGCTGGCCGGCACCCTGCTCGGTCATGCCCTCGTCACCTGGCTGGCGGTCGGGGCCGGTCAGTGGATCGGCCGCCGGGTGGATGAACGGCTGCTCTACCGGTTGAGCGGCGGCTTGTTCCTGGTGTTTGGCCTGGTTTCGCTCAAGCAGGCGCTGCTGCACGGCTGAAACGCCGATCCGGCGCTCGGCCCAACGGTTGCAGCTTCACCCGTGCCATCGCTGCCGGAGATCGGAAACAGCAAAAGGCCCGGATGGTGGAGACCATCCGGGCCCGTTGACCCACTCCGTCGTCGAGAGAGGCCTGGACTGGATCAGCCCAGACCGAGCTGGCCGAGAATGCCCTGGCCGGTGAGAACTTCGGTGGCCAGACCGATCACGAAACCGAGCATGGCCAGGCGGCCGTTCCAGGTTTCAGCGAAGCCGACGAAACCAAAACGGGAAGAGGAATCAGCCATGGGAACTCCGAGCGATGAAACTAAAGAAAAGCTTACGGGCCTCCTTGCCTCTGCGGGCTGGGGCTCTGTTCGGTATTCCCTTTCTCGCTCATCAGCGCTGCTGATCACGCCAGTGCTGCCCGAGCGTCCGCACCCGTCTGGCCCGGAGTTCCTCGCCGCTCACCCCCGCCGCTCACCCCAGCAGTGGGCGCTGGGCCTGGATCCGAAACAGCTGCCGCTGCCGAACATCGGCCCAGGTGTAGAGCGCGATCTCCCGCAGGACCAGGCTCTGGCGGGGGGGAGGCGCGTTCAGCAGCCACGCCTCCAGGGCGGCCCGGTCCTGCCCGACCCCCCGCAGCCCTGGTCGGGCCAGGGTGATGTGGGGCAGGGCCGCCCGGCGCTCCGGCGGCAGTCCGGCGGCGGCCAGCGCCGGCTGGCGCCACTGCTCGATCAGTTCGGCGCTGAGTCTGGAGCCAGGGCCTGGCTGGGGCTGCTGGGGATCCGGCTCGAGGGTGAGGGCATAGGCCGAGGGATTCGCCGGCGGACCCAGCAGCCGCCAGCCAGCGGTGACGACCGTGAGGGCCGGATGGCGCAGCGGTGCGATCGCCCGCCAGGCCAGCAGGGCCCGCTCCTGATCGCAGGGGCCAAGGAAGGCCACGGTGAGGTGCAGATCCGCGGCGTCAAAGGCACGCACGCTGGCGGGGAGATCGACCAGGAACCGGGTCAGGCCCGCCTGCTGGGGCACCACCAGAGCCACAAACCAGTTCGGGCGCTGCAAGGGTTCTGAGCTCGGGCGAATGCCACTTTGGAGCGGCTCGCCCGCCGTGGCCCCAGACCTGAGCCGCAGCGGGCCTCAGCGCAGCTCGAACCAGAGCAGGTCAGCGCCGGCCGGCAGGGCGGTGAGGCTGGCCTTCAGGCCCGCGTCCAGGCCCAGACCGTCACCCTGCCGCAACCGGCCGGCGCTGATCCCTGAGGGCCGCTGAACGCGGAGCTCCAGTTCACCGCTGATCAGCTGCAACCAGCCCCGGGCTCCGGGCTCCAGGGGCAGCTCGGCGCCATGGCCGGCCTGGAAGCGACCGCGCCGCAGCCGCACCGGCCGCTGGATCGCCATGGCGCCGCCGCTGGCTTCGGGATCGAGCAGCAGGGTCCAGCCGGGATTGAGCGGAAAGGGCCGCTGGTCGTAGCTGGGGGGGAGACCCTGGACGCTGGGCTCGATCCAGATCTGCAGCAGCCGGCAGCTCTCGGTCGTGCCATTGATCTCGCTGTGCACGATGCCGGTGCCGGCGCTCATGCGCTGCACCTCTCCGGCCCGCAGGCTGCTGCGATGGCCGATCGAATCCTGGTGATCGAGGGATCCCTCCACCATCACCGTGATGATCTCCATGTCGCGGTGGGGGTGCATGCCGAAGCCCCGGCCGGCGGCGATGCGGTCGTCATTGATCACCCGCAGCGGCCCGAAGCCCATCCAGGCGGGATCCCAGTGCTCGCCAAAACTGAAGCTGTGCCAGCTGTCGAGCCAGCCCTGCCGGCTGTGGAAGCGCTCGGCGGCGGGCCGCAGCACCAGATCGCCCGCTTCGGCGAAGGGGGTGGCTGGAATGTCGCTCATGGCCGGATCGGGCAACAGGGAGAGCTGGAGAGCGGAATGATCTGAACTTTGCACGCAGCCGGCGTTGCACACAAGCCGGCCCGGGTGAAGCTGGTGGGATGCTCGCCGCCGTTCCTCCCACCAGCTC
>JBAPUA010000019.1:0-24308 GCA_049282435.1 Cyanobium sp. | reverse complement strand
ATCCTGGAGTGGCTGTCAAGGATTCCACAGTGCATGTTATGGACGAGTCTGAGTATGGCAAGAGTTTGTCCGTTTCGTGTTTTGCTTTGTGTCCAAATGGCAATGCAACTCCTGATACTTACAGACTCTATGAGTCGCTCGATGCTGGCGTCATTCCAATTGCCGAAAGATCTTGGTCTTTTGATTATTTTTCCTCTTTGTTTTTAGATTGTCCATTTCCCAGGTTTTGTAACTGGATTCAGGCCCGACGTTTTGTCGAAAATCTAGGCCCTGATGAGGTTCTCTATCTCAGGGAAAAAATCTTTTCTTGGTGGTCGGCTGAGAAGCAGCAAATCCCAAATCGCCTTGCCGAGTTTGTCGATGTTTGTCTTCGCGATGATTTGCCAGTCTTGCTTCCTATGGACTCGGTTTTTTCAAGGCTCATGTACAGAGTCTCAGCATTAATTTATCTGGCTAGAATGGCTTCATTGCGTGTATTATTGATTCGTGCTCGAAGGATAGCCGTTGGCCTGCTTCCTGTTGGCAGATCGCTTGGATAGTGGTACTATCCATTTGATGTAGCAGTAAGTTTTGCTCCATTTTTTTGGAGAGAGTAAATTTCAGATATTCATCCCTTGAATTATCAGAATCTTGCCACTTACCGTCCCCTTGACTCCTGGAGCCCCGGTGCATCCTATTGGGTCCAGATTCTTTGGTTTTGTGCCGGTTCTCCTTTGCTGGCTGCCCGCTGGTTACCCGGCTCCGCTTGGCGGGTCCTGATGCTGAGGTTGTTCCGAGCTCGCATCGGCAAGGGTTGCCGAATTAAACCTGGACTTCGTGTCAAGTTCCCGTGGCGTCTTGGGGTCGGAGATCATTGCTGGCTCGGTGAAGCGGTCTGGATTGATAATCTTGCCTCGGTCAACCTCGGCGATCATGTCTGTATCTCCCAGGGTGCCTATCTATGCACCGGTAACCATGATCTTCGCTCTCCGGGATTTGATCTCCTGCTCGCTCCGATCAGTGTCGGCTCCGAGGTCTGGATTGCGGCCAGCAGTGTCATTGCTCCAGGCACCACTATCGGTGTTGGTGCCGTGATCGCCTTGGCCTCTGTGGTCAGCGGCAACGTTCCGCCCGGAGCGATCCTGAGAGGAAATCCAGCTGTGCTGATCCGACAGCGCCATCAACACTGAGCTGATGAGGCCTGGCTCCGAATAAGATATCTAGTCTTGGTCGCTTCCACACTATCCATTGCTTTCATGAACAAGCTCCCCAGGCTGCCTTCGATACCGCCTCCAACACCCCGCAATCTCTGGTTGTTGCTGGCTTCACTGGTGGTATGGCAAAACCTCTGGCTGTTGTTCGCCACCCAGGAATCGCCTAAGTTACTGCTGTTTGTAGTACTGCTTTGGTGGGGAGCTCTCACCTGCATGGAGGATCGGTTGGAAACGCTGCGACCCAGCCCCAGCCCCTACAGCCTGATGCTCGGTAGCTTACTACTCCTGTGGAGCTTCTGGAGATCGTCCCAGATCCTCACTCTGGATTCCGTTGTTTATATCCTGGCGCCGGTACAAGGCTTCGCACTGGCCCTGCTCTGTGTGCCGATCCGGCGCCTCGGTCAGTTCAGCCAACAGTTGCTGATCCTGGCGTTTCTGCCGATCTATCCCATGATTAACAGCGTCGGACCCGTCACACGCTGGCTGGAGAACTGGGTCAGTCCGCTAACTGCCACTCTGGCGGCCAGCTGGCTGTCCATGCTTGGTCTTGACGTGATCAGTAGCGGTCGACTGGTGCAGACTCCCACAGGTGGAGTCACCGTAGCGGGGGCCTGCAGTGGCATCGATCAGGTCAGCCAAGTCTTGGCGATCGCTCTGATCTTTTTTCTGGCTTTTCCGCTGCGCCGTGCTGGTCACCGCTGGTTTATGTTGTTTGCCGCCATTGGATCAGCTGTGACCATCAACACCCTTCGAATTGCCCTGCTGGCTCTGATCGTTTCGGTCGAGGGACCCATGGTCAAAGGTGGTGGTTGGTGGTTCCATTTTTTCCATGAGGAGATGGGCTCTTTGATCTTCTCAGGTATCAATGTGTTTCTCTTTGGCGCCCTCTATCTCTGGGTGATCGAGCGGGAGATTGGCCCCCCTCCCTCGCCAACGTCATGACAGCTTCCACCCCTGGCTCGGCAGGTCTGCAGCGGTGGCTGGGAGTGCTGGTAGCACTGACTGCCCTGGCATTGTTTCAGCTTCATCTCTGGCCCAAACGCCCCAATCCTCCCACTCCGTCTCAGATTCCTTTACCAGGCACTTCGCTGCCTTCCTTTCCGGGCAGCACCACAGAGCTAGGTAGTGTTAGTCCAACGTTGCGGCGGCAGCTGCCCCAGGGGAAGGAACTGCGACTCGCCAATCTGGAGAGTCGGCACTCCTCAAACCTCCAGGTGGCGGCATTGACCAGTGCGTTGCCCCACCTCAGACTGCAGCAACGCCGCTTGGTCGGAGATCAGATCGCGGTTGGGCAGTTGCAGGATCGTTCTGCACTGCAGACCTGCATCATCGGCGGTAGGCATGCCGTCACGACTGCTGCCCTTAGTGCTCTAAGACCCCACGCGATTGCCAATGTCCCTCTCCTGGTGAAAGGCTGGCTTGGATTTCATCCTAAATCCGTCAGTGCCTGTCTCTTGGTAACCTTGGTGCAGATACAGCCGTCACCTCAGAGAACTGGTTTGGGTTCAGGTTCAATGGAGCGAGAATTTGATGAGATCCTTCACCTCTTCTGAGCCCATTCAGGTCGCCTCAAGTCCCTACTCCGCTAAGGCATGGATTTCAAGCTGATGCGTCAGGCAATGAGAGACCGGTGGCGTTGGCGTAACACACGCTCCCAACTGGCTCGTGTCACCATTGTCTCCCAATTCTTTCCTCCAGATTTTGCGGCCACAGGTCAGTTCATCGATCAGATTTCGCGAGGTCTTGCAGCCCGTGGTATTCAGAATCTTGTGCTGAGCGGCCAACCCGGCTATGCCTTTCACTCCGATAGGGCTGATCGGATTGAGTTTCACCCCAATCGCTGTATTCGCCGTACATCCCTCTCCCGTTTCTGGCCCCAACGGATCCGGGGGCGCGTCGTCAACAGCCTTCTCTTTTCCCTGCGCACTTTTTTGCGCTTGTTACGACAGGCACGCCGAGGCGATCTGCTGCTGTTCAGCACAGAACCCGCTTACCTGCCCGTGATCGGCTGGTTCACCCGCCTGCTCACCCGTGCCCCCTACGTTCTGCTCCTCTACGACATTTACCCGGACATTGCTGTTTCGCTCGGTGTCGTCTCCCGCAGCCATCCTCTTGTGCGCCTATGGTTTTTGCTCCAGGAGAGGGCATTGGATTCGGCCGAAGAGGTAATTGTTCTCAGCTCCTCCATGGCCGAGCATTTGCGTTCTCATTATCCGGAGATCGCCACGCCGATCAGTGTCCTTCCCAGCTGGGCCGACCCCCAATGGATCCAGCCGCTGCCCAAAGCTGAAAACTGGTTTGTGCAGCGTCACAGTCTGCAGAACATTTTCATTGTGCTTTATTCTGGTAATCAGGGCCGTTGCCACGATCTAACAACTCTTCTCGATGCCGCTTCTCTATTGCAAGATGAGCAGCGCATCCGCGTGTTAATCGTGGGTTCCGGAGCACAGCATGATCAACTTGTTTCGAGAGTGAACCAGGAAAGTCTTGGTAATGTCATGTTTCTTCCTTATCAGGATGCCAACGCTTTGCCCACACTTCTGGCAGCCGCCGACCTGGCGGTCGTCAGCTTACTGGCCAGTGCTGAAGGGCAGGTTGCCCCAAGCAAGCTCTACGGCCATCTGGCGGCCGGTTCAGCTGTTGCACTCATCTGTTCTCCTCACTCCTATCTGCGCGATGAGCTCGAGAGGGGACGCTTCGGCGCCGCCTTCGGTACGGGCCAAGCCAAGGAGCTTGCGCTGTTTATCCGTCAACTAGCTGAGGATCCTGTCCGTTGCCAGCAACTGGGCCAGGCAGCACGTCAGCATCTTTTGGCCACAGCAACGCCGGACATCGTGCTGGAGGCTTATGCTGATCTTCTATCACGGCACCTTCCCCTCGGGGAGAAGAGTTATGCCTCTCCTCTCCCTCAAACATCGCCAAAGTTCACCTAACACCGGACAATCCAGTCGCTTCGATGTTGTTTTCGCGACGACTTTTTCGTAGAGCACTCTGGAGTAAGTCTCCAGCGATGACGCCGCGGCCACTGTCCTACAGCTGGATTCTCACCAACCAGTTGGCAATTGGTCCTCGGCCTGTCAGCAAACTCCATTGGCAGCAACTGGAGGAGGCAGGTCTGCGCGGGCGCTTCAGTTGTTGTTATCCCGAGGAAGAGCAATCCCTGCCGTATCCCCATGGCTGGCAGAGCGCTATTGTCTCACTGCCCGATCATCGGAATCAGGAAGAGCTCAGGCTTGAAAGGTTGGTTGAAGCCCTCTCAACTGCGGATCAGCTGCTGGATGAAGGCGCCCCGATCTATCTGCATTGCCTCGCAGGTATTGAACGATCGCCACTTTTAGCCGTTGGCTTAACTGCTCGTCGTCGCAGAATTGACGTGTATGCGGCGCTGGATTGGGTGCGCCGCTGCCATCCTTCTGCTTTGCCAATCTACGGCCATTTGGAGCTGTTGGAGCAGGTTTTGAATCTGAAAATGTCCTGATTCAGTTCCTTGGTTTGCGGTCGAAGGGTCTGCGCAAACGCTGGATAAACCACTGGAGAGGAGCGACAGAATGTTTGAGTTCTTTTCGATCCTGAACGACGTCAATCCCATCAGATTGACGGCCTGCTTTGTGGGTTGTAGAGCTTATGGATTCGACCTTAGGGCCACTGGTGTCGCCAAAAACTACGACTGAATCATCTTTTGTTTTTTGAGCGGCTAGTCCAGATTTGATATAGCTATTGGTAGTGTCTGATCTGCCGTAGCCCTTCACTTTTCCTCTCAAGCTTTTGCCGTAGGTGCCATACCCTTTGCTGGATTTACCATAGGTCCCTGCATATGCATAATGATAATAATAACCATATTCATAGCCGTAATCATTGAGGCGGGTTGGGAAGGTTACCTGATTGCAGATCAGCCCCAGCACATCCACCCCAGTGGCCTTAATGCGCCGGCAGGCTTGGGGAGCAAGCTCCCTGCTTACTCTGCCAAGACCAACCAGAAATAAAATACCGTCCAATTTTTCACCCAGCAGGATCGGATCGGAGAGCATTAGGCAGGGAGGCGCGTCCCAGAGCACAATGTCGTACCCGGGCAAGGCTCGCACCTCATCTACCACTTCCTGACAGCGGATGGAGTTCAGCAGCTTGGCTGGATCGGGCGGCTTAGGGCCGGATGGTAGAAGATCGAAGTTATCGGAAATGGATTGAATTAGATCGACAGTTTTGAGTTTGGAATCGGAAAGCAGAGTGGAGAGCCCTTCGCCTTGCTCGATGCCGAGATAGCGAGCCTGCATTGGCAATCTCATGTCCGAATCGACAATCAGAACTTTCAGGCCCAGGTCGGCAAGAGTGCGAGCAAAGATTGTGACAGCGGTGGATTTGCCTTCCCCTTGGGTGGAGGAGGTAACACCCACCATGCGAATGTTGCGATCGGCGCGCAGCAATCGGAAGGTGGTGAACAGACTCCGCAATGACTCCTTGATCGCAAAGCGTTCACTAGGAGACATTTTTGCAATACTGTTAGAAATTTCAGTGCCTGGCTCCAAGGGCAGGTACGGAATTAGACCTAGCACGGGCAGTTGCAGTTCCCGTTCAGCGTCCATTGGTGTGTGGAAGACGTTATCGGTTCGCTCCCGTAGAACTGCAGCACCGAGCCCGGCCAAAAGACCTAAGAGAACGGCCTGTATCAGATTTTTCTGAATATTGGGCTCTACCGGCAGATCGGCGAATTCTGCCGGGCTGATCACTTGCCAGGGGGTAGTGGATCGGGCCAGTTCAAGACGGAAGTTCTCGCGGGCCTGAATGTAGGAAGAATAGTGTTCGAGGGCGATCGACAGTCGCTGCTGTAAATCACTGAACTCCTTCATCTTGGTCGGATTATTGCGGAAATTTTGGTTGAGCAATAAGATCTGACGATTAATTTCATCCTGCTTAGCGACATTGGCTAGAAGTTCTGCTCGAACTAAGTCGCCAGCTTGGCGTTTGACAACCGGAACCAATGAATTGCGTCGCGCCAGAATCGATTGTACGATTGGTGAATCTTCCCGATAGGTGGCGCGGGCATTAGCCAAATCAGTTTCGAATTTATTGAGCTGTTCAAGCGGCGTCGTGGCTCCAGCTGCTGCTTCAGCCCCTGCTCCTCGACCCGGGGTAACAATATCGGTGCGTCCCATTTGCTCTACAGCTGATGGAGCGCCGCTAGGGGACCATTGTAACTTTCCGGAGCTGATTGATGCGAGCTGACTATTGAGCTGAACTTGTTCCGCCTGCAGTTTTCGTAGCTGTTGAACCAACTCTTCGCGTGTCAACAGAATGGATTTGGCGCTTTCGTTGGGGTCAAGATTGTTGTTGCGCTCACGGAAACGCATCATTTCACTTTGCAGCCGATCTACCCGCTGCATTATTTCGGGAGCCTGGCGGTCCAGAAACTTCACTCCGGAATCTAGAGCTGCTTGTCGTTCGGTCAGGGAGAAACGAGTGTAAATCTGCGACAGTTGGGTTAGAATCTGACGGCCTTTGACTGGATCGGGCCAGCGTAGAGAGACATTGAGAATGCTCTGGACTGTCTCGGAAGCTGGTGTAATTGAAAGATTGTTGATCAGCTCGACCATGCTGACGCCTTCCTTTTGTGCCAGAGGGCCGATCAGCAGGGGGCTTCGGAGCAGCACCCCCAGACTGGGGGCATCGCTGGTGTAGTTACTGCGAGCGATCTGCTCAACCGTGCCGCCCCCCCCCAGGCTGGTCGCTGCGCCACTCCTGGTTTCGAAGGGATTGCTAATCTGCATCTGAAATCCGCCTTGGTAAACTGGCGAAAAGATGCGTTGGCGCAGCGTATTGGTCGCCAAAGCGCCGGTGACCACCGCAAAGGTGAACAGGAATAGACCTTGACGCCGTTTGACGGTGCGGATCAGCCCCCCCAGTCCGCTGTCGTTGCTTTCCTGGCTACCTGCCAACGGCGACTCCAGCGACTGGGCATCCAACACGTTGGCGCGCTTCTGCATGGCGCCCTCCGGCGTGAACCGGTCGGCTTGCTGACCCGCCAGGGCCCCTGACGCAGCCGACGTGGACGCTGGATTCGTGATGGCGTCCGAAGGGGGCATCCCTGTGTCTTGAAAAAACTCCTCTGACTCTAGGGCAGATTCTCCGACCACCTCTTCCAAGGGGTCGATCCTTGCGCTGATCCGTCTTTGTCTGAATAGTTGGCTGACCTGGGTATGGTGGGTCACCGCTTGTCTCGATTCTGTTGCCCGTGGAGGTATTCCGTCATATGCGTTCCCTTGCAGCTTCTGGCTCGTCCCTGGCTCTTCCTCGGCTTGCCTGCCCCAGGTTCAATGCCCCGGCAGCGATCGCCCTCGGTGGCTTGCTTGCGTCTTCGCCGCTGCTACCGACGCAGGCCTCTGTCTCCCGGGTTCCTCGCCCCGCCTCGGTCGGCTACACCATCTCCCAGGCGAATCCGTCAGTTCCGGCTCCGACGGGTCAAGTTCCGGCTGGAACTGGAATGGGCGACAGCCTTGCACTGCCCAGTGTCTATAGCGATCTGTATGTTCTCGGACCCGGCGACCAGCTGCTGCTGAACTTCCTCGATCCTGCCGCGAAGGAGGTTGGAGGCCCCGTGGAAATCCTTCCCGACGGCACCAGCACCCTCGCCTTACTCGGATCGGTGCAGCTCACAGGTCTCACCCTTGGGCAGGCCAGCCGTTGGCTTACTTCGCTTTACAGTAAACAGCTGGTACGGCCCCAGCTGTTCCTAAGCCTCACCCGGCCCCGGCCGGTTCAAGTGAGCGTGCTTGGCGAGGTGGCTCGGCCTGGTCTCTACCCGCTCACCTCATTCTCCACGCCGGTCTCCGCCATCCAGACGGCGGGCGGAATCACGCTTAATGCCGATATCCGCAAAATCGTTCTTCGCCGACCTGCTGGTTCTGTTGGTGTTGAAAAGCAGACCGTACTTGATCTGGCTCAGTTGCTGCAGGTTGGCAACCAGAGGCAGAACCCGATTCTGTTTGATGGCGACACGATCATCGTTACCCGCTCGGAGCAGCCTGTGCCCAATGAGGTGATCCAGATTGGTCTCTCCAACCTCTCTCCAGCCACCATCAATGTGACGGTGGTGGGCGAAGTCAAGCAACCTGGAAGCCTAGCTGTACCAGCCAACACGCCGCTGCAGGAGGCCTTGCTGCGTGCTGGCGGTCCCGTGCCTTGGCGTGCCAAGAAAAGTGAGATCGAATTGGTGCGACTCAATCGCAATGGCACAACCACTAGTGAATTCTTTAGTTCTCAGCCCGGCAAGGACATTTCAAAAGGTTTTAATCCCCCTCTTAGGGATCGCGATATTATTATTGTTAGACGTAGTTATTATGGCAAAACTGTTGATCTCGTTAACGAGCTGATTGCGCCACTCACTTCGATTGGCAATACTTTTTTGTATTTTAGAAATTATAATAACAATAATAATTAATGTATTTTAAGTGTTTTTTGTTTTTTTATTCAGGTTTGATCCTCCGCCTTGGTGGTCTTTCGGGTCCGGCCAGGTAGTACTTCCGTCCAGCTCATCTGATTCTGTCCCCGTGGGAGGTGAGGCCTTGTGTTCAGGCTTCGAATGCTCCTGGATTGATCCATTAGATTTAATCAGCTCTTTAGTCCGAGTCCCATGATCCCTCGAGGTCGCGGCATTAATCCCGCCAGGGCGGTCGCCTGGGCCCTGCTTAGTCAGGCCTTCTGGTTGCCCTTGCTGGCCATCGATATCCACGATCGCTGGGTGGCTCAGCTGCGCCAGCTCACGCCGCCGAGCGGCAGTCCTCAGCTGGGTCGGAAGATTGACCGGGGTCCGGCTCTGAGCCTGGACAAGCTCATTGGTGCCACTGGGGAGGTCGATGGCCCGATCACGAACGCGAATAGCTCCACGGGCGTCCTGCTTAGTACCGCCGGATCCAGGACCTCTTCCCTGTTGGATCGCCCCCTCAGTCGATCGATTGAGGAGTTGCAACCCCAGAATCCAGGCCCGGCTCGCGCCGACGCCCAGTCTGCGGCTGCAAGATCCGCCCCAGCTGCTCCCGGTGTCGCCCCAACCTGGCTCAGCAGGCATTTCACGCGCGCCCAGCTGCTTGGCGGCCGTCTTGATCTGAACGATCTGCAGGAGGGAACGATGTCGCCCCTGGCGATGGTGGAGCGAGCCCTCTCCGTCAGTAGTGCCGATCCGATGACCCCCCTGCCGACTCTCTGGCGGGATCCCATGCGCCAGGCGATTCTTCAGCTGCCCGGGAGGCCTCAGCGCATCGCTACAGCCCGCGTGATCCATGTCCCCTCGCCCAGCGTCAACCGCAGCACCGAAGTGCCCCTGGCGATCCAGAGCGACGGCAGCGTCGACATTCTTCAGATTCCGGACAACCCGGCCGTGATCAAGGAGATCGACAGCTGGTCCCGCCATCAGCAGCGGCCGGCCGTTGGATCGGTCGTGCCAGCGGTGATCCATCTCCATCCGCTTGAGCCAGCTCCGATGCTCACTCCGGACAACACACCGGCGGCCCGGTCCCCAGAACAAGGTGCGGCTCCTGCAGCAGCGAGGCTCTCCCCCGCCCCTGCGGCCGTGAGGGCGGCCCCGCTCCCAGCTGCTGCTGCGGCCGCCGAGGCACCGGTGTCTGCGGCCCCTCTGGCAGCGCCAGTTGCGGCTGCGCCGATGGTTGATCCTGAGCCAGTGGCTGCACAGAAGGTCGCCGCGCAAGCGCCGAGCGAACCTTCGCCTGCAGCGGCGGTGGCCCCCTGATGGTGCTCATCTCCAGGGGTTGGATCGTTCCAAGCTGCTGACCGGCCCTTGGCTCTACCACCCCAGAGCTGCCTCTGGTGTTTTAGTTCAGGTCTTAAGGATCGGCCAGGAAAGGCGCCCCCGCCAGGGTCATTCAGCTACGGCGTGGATGGCTTCACAGATCGCCGCCCGCTGTTCGGCGTCGTACTCCCATCGCTCCAGGAAGGCCACGTCTTCGCCTTTTTCGTCGCGGGCTGCCGCCATCAGCGTTTCCAGCCTGCGCTTGACCGCCTCCGGCTCCAGCAGCCGCAGCAGCTCGGTGGAGCGATGCTGCACCCGTTCCGATCCGGCCTGCTGGCTTGCATCACCCCTGCGGCGATGGTGCTGCGCCATCGCCGTGCTCATCGCCAGATTGCGCACGGTTAGATCCACCACCGGCTCTCCAGCGAGTCGTAACTGCAGCGCCACCGGCTCGGGCAGGCGATCCATCAGGGGGGAATCCCCGGCCAGGGCCACGACAAAAAAACCGCGTCCGCCATCACGACTGGCCACCAGTTCCGCCACCCGGTCGGCCAGCACCTCCTCGCTCAGCTCGCCGGCCTCCCAGAGCGTCAGCCACTGGCCGCTGATCTCGATCGCCTGGGGGAAGCTGGGTTTCAGGGGCTCGGCGGCGGACATGGTCTGAGCTGACATCGACAGAGCTGACATTGACAGAACAGTCGCGTTCTCGGAGGTTATGGACATTCAGCCACCCCGCGGCGGTCCAGAGCGGCAGGGCGCCGGCTGACCTCCCCAGCCCGTCATGCCGGTCAGCTGCCAGGCTTGAGCGATGACAGCCCCTTCCCCTGCCGGTTCCATCGGCTTCGACACGCCGCCCGGCTATCGCTCCGGCTTTGTCGCCTTGATCGGTCGGCCCAATGTTGGCAAGTCCACCCTGCTCAACCAGTTGGTCGGAGAGAAGGTCGCGATCACCTCGCCGGTGGCCCAGACCACTCGCAACCGGCTGCGGGCCATCCTCACCACCCCTGAGGCCCAGCTGGTGCTGCTGGACACCCCGGGCATCCACAAGCCCCACCACCTGCTGGGCCAGCGCCTGGTGCAGAGCGCCCGGAGCGCCATCGGCGAAGTCGATGTGGTGCTGCTGCTGGTGGATGGCAGTCAGCTCGCCGGCCGGGGCGATGCCTTCATCGTCGAGTTGCTCCGCCAGTGCCGCGTGCCGGTGCACATCGCCCTCAACAAGTGCGACCAGGTCGATCCGCAGCGGGCCGAGGAGCTGGCCGCCAGTTACCGGGAGCTGCTGGTGAGCAGGCCTGCGGGCGTCTCGGAGGGGTGGCCCCAGAGGTCGGTCCGGAGCCAGGGACACGACCCCGCCCCTTCCGGTCTCGACACCAGATCCGGCAACCGAATCCCTGCACCCGGCGGCGGTCGCGACGATTCCCGGGACGCCTCTCTAGAGGCTGGACGGGTTGCAGGCCAGGGCTCTGCCGTCGCTGCTGCCGTAGGGCTTGTCGGCGTGGAGCCCAATGGCGTCGATGTCGATCCTCAGGGGTTGGCGGGGGCTTCAACCGCCGCCGGAGAAGGAGATCGTGCAGCTGATGCTCGGGCGGATTCGCAACCTGAGCCCATGCCGCCAGCGCAGGCTGAAGTCAGTCTGGAGCCCAGCCGCGAGCCCTGGCCAGAGTCCTCCGGTCGGCCAGCGGCAGAGCCCAGGACCCCCTCCCAGGTTCCATCTTTGCCCTGGCCCCTGCATTCCCTCAGCGCCCTCACCGGTGCCGGTTGCTCCGATCTGGTCGCTGCCCTTGTGGCCGATCTGCCTCCGGGCCCCCATTTGTATCCGGCCGACGCCATCAGTGATCAGCCCGAGCAGTTGCTGCTGGCCGAGCTGATCCGGGAGCAGGTGCTGCACCAGACCCGCGAGGAGGTGCCCCACTCGGTGGCGGTGCAGATTGATCGCATCGTCGATGACGGTCCGCGCACGGCTGTCCTGGCCACCGTGCTGGTGGAGCGCTCCAGCCAGAAGGGCATCCTGATCGGCAAGGGGGGACAGATGTTGCGAGAGATCGGCAGGGGCGCCCGGCTGCAGATGCAGAAGGTGTTCGACGGGCCCGTTTACCTGGAGTTGTTCGTCAAGGTGGTGCCCGGCTGGCGCAGCCATCCAGGGCGTCTGGCGGAACTGGGCTATCGGGGTGATTGAGGGAAGCGCGACAGCGAACGCCGGTAGCCCAGTGGGCTTGGCTGTCATGCCGGTGAACCCGCATCCGGATTGCAGCCCCACGGCGGCCCGGCCATGGGGCGTTGTCCTCGATCCGTCGCGGCTCCTTGCAGCGGTTGGGCGTGGCCCGGGCGCGCCCGCGCTGACTGACCCTGCTGAGCGGGAACTGCACACCGCCCTCCTGGCAGCCTGGAGGTTGACGGGCCTGCGTTGCGCTGGATCGGTAGCTGAGAGAATCAGACCATGAACGACTTCAGCGGCGATCAGCCCCCCTTTCCCCCCGCCGACTTGCCGCAGTTCCTGCGGCACTGTGCCGGTGAATGGATGAGCCTGCGCAGCCAGTTCGACCTCGGCCCCATCAGCGCCAGCGATCAGCACACTGACGTCAGCGCCACCGATGAACAGGGCGACGGCTGGCATACCAGCGAGCGCGGCGAGCTGGTGGTGGCCTTTCTGGAAGCGGATGGCAACGGCGGTCCCGGCGGCCTGCGGTTCGGCCACAAGGATGGGGGCGCACCCCGGCAGCTGAGCTTTGATGCCGATGGCGGCTTCCGCAGCGGCGATCAGCAGGGCCGCTGGCAGCTCTGGCCCGACGGCAGCCTCGAGCTCACGGTCGAGGGCCCCAACGCCAGCGTGCACGAGCGCATCTGGTTCACCAAGCCCAATCTGCGCCTGCGCAGCAGCGTCGAACATCGGCCAGACGGCAGCCCAGGCAGGGCCAGCTTCAGCTCCGAGATTCGCCGTGTCAGCCGCCCCACTCCCAGCGCCCCGTCCGCTGTGGCCCAGTCCGCTAGTACACAGTCCGCCACCGCTCCATCCGCCAACAAGGTCTCATCCAGCCCATGAGCGCCCTGCGCCTCGATGTGGTGAGCCTGGTGCCGGAGGCGTTCGCGCCGCTGCTGGGCCTGGGGGTGATCGGCCGCGCCTTTGCCGCCGGCATCGCCGAGCTGCACCTGCATAATCCCCGCGATCACGCCAGCGATCGCTACCGCAAGGTCGATGACGAGCCCTATGGCGGCGGCGCCGGCATGGTGCTCAAGCCGGAGCCGGTCTATGCCGCGGTGGAGGCCATCCCGGTGCTGCCGCGGCGGCGGGTGCTGCTGATGAGTCCCCAGGGCCAGCCCCTGCAGCAGGCCGATCTGCGTCGCTGGGCCACCGACTGTGACCAGCTGGTGTTCCTCTGCGGCCACTACGAGGGCTTCGATGAGCGCATCCGCGCCCTGGCGGACGAGGAGGTGTCGATCGGCGATTTTGTGCTCACCGGCGGCGAGCTGCCGGCGGCGCTGATCATCAATGGGGTCGTGCGGCTGAGGCCCGGCACCGTGGGCAGCCAGGTCTGCCTGGAGGAGGAGAGCCACAGCGCCCTGCTGCTGGAGCATCCTCACTACACCCGCCCGGCCAGCTTCCGGGGCCTGGAGGTGCCAGCGGTGCTGCGCAGCGGTGACCATGGCGCCATTGTCCGCTGGCGGCTGCAGCAACAACGCGAGCGCACGGCCGAACGCCGGCCCGATCTGTTCGCCCGCTGGCGGCGGCAACAGGCCGAACCGCAGGCCTGATTCCCGTCTCAGCGCCTGCCATCGGGCCAAGGTGGATCGCACCCTGCGCCGCCGAGGACTGCTGACCCTGTCCCGGTGCTGGCGCTCCTGGTCCCAGGGAGAATGGGGCACAGCCAGGATTTCCCATGCAGCTGCGGATCGGCAACGGCTACGACATCCATCGCCTGGTGCCGGGGCGGCCGCTGATCCTGGGAGGTCAGCGGCTGGAGCACCCCGACGGTCTCGGTCTGGATGGCCACAGCGATGCCGATGTGCTGGTCCACGCCGTGATGGATGCCCTGCTGGGGGCCCTGAGCCTCGGCGACATCGGCCGCCATTTCCCCCCGGACGACCCCCGCTGGAAGGGGGCCGACAGCCTGATGCTGCTCGAGCTTGTGATGGAGCTGATCAGCCGGCAGGGTTGGCTGGTCATCAACGTGGACACGGTGGTGGTGGCGGAGCGGCCCAAGCTCAGGCCCCACATCGAGACCATGCGCGCCGCCATCGCCGGCCGCATGGGTCTGGAGCCCTGGCAGGTGGGCGTCAAGGCCACCACCAATGAAGGGCTGGGCCCCACCGGCCGCGAGGAGGGCATCGCCTGCCATGCGGTGGCCCTGCTGCAGCAGCCCTGAGATCCGCTCCGCCTTTGGGTGTGACGCGGCCTGCCCGGCCGACGTCCCCCGGTCAGGGACTGAACCCGCCCCGGCCGGGGCCGTGCGGCCCTGTCTACGCTGGACTGCCTGTTGCCTCCGGCCGATGCAGCTGAACGGCCAGCCGGCCTCCCTCGACTTTGCCGGCATCCCCGCCATCGACGGCAGCCTCAGCGGCGTTGCCGGCGCCGATGGCCGGGTCGAGGTGGCGGTGGTCGAGCATCTGCGGGTGAGCGTGCCGGCGGCGGCCCGGGCCGCCTGGCTGGAGGCCGAACAGGGCAGCTGGGAACCCTGGCTGCAGCGTCAGCCTGGCTTCCTGGGCCGCGATCTGCGCTGGGACAGCGAGAGGGAGGAGGGTCAGCTGCTGATCCACTGGGCCAGCCGCGAGCAGTGGCTCGCGATCTCCCGTCCGGAGATCGAAGCCGTGCAGGAGCGCTTCGAACGGCTCGCCCAGGCGGCCCTGGTGCGCCTCGGGGTGACACCCTCCTCGGAGGAGCAGGTGGGCCCGGGCGCCAATCCCTTTCCCCTGGTCTACGAGGGTGAGTTACCTCCGCCGCCCCGGGCCGGTGCCGGGGAGTCGGTGGTGATCCCGGCGCCGGAGCTGCCGGAAGCAGGGGCGAGCGAAAGCTGATGGATCCCGGCGCCAGGCTCGACCTTGATCGCCGGCGCCGGCTGGGCATGGTCGAGGCCATCTGGGGAGAGCACAAGAACCCTCGACAGATCGCGGCGATCATTGAGCAGCTGGGCCGGGCGGGCGAGCTGGCCCTGGTGACCCGGGTGGATGGAGCCAAGGTCAGGGCTGTGGCTGAGCTGCTGGGTCTTGAGCTGCAGACCTGCGAGACCCCTGGACTGCGCCACCATCCGGAAGCCTCCTGCCTCACAGCGGGGGTCTTGCCCCAACCGGATCCCGGGCTTGGCCGGGTGACCGTGCTGGCGGGCGGCAGCAGCGATCTGGCGGTGGCGGCGGAGGCCCAGCTGGCCCTGCAGTGCCATGGCGTGGCCTGTGATCTGCTGCTGGATGTGGGTGTGGCGGGCCTGCACCGCCTGCTCGGCCAGCTGGAGCCGCTGCGCAAGGCCCGGGTGCTGATTGCCTGCGCCGGCATGGAGGGAGCCCTGCCCACGGTGCTGGCGGGCCTGTTGCCCCAGCCGGTGATTGCCGTGCCCGTGTCGGTGGGCTATGGGGTCAGCGCCGGCGGTCATGCGGCCCTGCACGGCATGCTTGCCAGCTGTGCCCCGGGACTCACCGTGGTCAACATCGACAACGGCTACGGCGCTGCTATGGCCGCCCTGAGGATCCTGGGTCCTCAGGGAGCGACGACCAGCTCGGCCCATGGGGCAGTCCCCGGCTGACCATCGCGGCGGCTCCGGGAGCCGGTATCAGCAGGGGGCAGGCGTCGCAGTCAGCGACGACGACTTTGATGGATCCATGGGGTCGCCGCAGCGATTGCCGCGAATCCTTGGCGAAGTCCAAGGCGCTCTGCAGCAAGAGCCGTCCTCCATGGGGAAGTCGGCTCTGCCCATAGGACTCTTTTGCCTCCAGCCACACGGTGCGGTGGACCGAGGGCAGGGGACGGGCGGTTCTTGCGGCTGCCGACGCTCTTTGCGATCAGGCTCCCGAATGCTGCGGGTCCAGGTCAGGGGCCGTGAATTCAGAGATGCTGGAGATCGGGATAGGCGGTGATCAGCTCCTCGCTGCTGAGCACTTCTCCGGCTCCCTCCGGCTGCCAGATCACTTCCAGGGCTAGGAGATCGTCGGCGGCCAGGGCACCGAGTTGCTGCAGGCTGTCGCGCAGGGCTTCGGCGCTGCCGGAGCCCTTGAGGGGCAGGCCGCGGCGGCTGGCCACGATCAGGGTGACGGCGATGTAGTCACTGGCTCCGCTGCTGCTGCCGGCTGCCACCACTGAAGGCTCGCTGTAGCGGCGGCCCGCCACATTGGCCGTGAGCTCGCGTTGCAATTTGCTGCGTTCCTGCATCGAGAGCCGGTTGAAGGTGGATTCGGCACTGCCAAAGGGCACCTGACCGACCTCGCTGTTGGCGTACACCCAGAGATCGGGATGGCGCAGCAGCGCCAGGGTCGTTTCCTGCAGCACCCGTTGCAGGCCGGCACTGTTGCCGGTGTCGGCCGAGCCGGCCATGCGGCGCAGATCCTCCTGCACATCGCGGGCTGTGGCGAGCATCCCCAGCTGAATTTGGGCGATCGAAACCGGTCCGTCGGCGCTGATGGCGCCATAGTCATCGTTGTCGGACGCCAGGCGGGGTCCATTGCCGATGCCGCGGACGGCATTGACCAGCAGGCCGACGATCGCCATCAGAATCAGGAAACCGAACAGCCCACCACCGCCGAAACCGAAGATCGGCACGATGAAGGGAAAGCCGATCCCGCCGCCGCGATAGCCACCACCACCGCCGTAATAGCCACCACCGCCATAGCCCCCGCCATAGGAGCCCCGGGAGGGACCGCCGCCGTAGTTGCGGGGCATCGAGGGAGCGGAGCGGAAACTGCCGCCGCCGATGCGGCCGCCGCTCGCCGCCGAGACGGGATGGGGGGCGAACAACAGCAGTCCGGCCACAAGGACTGGCACCACCATCAGGCTGAGCGTTCGCCGCAGCGCGCGTGGACCCATTGGGTGGAGTGAGAACAGTGGCGAAAATCTAGGAACCACCTCCAACGATGGTGACCACCTCCAGCACGTCGGATTCCACCACCGCCTGGGCGCCCCAGCGCTGGCGCGGCAGGATCTCGCCGTTGAACTCGACCACCACCAGCTGGGGGCGGTAGCCGAGGCCTTCGAGCACCTCCACCAGCGTCAGTCCGGTCCTGCAGCGGCGCGGCTCCCCGTTCACCTGGATCTTCAGCGTGGTGGCTGCCTCGATTGCTGTTTCCATGAGGACTTCGGTCGTTGGTTCGGTAGGCGTTGTCCCGGTCAGTGTTGGTGGGGTGGCTGCCGGTTCGATGGCTGGATCGCTGCTCATGCGCCCGCCTCCAGGCCCGCCAGCAGGGCTGCTGTGGCCGCGCCGGGATCGGCGGCTTCGGTGATCGCCCGCACCACCGCCACCCGAGCCCCGCCCGCCGCCCGCAGCGCCGCCAGGTTGCCGCTGTCGATGCCGCCGATGGCGAAGCAGGGGATCGGCGCTTCGGCCGCCGCCTGGCTCACGTAGGCCAACCCCACCGGCTCACGACCCGGTTTGGTGGGAGTGGCATGGACGGGTCCGACGCCGACGTAGTCGCAGCCGTCGATCACCGCCTGCCGCAACTCTTCGATCCGATGGGTGCTGCGGCCGATCAGGCGCTCGGGCCCCAGCAGGCGGCGGGCCACCGCCGGCGGCAGATCCCCCTGGCCCAGGTGCACGCCATCGGCCTCCACTGCCAGGGCGATGTCGATGCGGTCATTGACCAGGAACAGGGCACCGGCTTGGGCGCAGAGGCTTCTGAGGCGACGCGCCTGCTCCAGCCGCTGTTGATCGTTGGCGGGGGAATGCTCCAGCGATCCCGGGCCCTGCTTGGCCCGGTACTGCACCAGCCGCACGCCCGCCGCCAGGGCCGCCGCCACCACCCCCTCCAGATCCGGCACCGGACTGGTGACCAGATAGAGATGCGTGCGGCGCAGCTGCTCGCGCCGCCCCAGGCCCAACCGCGAGGCCTGGATCAGATCCACCTCCAGGTCGTAGACGAGATAGCGCAGGGCCGCGGCCTCTCGGGCCAGTTCCGGTTCGTCGCAGCGGCCGAACTCCTCCAGCACCCGCAGGGCCTCCTGCACGCGGGCGGCATTGGCCGCCAGGATCGCGGCGGCGTCCGGCCGCTCCTGCTGGGCCGGGTGTGTCAGCCCCGCCGCCGGATCGCTGGCACTGTGGCGAGCCAGTTTGAAACGTTCATGGTGCTGGCGGCCGAGCCGTTGGCGCAGATCCTTGGTGCGGGCCACCAGATCGGGGCGGTCCAGGGCGAAGCGACACCAGTCCTCCAGCACCCGCAGCCCCTCGCGGGCCCGGTCGAGGTTGGCATCGAGCAGGCGCAGGCTGGCGGCAGACCGGGTCGTCACGAAGCTGGCAGAAATGGGTTCCACACCCTGTCTAGGGTGTGGCCGTTTGCGGCAGGTCCATGGCCATCGACCCGACTGGATCCGACAACCCGATGCTGGTGCTGGTGTCAGGCATTCTGCTGATGGGGGGCATCGCCGCCTTCATCGCCTGGGGTCTCACCCACGCCTATCCCGCCGGCTAGGGGATAAGCCAGAAGTCCGGCCAGCAGCCGGCGGGCCTCGTCCGCATCGGTGCTGATCTGGGCGCTCAGGGCCTCCAGGCTTTCGAAGCGCCGCTGATGGCGCAGCAGTTGCTGGGGCTCCACCCGCAGCCGCACCCCCTCCAGCTCGATCTGCCGATCCAGCAGATGCACCTCCACTGCCGAGGGGGCCAGGGGATCGACGGTGGGCTGGGGGCCCAGATTCATCACCGCCGCCATCGCTTCACCGCAAGCCACCCCCGGTTCGTTGCTCTCCAGCCAGGCCAGGGCGGCATAGACCCCCTCCTGGGGCAGGAATTTGCGGCCATCCACCTGCAGGTTGGCGGTGGGCCAGCCCAGTTGGTGACCCAGGCCACGGCCCCGCACCACCCGCCCGCTGAAGCGGTAGGGCCGCTCCAGCAGCCGGCGGGCCTCGCCTACCCGGCCTGCGGCCAGGGCCCGGCGGATGCGGCTGCTGCTGACCCGTTCGGCGCCGTCAAAGAGCATGGGCAGCACGGACACGGCGATGCCATGGCGTTGGCCGAGCCGGGCCAGTTCGGCGGCATCGCCGCTGCGGCCTGTTCCGAAGCGGAAGTTGTCGCCGACGGCGATCTGGCGGGCCTGCAGTTGCCCCACCAACACCTGCTCGACGAACTGCTCCGGCGACAGGGCCGCCAGGCTCAGATCAAACGGCACCAGCACCAGCTGGCGGATGCCGAGCGGCTCGAGCGCCTCCAGCTTCTCGGTCGGCAGATCCAGTCGCAGCCGCGGTTCGCCATGGAGCACCTCGCGCGGATGGGGCCAGAAACTGACCACCGTGGGAATGGCCTCTCCCGGTTTCTGGCTGGCGGCTGGCGGGCTGCCCGGGCCGGGCTCCGTTCCCCTGGAGCGGATCGGCGGTGAGGCGACCGCGGCAATGACGCGGCGATGGCCGCGATGCAGGCCATCGAAACTGCCCAGCGCGATGGCGGTGGGGCGCAGGGCATCGCTGGGGTTGTGGAGCGGAATCAACGACGCGGGCCTCGCCGCCACGATCCTCCCATGGCAAGTTTGGGTGCCGACAGGTCGCACGACGGCCCGACTCCCTCGCGATGGTTGATCGCCTCGATCTGCAACTGATCTCCGCGGCCCTGCGCCGCATGGGCTGGATCCGTCTCTGGGCCCAGGTGGTAATGGCGGTGGTGGTGATGGGGGTGCTGTTGTTCAACAACATCGGCGGGCGCCTGGCGGCCAACTCAGCCCGGGCCCTGGGCCTGGGCCCGGGCCTCTCGCTCACGACCCTGGCCTTCTTCGTGCTGCTCTGGTCCATCTGGCAGAGCGGCCTGCTGATCCGCTGCGGCAGGGCCCTGGCCAGCCCGGCGCGGCCCAGCAAGGGCGAAACGGCCCGCTTGATCAAGCGCGGAGTGCTGGCCGATCTGGTCGGCGTCACCCTGGCGGTGATCGGCTATCAAGCGATGGCGGGAAGCCTGTTCGTGCAGGCCTCGCAACAGGTTCCGGGCTTCTTCGGCGCCCAGATTCAGCAGGCTCCTGGAGTGGCCGGCCGGGTGATCGGCCTGCCGATCACCTCGATCGAGATGCTCTCGGTGCTGAGCAACACCCAGGTGTTATTCGCCCATCTGATCGGCCTGTGGAGCAGCCTCTGGCTGCTGCAGCGGGTGTACCGCCGGGTCTGAACCTGGACCAGTACCTTCCCCATCGCCTGAGCGGGTCAGCTGCCGCTGGGAGCTGGAGATGGTGAGGGCCCTGCCGGCCGCCGTGGTCGTCCTGGCCGGGAGGGTCTCAGCGGCTCAGGCTCTCGGCCGCCGGCAGACTCTGGGCCAGGCCGCGCCAGAGCAGCTCCGGCTGCAGCGGGGTCAGCGAGGCGCCGCCCCTGTCGATCCAGGCCACATCGATCGGCCAGTCGGCCGGGCCCGCCACCTGGGCCTCGAGATCATTGGCCACCTCGCCGGCCAGCCAGTAGTAGGTGCGGCCGCGGGGATCGACGCGTTTGTCGAACTGCTCGACGTAGCGGCGAACGGCGGTGCGGCACCAGCGCAGCGGGCCGATCGCCTCGGCGGGCAGGGGCGGCACGTTGAGGTTCAGCAGCAGGCCTTCGGGCCAGCCGGCTCCGTACATGGACTCGGCCACATCGAGAGCCAGGCGGGCCGCCGGCGAGAAATGGCGCCACTGGAAATCGGCACTGCTGACCGCCAGCGCCGGGAATCCCTCGATCGTGCCCTCCATCGCGGCGGCCACGGTGCCGGAATAGAGCACATCGGTGCCGAGATTGGGGCCGTGGTTGATGCCGGAGAGCACCAGATCCGGCGGCGCCTCCATCAGGCTGAACAGGGCCAGCTTGACGCAGTCTGAGGGGGTGCCGCTGCAGGCCCAGGCCTTCACCCCGGCTGCAAACAGTTCGTCGGCCCGTTCGGCCCGCAACGGGGATTGCAGGGTGAGGCCATGGCCGGTGGCCGAGCGCTCCTGGTCGGGGCAGACCACCGTGACCTGATGCCCCCTGGCCGCCGCTTCGGCCGCCAGGGCCTGGATGCCAGCGGCGAACACCCCGTCATCGTTGCTGATCAGGATGCGAAGCGGAGCCATCGCGGCGGGCGGCACTGGCCCAACGCTACCGAGGGTGGGGCCTGATGACGGGGCCGGCACGGATCCCTGCGGCATCGGACTTCCGCTGGCTGCCTACAGTCGCGGGCCGACCTGCCCAGCAGCCAGCCCGTGAGCGCCATCGTCAGCCTCCAGGACCTCACCGATCAGCTGGAGCAGCTGGAGGCCGAAGCCGAAGCCGCCATTGGCGCCGCCTCCGGCGCGGCCCAGCTGGAGGAGCTGCGGGTGGGATTGCTGGGCAAGAAGGGGCGTCTGTCGGGCGTGCTGGGGGCGATGGGCAAGTTGCCCGGCGCGGAGCGCCCCCTGGTGGGGCAGCGGGCCAATCGGCTGAAGGAATCGGTGCAGACCTTGCTGGCCCAGCGGCTGGAAAACGTCAAGGCGGCCGCGATGGCGGAGCGGCTGCAGCGGGAGCGGCTGGATGTGACCGTTCCCTGCCGCTTTGTGCCGCCGGGCCATCGCCATCCCCTAATCAGCACGATCGAGGAGATCGTCGATATCTTCGCCGGCCTCGGCTACCGGGTTTCCGAAGGCCCCGAGATCGAGACCGACCACTACAACTTCACCGCCCTCAACATCCCGCCGCACCATCCGGCCCGGGACATGCAGGACACTTTTTATCTGGCCCCGGGGGCCGACGGCGGCGAGCGGCTGCTGCGTACCCACACCTCCCCGGTGCAGATCCGCCATCTGGAGCAGAATCCGCCGCCGGTGCGGATCGTGGCGCCCGGTCGGGTGTTCCGCCGCGACGCGGTCGATGCCACCCACTCGCCGGTGTTCCACCAGGTGGAGGTGCTGGCCCTCGATGAAGGCCTGGATTTCAGCCATCTGCGCGGCACCGTCACCACCTTCCTGCAGCGGTACTTCGGGGATCTGCCGGTGCGGTTCCGCGCCAGCTATTTCCCCTTCACTGAGCCCTCCGCCGAGGTGGACGTGCAGTGGCGCGGCCGCTGGCTCGAGGTGATGGGCTGCGGCATGGTCGATCCAGCGGTGCTGGAGGGACTGGGCCTCGATCCCCAGCGCTGGAGCGGCTTCGCCGCCGGTCTGGGGGTGGAGCGCTTCTGCATGGTGCGCCACGGCATCGATGACATCCGCCGGCTGTACACCAGCGATCTTCGCTTCCTGGAACAGTTCTGAGGCCCGTGCCCGGCGGCTCGGCGCCCCCGCCGGCCGGCAGATGCCGCTGGCGTTGCCGATAAAGTGATCTCTCTTCTCCGCCCCCGATCGGTGCCCTGTGTCGGACTGATCGTCAACGACGGCAAGGAGCTGGCCCTGGCCACCGCCGACACCATTGAGACCCGTCTGCAGGACGCCGGTTTTGAGGTGGTGCGTGCCAGTAGCTCCGCCGGTGTGGTGGGCTTTGCCAATCCGGATCAGTTGTTGCGGGCTAAGGGGTATGCCGCCTGTGTCCCCCCCGGTTTCGATGCCGCAATGTCCCTGGCGATCGTGCTGGGCGGGGATGGCACCGTGCTCTCCGCCGCCCGCATGACCGCCCCGATCGGCGTGCCGATCCTGACGATCAACACCGGCCATCTGGGGTTTCTGGCCGAGGCCTATCTCAAGGATCTGGACCGGGCCCTCGATCAGGTGATCGCCTCCGAGTGGAGCGTCGAGGAGCGCTCCCTGCTGGTGGTGAGTGTGATGCGGGGCGAGCAGCGGCGCTGGGAGGTGCTCTGCCTCAACGAGATGGCCCTGCACCGGGAGCCCCTCACCAGCATGTGCCACTTCGAGATCGCCATCGGCCGCCATGCCCCGGTGGACATCGCCGCCGATGGCGTGATCCTCTCCAGTCCGACCGGCTCCACCGCCTACGCCCTCAGTGCCGGCGGGCCGGTGATCTCCCCCGATTGTCCGGTGCTGCAGCTCACGCCGATCGCCGCCCACTCCCTGGCCTCCCGTGCCCTGGTGTTCAGCGACAAGGAGCCGGTCACTGTGTTTCCTGCCACTCCGGAGCGCCTGATGATGGTGGTGGACGGCAGCGCCGGCTGTTACATCTGGCCTGAGGATCGGGTCCTGGTGCGGCGCAGTGAGCAGCCCGTGCGGTTCGTGCGGCTGGCGGATCACGAGTTTTTCCAGGTGCTGCGCAACAAGCTGGGCTGGGGCCTGCCCCATGTGGCCAAGCCGGGTAATGGCCTCGAAGCGGGGGATCCCGGCGGATGAGTTTTGCGGTGCTGCTGGTCGGGGACGAGGCGGAGCTGCTGGCCTCCCGTCTGGAGGTCTCCGGCTATGTGCCGTTGCGGGCCTCCCAGCTCCCCCAGGGCGGCTGGGCCGCGATCCCGGCTGGAGCTGAGTCCCTCGAGCTCCCGGGGCTCCAGGCGGTGATCCTCTCCCCGGGCAGTGACCGCCAGATCGCCGCCCTGCGCGAGCGCTGGGGGGCGATTCCGCTGTTGCTGGGCATCGAGCAGGACACGGTGGACAACCGCTGCCGCACCCTGACCAGCGGCGCCGATGACTTCTGGCTGTGCTCCCTCGGTCCCAGTGACCTGTTGACCCGGTTGCGGCTGCATCTGAACCTGAACCGTGGTGGCACGGGCGATGGCCCGCTGCAGGTCGGGGATCTGCAGCTGCTTCCCGCCAGCCGTCAGGTGCGGCGGGGGCTGCGTGCCCTGACGCTGACCGCCCGCGAGTACGAGCTGCTACTGCTGCTGATGCGCCACCGGGGCGAGGTGGTCAGCCGCGAGCAGATTCTCTCGCAGATCTGGGACGATCAACTCAGCAGCGCCAGCAATGTGATCGAGGTCTATGTGCGCTACCTGCGCCAGAAGCTTGAGGAGGGCGGCGAAGGCCGCCTGATCCACACCGTGCGCGGTGAGGGCTACTGCCTGGGGGAGACGCGGCCGCAGCGGCAGCGGCGATGAGCGCCAACGATCCCCGGCCCGGAACTGACAGGCGCCGCGCCGGACAACCGACCATGCGGCTGCAGAGTTCGGGGCTGACGCTTTCTCTCTGGTCGACGGCCGCTTCCTGGCTGGGAGCTGGCCCCCCACAGAGGGCTGTTTCTCCGCAGAAATTTGTGTTTCATAGGAGAATTTTTCGTTCGCTGACAGCCGCGACCCGGCTGACGGCTTTGCCCCGGTTGAAAGCCTTTCCCT
Source organism: Cyanobium sp. (assembly GCA_049282435.1). Classification (GTDB taxonomy): domain Bacteria; phylum Cyanobacteriota; class Cyanobacteriia; order PCC-6307; family Cyanobiaceae; genus Cyanobium. Next base: position 99 of record JBAPUA010000019.1, on the reverse strand, counting down.
GGCTGGTCTCCACTTCCCTGCTGGCGCTGTCCGCCATCATCGGGGCCCTGACGACCGCCCTTGCCGCCCCCCCAGTCGGCGGCGGATCCCCTCCCCAGC
>JBAPUA010000018.1:0-2320 GCA_049282435.1 Cyanobium sp. | reverse complement strand
GTTCGATCTTTCAGGTGCCGATGTCGTTGATTTCACTGGTGGAGAAGGATCGCCAGTGGTTTCTGACCCGCAAGGGTCTCGACGCCACTGAAACGCCCCGCACCATGGCCTTCTGCGCCCATGCAATCGCCGAAGACGAGGTGCTGGTGGTGCCCGATGCCCTCAAGGACGAGCGCTTCTGCACCAATCCGCTGGTGATGGATCATCCCCATATCCGTTTTTATGCGGGCGCGCCGCTGCGCAGCCCCGATGGCCACAATCTCGGCACCCTGTGCGTGATCGATCAGCAGCCACGCCAGCCCAGCGGTGAGCAGATTCACCAGCTGCAGCTGCTCTCGGAGCTGGTGATGCGCGAGATTGAGCTGCGCCGCATCGCCATGCTCTGCCCGATCACGGGGCTGCCGATGCGCCACACTTTTCTGGCGATCGGCGATCGGGAGTTCCGCCGGGCGCGCCAGGACGGTCATCCCCTGTCACTGCTGTGTTTTGACATCGACAACCTGCGTCAGGTCAACAGCCGCTGGGGCCATCAGGCCGGCGACAAATTGTTACTGGATCTGGTGACCGTGAGCCGCGGCTATCTGCGCGAGGTGGATTTCGCCGCCCGCCTCGGGGATGGCGAGTTCGCCCTGTTGCTGGTGGGTATGGATCACGATCAGGCGATGGGCCTGGCCGACAGCCTGCGCCAGGCGGTGCCGGCGATTCCGGGGGTGTACAGCCACTCGGATTTTCAGCTGCACATCAGTGGCGGTCTCACCAGCCTGGGCAGCACCGATCGCAGCTTCGCCGACCTGATTCAGCGTGCCGCCCGGGCCCTGGAGCTGGCCAAGAGCAACGGCCGCAATCAGATCGCCAGCCTGTTTCAGGGTCTCTGAGATGGGGTCTGCCAAGAATTCTGTGAACAACAACGCCGCGATGACAGCTGGACAGGGTTTTTACGAGGTGTACTGGCACGGTGAGGCAATCGGCGATGGGGGCGATCTGCAGGAGGCGCTGGCCTGCTTCGCGCTGGTCGCTCCGGACGATGGCAACTGGGAAGCGGCCTGTGCCCATCCCGACGCCGAGCCCCGCATCGAGCGCCATGCCAGTTTCGAAGCCTTCCTGGACAATGACGATGCGCTGGAGATTGTCGCCGTGAGCGCCGCGATGATCGTTGCGTCCTTGCCGCAGGCACAGGCGGTGGATCCGGCCTGAAGCGCGGCCTTCAGCTCGGGTCGCTCTGGCTGATCGACCTGGCTCCCACAAGAGCGGCAGCTCGTCAGGATGAAGCCGACCATGGCGTCAGCCACGGCTGGTTCCACAGCCTCAATTAAAAAAGCCCCCTGGGAAAGGGGGGCTTTGATGGAGGCCTTGGCCCCAATCTCAGGCAGCCACTGTCTTGCTGTCGATGCGGCGACGCAGTCTGCGGCTCCAGCCGAAGGCGGCACCGGCACCGAAGAGGGGCAGGGGGCCGGGGACTTGATTCACCAGAACAGCCCTTCCAAAAATTGTATCCGGCATTACTGAACCCCCCGGTGTCGTACCAAACGGATCGCCCGTGTTATAGCCCTGGAAGTTGGCGAGGCCGAAAGCAGCAGCTCCGCCATCTATCGATCCCCCAGTAATTGTACCCGTGATTTTCAGGCTGCTCAGCGCAGTCATGCCGAAGGCGCTGGGCTGGAATGCCTTGGTATTAATAAGACCAGCATCCAGGCCGGTGACAACATTAACGCCACCAGGTGTCAGAAAGAAACTGGCGGTTTTGTAGTTGGTACCGAAGGCAGTTGCGACAGGTTCTGCGACCCAATATCCACTGTAGCCTTGGCTGGTTGGATCCGCCTGAACCGTGGCGAGGTCCTGCCACACCGCAATGCTTTGATCGATCAACGGCGTTGCACCAATGAAGCCACTGACAAGGAATCGAACATCGGAGAATCCAATGGTTGATCCAGCTCCCGTATTGATGCTTACCGATTGGAGTGAGAAATAATTAGCCAGATTGAAGTCTGCTACATTGGCCGGGTCGGCAATCACCGCCGTGTAGTCCACGGTGAATTGCTGCGCTCCGGTTGTGCTATCAACCGTCCCGCAAGGAGTTCCGTTGTCGACAGCCCACCCTGGCAGACCTGTTACCGGCAGTGCTGGGCAGGAAATTGCTGCCTGCGCCGGCTGCGCCTTGCCCATCGCCACGCTGGCCATGGCGGCCAGGGCGCTCCAGGGCTGCCTGAAAGTCCCGGCTCCTTGAGATCCCGAATGCTGCTCTTCCTCAGGGATCCAGTCGTCGTCAGTGCTTGATCAGACGGCACCGCGTCGTTCAGCCGCCCTTGCGGGCTGAGATCTT
>JBAPUA010000017.1:0-10198 GCA_049282435.1 Cyanobium sp. | reverse complement strand
GGCCCACCACCATTCCCTCAGGGGTGGAGGGTGTGACGATGGCCTTGGCAAAGCAGAGCGCTGGCAGATCGGCGTTATCCACATCAGCGGTGTCCAGCAGGATGTCGTGGCCGGAGATGTAGGCCTCCACTCGGCCGCCCTCCGCCGGCACGGCGACGGTGGCGACGGGGACAAAGGTGCCCATGGTTCCGTCGCGCAGCTCGGGGGCCAGGTGCAGCACCACCGTCACCGCAGCGCTGTGGCCGGGGTGGGACACCAGCAGGGAGAACTGTGAGGCGGCATCGAGCTTGGTGTTCAGCTTGACCACCTCACCGCTGGTGAACACCTTCTCGGTGTCGCGGGTGGCGGAACGGTTGGTCCAGCCCACCAGCACCGTGGCGGCATCCAGCAGGGCGTTGGCTTTCAGGCGAGTCATCGGTCGGTCTCAAAGACGAAAAGAAGCAGTGGTTGTTGGGCCGAGAGCAGTACCGCAAAGCGCAGCCCCAGCCCCATTGAGAAGGGGCCCCTGGCCCCTCAAGAGATCGGGGCAATGGAGTGCAGCCGGCCAGCAGCGCGGGGGTGCATGACGCCAAAGCCCACGTACCAATCGATCCGGGTGCGGAACACCGGGGCATCAGGCACCTCGCCCAGATCCCGCACCGAGATGCCGTAGCGGCCCTGGAAGGGGCCCTGCAGACCGGTCACTGCCTGATCCCCGAAGGTGCAGCAGTAGATCGAGCTGGTGCCCCCTGCCTCGCCGTAACCCAGCACCTCCAGGCCCTGGGCGTCGCGATCAACTGTGAGGATCTGGCACTCCTGGTAGTGATGCACCATCACGCCCAGATTGTTGGTGCTCACGTTGTAGACGCCTTGTCCGACGGTCTGGCGGGCGAGGGCATTGAGCTGGCGGCGCATCGCCTTGCTCATCACCAGGTACTTCCGGCCGCCGTAGGAGTTGACCGAGTCGATCAGCTCATCGAGCTTGTCGAAATCGAGCGCGCCGCCGCCGTTGTTCAGCGCCATCTCGCTGCCGGGGGCGAGGCGCTTGGCCAGGCCGTCAAAGCCCCGGCCCTGGCTGGCGGTGGCATCACCGTTGATCAGCGCCGCTTCCAGCGTCAGCCGCATCGAGCGGACCTTCATCTCGGTCTGAGCAGCCCGGGCTTCCGGGCCCTGCAGGTCGACGATCGAGCGGTCCACATCCACATCACCCCCGAAGAGGTGCACGGCTTCTGACTGGGGGTCGACGACGCCGTAGCTCTGCTTGTAGCCCTCGTTCACCGCCCGGAAGCCCACCGAGGGCAGTTCCTTCTCGACGGAATAGAAGAGGCCGCCGCCGGCGATGTTCATGAATGGCAGCCAGCTGAGCAGTTCGCCCTCAGCGAAGGTCTTGATCACCGCCAGGTGCTCCAGGCGGGTCTCGTACTTGGCTGCCTCGATCAGGGTGAGGCCCATCGGTGCTGCACTCCCGGGGTCCGGCCCCAGTTGACGTCACCGGCTATTGCCATGGGCAGAAGCAGCGCAGCGGTGATGTGGCTGAAAGGTCGCTGTTGGGACTCCGCTCCGGCCCTCCTCATGGTCGGGGGGCGCCTCAAGGGTGATACGAGCCCGCCGCTGGGACGTTGGCTGCGCTGCGCTCCGCATCTCAGTTGTGGACGGGCCCTTGACCCGCCCCCCGCCGGCTGAGGGGTCCTACGCGGAGCCCTCCCATGGCCCCTCTGTCCCGCAAAGCTCAGCTGCAGCAGTTCTCCTGGCAGGTGCTGGAGGATCTGGCGTTCTGCAGCGGGCGCTGGCCACGGCTGGCTGAGCTGGCAGCCCAGGTGCTGTGCGAGCAGCAAGCAGCCGCGCCAGCCATGCCGGTCGATCCAGAGCTGGAGGCACTGCTGCCCTTCTGAAGCCAGGCAGCCAGGCGGGCCTCCTGCAGGAGGGGGCTCACCTAAAAAGAAGGCTGACGCTTCGGATCGTAGACATCCAGCTCTTCCCTGACGAAGTAGAGCTTGTAATCTCCTGCAGTTAGACCGAGTGCTTTGTATCCACGACGCTCGTATTTCCCTGAAGAGGAGAGAACGCATCCTCGAACAGGGGAATGAGACTCCCAGTCCTCGTCATAGTCATTGAAGGCTTGGCCGATCTTATCCGTTATCTTCCAGTCTGTCTCAGGAATCGTGCCGCCGGTCAGCGCGCAGATTGCACGGTTGCTTGAATCGCTTCCGTACTTCTCTTGAGTGGTACATAGTCGGTCCTTGGTCGTTCCTACGGCTCGAAGACCGTTAGAGCAGGCCAGCAGCTCAGTTCTCGCCGCTGGCCTGGTATGCCTGCAGTCAATTCCTCCGCCAGCATCGACGACGCGCTTTATATCATCATATCCAAAAGCATATTGGCTTGAGACATGTAGGCGGACAGCCCCAGTGATGGTCCTTGGGATTCCCTCTGTTACATCGTGGCACCACTCGCTGGCGCGCGAAGATGCCCCAACGAATGACAGCAGAATGATTCCGTAGCGACAAATTTTATGGATCACAATAAATAGCTTCCAGTTCAATTATATAGCATGCTGCCAAACATTAAACTCTTCCAGGCTGCTGTGTGAGCTGCGGGGGGGAAGAACCGCCAGAGCAGGCAGCCCTTTGATGAAGGGGTTCAGCACGCGCGGGGGCCGGAGGCCTCACGGTCGGCGAGGGGGAGAAAGGGGGCACCGCTGCCCCAGCCGTCTCGCCCTGGCAAGGATCGGGCCAGGCGCCTCTGCGAGGCGTCCTTGCCAGGTCGCTACAGCCGGGGCCTGACGCGGGTGTCCCTCGCCTCCTTCGTGATGGCCTCCTCTTTCCCCCGCTGCGAGATCCGCCAGCTTGCGGTGTTCGTCTATCCCGGCGGGATCAAGGCGCCCGATGCTGAGCGCCTCACGGTCTTCTATGGCCGCCGCGGGCTGCCGGTCAAAAAGCCCCGCTTCATTCCGGCGCAGCTGGCCCATCAGCTGGCCCGCAAGCTCCAGGCCAAGCGGCTGGGCACCGTGGCGGTGCTGTGAGCCGCCAGGGGCTGCGGCCCCTGCCCCGGCGGGCCTGCGGGCCCCCGGGGCTTTCGGCTGACTCAGCTCAGCGACTGATTCCGCTGCCAGTTTCGCTCCAGCCCAGCTCGGAACGGTTCCACCCCCCAGGCACTCCTGCGCAGCTGATGGTTGATCAGCCGAGTCACCTTCCAGGTCTTGAGCCCCATGCCGATGGAGAAGACCAGCCAGGGCACCAGGAGCCAGAACGGATGGTCCATCAGGCCGGCAGCGGCGTCCTCGCTCTTCTACAGCGCTGGCTCTGCTGGTGTTGGCGGACGGTCCACTGGTTGCCCTTGATCGCCACACCGCAGTGCTCGCAGATCGTCACCGGCCGACTTCTGCACCACTGCTCGGGTCGCTCACCCACCAACTCGCGGCGGCTGGGGTCGATGCCACGGCCCTGTTGGTAGCGGGTGAGGGCTGGTGCCGTGGTCACGAATCCCGTCTCCAGACAGCGAAACAGCAGGGACTGGCCCCGCAGGTTCTGGACGTTGAAGGTGGTGGCTGTCATCAGCGCAGGGTCCGCTACCACCATCGATGGTGGCACGAGCTCCCTATCTCCACCACCGGTGGCGGGCGATCAGACGGATGGCACGGGATCCGACCAGGACAGCAGGGCCTGAGAAGGGGGATTTCCCAGAACCTGAAAAATTTCCGAGGCACCCTGCGCCGGTCCCGGAAACAGGGGGAATACCCCCCGGGCTTGCGTTTTTCTACGAGGAGCTTCGGCGCTCTCCAAGGAGTTGCAGGGAGCTGATTTTAAAACGCGAATTATGAGGAGAATTCGCGATTTTTTTTCGCGTCAGTTTCTCCCCTTTTGAGATGTTGATCGTTTGGCCGACTGTGTTTTCCGGGCTCCGGGCAGTTGCGAGGTTGATCGGCTCGCGCGTCAGCGGCGGCGGGGTGGATTGGTTGCGCGCTGGGCCTTGCGTTCTGCTGCATCCATGCGCCGCGCGACAGCCGTGGCCCAGCGTCGGCCCGGATCACCACCCCAGCCATCCCAGGCCTGGCGGCCTTTGCCGTAGCTCTCCCAGCTGGAGCCCTGCTTGTCGACTTCATGGCGAGCGAAGTAGCTCACCATCCGATCGATGGTCTGTGGTGAGAGCTCTTGGCGGTTGACCAGCTGCCGGGCTCGCGCCAGCCCCACCGGCGTCATGCCGCGATTGGAGGGGGGCTGCTGGGCCCGGCGCTCCAGGGCACGACGGGCGGCAGCCGCCACTGGCTCGGGTGGCCGGAAGGAGAGTCCGGCGTAGAAGCTGCGGGGTCGCCGTGCCATTGGGCTTCCTGCGGCCTCAGCGACGAGCACCGCGGCCATTCACCGCAAACGACGCCCGATAGAGCTCCGATGCCGACATGGCCTGCGGATTGATCGGCTCGCCGTTGCTGCCGATGCCTGATGCCGTCAGTGCTCCAGCGGCCTGCATGCCGGCCGGGCCGCGCTGCTGGAACAGGAAGCCGTAGACGGGATGCACGCGCATCTGATCGAGGAACTCCGTGGTCGTCATCGGCCGCCCGTCATCGCCGAGCAGGGGCTTGCCCTGGGAGTCGAGCGGTTCGAGCACGTCCTTGCCGTCCCCACCGGTGCTGAGACGGAAGCAGGTGCCCAGCTGCCCCTTGAAGATGTCGAAGAATGTGCCGCGGGTGTCGCCGCCGGTGCGGCCCTCGGCCTGGGAGAAGGCACGCTCCAGCAGACGGTCCTTGCGGAGCTGGAGGATCTGCTGCTTGGCCTCGTCGCGCTCAGCGGCGACAGCGGCCACCTTCTGGGCGGAGGCCTCCTCCATTTGGCGCTCGCGCAGCTCCATCTGCTGCTCGAGGATCTGCTTCTGCCGTTCGGCTTCCTGCAGGCGGGCGTACTCCTCGGGATTGATCTCTGAGAAGCGGTTCAGCTGCTGGCGGAGGGTGCGGATCTCTTTCTCGAGCTGGTTGCTCTTGCGCCGCTCGGCCCGCAGGGGCTCGGTGAGGCGGCTTTCGTCAGTGAGGGGAGCACCGCCTTCGGTTTGAGCAGCGCCGGAGTTGTCGCCGCCGCTGGCAGCAGTGCCGCCCTGGCCGCCGATGCCGTTGGGATCGCCCGAGGGGCCTCCGGCTGTCGTGGCCTCACCGGGCTGGCCCGTGGCGGCGTAATTGTCGTCAGCGCCCTGGCCGCTGGTGGCGGTGGTGCTGGAGGTGGAAGAAGCAGTGGCAGTGGCCATGACCCATCGCGGCTGTCGTGGAGGAGCACCCCGTCCGGGCTGTGCTCTCCAGCTATTGCCAGCCATCGATCTGTGAGGAGACGACAGCGGAGAGAGAGCGGAAGCCGTGGAGCTGCGTACGGTCAACCTCAGATGCCTGCCCCCCGTGAAGCGCCTGCTCTCGATTGCGTTGATCGCCGCAGCGGTGTTGGGAGGCAGCGGTGCCATGGCCTGTGAGAAGCACCTGAACGGCCACCAGAACAGCAGCGACACCAACACCGAAGGCGCCAAGAAGTAGGGCCTCTTTCCTTCTGAGCAGTTAGTCAGCCCCGCGAGAGCTCCAGTTGCCTGGCCAGCCAGAGCTCCACGTCCTCGTAGGTGTAGCGGACGAGGTTGCCCAGCTTCACGAAGGGAGGGCCGTAGCCGCTGGAGTTCCAGCTGTAGATGGTGGAGAGCGACACCCCCAGGTAAGTGGCCAGGGTTTCGGGCGTGTAGAAGCCAGCCGGCAGGCTGGTGGTGCTGGTGTCGGCGTTGGTCGCGGCGCGGCGCTTGGGCAGAAACAGCCAGCTCCCCAGCGGCAGTTGATCCGATGGCCGAGCAGTGATGGTGGGGTTCAGGCTGCGCAGGGTGGTGACGGTGGTGCCATGGCGCTCCGCCAGCACGTTGAGGCTGTCGCCGGGGCCCACCACCGCCACCCGGTTGGGTTTGAGTGCCGCTTGGATCCGTTCTCCCAGCAGCGGCTGGGTCAAGGAGCCGATGCCTCCGGCGCCATAGAGCCCACCGAACTCAGTCACCGAGAAGGCCCCCAACTGGCCGCGGCTTGGCGACGGCAGCACCCCCGGTGAGGTGAGCTCGGCCAGAGGCCCCAGCCACACCGCCCCGAAGCAGGGGGTGAGCAGGGCCGGGGTTGTGGCAGAGACGGGCCGGATGCCACTGGTGCTCCAGGCCACGTTGGCCGCCAACCAGTCCCAGGGGCCTGATGGTGTCAGCGGTAGCACCGCCCCACGGGTGAGGTAGCCCTCGTAGGTGAAGTCCCCCGTGTCCAGGCCCGGTGCGTTCTCCTTGCTGGAGATCCCCCGCAGGCGCTTGAGAAACCCCTCGAACAGGAAGCGGCCGGTGCGCTCGGAATCCAGCACGCCAGCGATGGCGTTGGAGAACAGCAGGATGCGGGCGTTGGCGTAGGGCTGCAGCGCCGACGGAGGCAACGCCCCATGGGCGGGACTGCTGGTCATGGCTCAGCCCCGCTCCAGCGCTGCGGTAAAAGCACCGCCGTTGCCGCTCAGCTGCGAATCGCGGCTCCAGTTCGCCAGGGTGGGGAGCATCAGCAGCAGGGCCTGGGCATGGCTGCCCCGCTGGCGGCGGAGAGCGGCCTCGATCGACAGACCTTCGCCGTAGCGGGTGATCGTCTCCTCCCGCAGCAGCTCGGTGTCGTACTCGATCACGTCCGCCTTCTTGACCGGCAGGGTGCCGTCCTCCGGCAAGGCGTCGGGGCCGACCGCCTTCCGCCGGGTCTCGATGGGCGCCTGTAGCTGCTCGGGGCCCAGTCCCGCCAGCTCGGTGTCGATGGCGGCGATGGCATCCAGCTCGCGCTTGGCGGTTGGGATGGCGTCGGGGTAGAGCTGCTCCAGATCAGCCATCGCGTCGTTGATGGCGCGGATCGCTGGCAGGCGGGCCGGGATCGAAAGGGCTACGCGAATCCCCTCCAGGTCAGCAGCACGCCAGCGGTATGGGAAGTCGGTGGGTGTCTGGCTCATGCGGCTGCAGTCACGGCTGACTCCTCTTGCCTGAGAGGCACCGGCGCCGAGCTCTCAGCAGCCCTGGGTTCCGGGGCTTGGCGTCCCTCCCCGGCCCTGGTGGCGGGGCTGTCATCGAGGGTCGGACTGCTGATGGCGTTGGCCGTGGCCAGGGCCAGCTGGTGCCTGAGTTCCTGGCGGCTGATCACGCCCTTGTCGAACAGCTCGATCCACTCCTTCACCTGGGGCTGGGGCTGGATCGGCGGCGTGAGCGGGCTCACCGTCACCTGCAGGCCGGCACCCTGGTCGAGCGGTTCCCCGGTGAGGGAGCACCAGTGCTGCAGCAGGGTCGAGAACAACGAGGCCTTCTGGATTGCCATTGCCTGCAGCAGCGCATAGCTCTGGGAGGCCGTGAGGCTGATCTCCATCTCGGTGCGGGCGGCGCCCCGGTTCTGCGATGGGATCAGGGCATCTCGGCGCATGGTGTCGTCGAGGATCTGCAGCCAGGCCCGGTGTTCCGCCAGGGACCGGGCCCGGATCTCCACGAACTCGAACGAAGCGTCGGCCGGCAGGTCCATGCAGGTGTTGGGACCCAGCACGACCGGTCCGGCCTGGCTGTTGCCCATGGCGTCCACCATCCCCTTCCTGACTCCAACGGGGAGGGCCGTGCGGCTCAGCAGCTCCTCGTACTCGCTCTTGCAGCGGAAGTGGTTGAGGTACTGGTGGGCCAGGCCCAGGTGGGGCAGATCTCCCTCGCCAAAGGCGGAGCCATCGGAGGTATACCAGCACGCCGGCAGGCGGTGGATGCCCTCATAGGTGGTGACCACTGGCTCCTCGCAGCGCCAGCCACTGGTCGCCTGGGGATCGGCGCAGACCGGGTGATGGGCCAGCTGCAGGCCGGTCACGGTCCCACCCCTGGTGGCACCGCCGGCGGTGAGCAGCTGCAGGCTGCGGTAGTGCCAACGGTCGGGGGCATCGGCATCGCTCAGCAGGGCGTTGATCTGCTCGGTGACTGCCCCCTCGCTGCCGGCCGGCTCAGCACCGATGGGCCGGTTCACCGGTTCCCGCCAGATGATTCGGCCCGGCAGTCCGTAGGACACCGGCAGCTCCCAGTTCAGGCAGTTGGCCCGGGGGACCAGCTGCAACCGCGGCAACGAGAGGCGATCACCGCGGCGCAGGGCCTCCTGGCGGTCGCCCTCGCTCGGCCAGCTGTGCTCGGGGGGGAGCACCAGCACCAAGGCGGCACCATCCCGCAGCACCAGCAGGTCGGCGGCAGCAAGGAACACGCCTAGGTCGGTGCCCCGGCCATCCACGTCGGTGAGCACCGAGGTCAGGCTTGCCGGGAGGCTGATCCAGCTCCCCCGGCTGAGCATCCCCGCATAGGTGCGCAGGGCATCGCGGAAAAAGCCCGAGGGGCGAGCAGCATCGAGGCGCTTGCGGTAGGCGGGCTCTGGCTCACGCTCACCCTTGGGGAGGTAGTGCTCCTTGCGGCTGCTGCCGTCGGGGGCGGCGAGCAGGGCCCAGCAGTCGGCAGTGATTTGCAGGGATGATCTCAGAGCCGACAGACAAGGACTCTCTAGCCAGATGAGTGGGTGAGTACGAAGACTTTCCAAAAGCGAACGGCTGCTGACATCTATTGCCAGATCACCATTCGACTTGGCGAACTAGAGGCTGAATGCAGCAGAGCATGCCATCTAAAAGTCACGGCATTATGGCGACTGCCTGTCCAGCAGTGCCAGAAGTCCGCATGAAGGTTCCTGATCTATGCATAGGCTGACCGGAGGTATTTGCGGGCCATGCCGCCGTGTAGGTTGACTAACTAGCGGCGGCAAGGCCATTAGCTAGGCTAGAGTTATGAATAATCTTTTGGGTCATGCAAATAGCAAGACACTGCACCATTTTCCTTGTCCTTATGGCGCTATGGCCGCTAGAGGCAGTGGCTCAGAACTCAAAAGAGCCTCCGCCGCTCAATGCGCCAAGACATCAAAGAATACGTGTTTATTCGACAAAGGGCGGCTCTAGTTACAGCTGGTTCCAGGTTGATATAGACTGTCTAGATAAGACCGCAGACGTCAAGGGGGATATTTGGGGATGGCGCCCCATTTATGGCCAGGAAAAAGAACTGGAAGACGGCTTCAGGGAAGCGTGTCACAATTTCCCGGCATCTGAGGCTGGATGGAGTGAGCGAATTGGAGCCGTTGCGATATCCAGGACATGCAATTCTACATGCATGAGAGACCAGCTTGTGCCTTCAAGCGCGAATTATATTATAAAAGAACTCTACTGCCTGCAAAGGGCAAAGATTTTGGCAGAGGCATCATTTTATTCGCCCTCTGGCATTAAGCTCGACACCTCTAGTCGCTTTGCGACGTGCCAAGTTGGAGAAAGAGTTGTGGTGACGCTTTACACCCTTAACGGTAGCGCGACGCAAGTCAAAACCGCATATCAGTTATATCCCTAATGCTGGCATTTAGGCTTCTTTAGGTGGAATGCTCGGGAAAGGCCAATTCTGTCTGATTGGCAATATTAGGTATGCAAAATTGCGCGCACCAATATTGGTGTCTGCCTCCGGCTCGGGCGCTTGGGCGATGCTTTCTATGGATCAACATGGCTGGGGCTGCTCATTTGCGACCGTTTTCGGGAACTCCTTTCACTTCTTAGAAGTCCAAACCAAAAGTCTTGAGCATAAGGTGCTCATGAATAGAAGCCCTGCAGGTTATTTGCTGGCACCCGGGTGAGAGTCGGAATTAAAGACAGGCGTCCAGCCTTCCTGGAGGAGGTTGGCGAGACACATTAGGCCAATAACACCAGGATAGAAGTCGTACATCATTGTCCCACTAGAGCTGAAGTCATACAAGAAAAGAAAGAGCCTGTTTGGCGACTGCGGTGGCTGCAAGAGCACACCTTCTACGCAGTCTTTGCCCCTGGACATCACAGCCCCTGTCTTGACCCAATACAATCGGCGAACAGGCATCGTAGTCTCGATAAGAGGCCTTCCAAAACAAAGTATTCTTGCCGCCTGGTATCTATGCCTGTCCTCAACCACCTGGTCGAGCCAATCTAGGTTGGCATCGGTCACTCGCATCGAGTCGCCTGTCGCGCGCAATCGTGAGTAGGGTTTCCACCTACAGTCTTCTATATCTATAGCCTGGTCGAAGCTATGAACTGCTCGCCTCGATGAAAGTTTTTTAGAACCTTCGTCGACAAGAATTTGGCTGTTGAGCTCTGGCCAGCGGCCGATAGACGAGGCCCATTCAAGGTATTGCTCATTGGATAGG
>JBAPUA010000016.1:0-2099 GCA_049282435.1 Cyanobium sp. | reverse complement strand
AAGATCTCAGCCCGCAAGGGCGGCTGAACGACGCGGTGCCGTCTGATCAAGCACTGACGACGACTGGATCCCTGAGGAAGAGCAGCATTCGGGATCTCAAGGAGCCGGGACTTTCAGGCAGCCCTGGGGGTGCCCCCTGTTGCAGCCCTGGGGGTGCGATCGAGGCGGAAGTCCTTGCCGATCCACACCGGCACCTGGGGGCTGACGGCGCTGGTGTCGTCAGCACCTGGCCGCGAGAAGCCCTTGCCGCTGGGCATCTTGGCCGCCGGGCCGGTGCTGAGCAGTTCCGGCTGGTAGGTGTTCGGCGACGATTAGATAGGCATGCCCATGTATGGAGTTGATATGGAGCATGACATGCCTAAATCATGCTGCCTGCAGATCTAGGGTCGTGTTAGTGAGCGCCTCCGCCAACACCGCCTCCAGCAACCGCCTGCGCTGCTGATCGGCCTGGCTGAGCTGCTGCTCCAGCTGGTCGCAGAAGGCCATCAGTTCATCCACCTTAGCGACGATGCGGTGTTGTTCGGCGAGGGGGGGGAGGGGTGCTAAAAAACTTCTTAGAGGACGCAGAGCAACGGTTGGTTGTGCAGTCCCAGTCAGCGAAGATGTAGCCTGAGAATAGATAAATGGAGAAGAAAGCAGCTGCAGCAAATATCCGCTATTCATTAGCCTAGAAGGCTTTAGAATTGCAATATGGCGCTGCACGCAAAAAGGTCTCTTTGTGGTCACAATCACTGGCCTGCCGTAAGTCGCACCAACGACCGTGTATAGGATGTCGCCGTGTTCCGGCGTCCTGATTTCGCCCAATGAATCAAAATACTCATTGGAGACGAATCTACATCCTTTGAAATCGATGGTGCCGCCAGAGATATTTCCGATGGTCAAAAAGGACACTCCTTCCGAAGCCTTTGGTGGAGGCTGATGATCACCATCTGTAATCACCCTGAACAACTCATCTAGGCGCACCCATCGCCATTCACACGGCAAGGTAAAAGGACCTTCCCCTGGGGTGAGAACCGACTTGACTTCGCTTCTTGAGTGTCTCTGAAGTTTGAAGGCCGCTAAATCTTGGCTTATTTTGTTCAACAACACCTCCGCCGGCTCATCCTCCGGATCCTGCTCCACCAGCTTCCCCCGCACCGCCAGGTTCAGGATCGTCTGGCGCAGCTGCTTGATCTGGGCCGGGGTGGTGGTGAGGGAGGGCAGCACCTGCAGGGCAAAGTTGGCGTCTTGGCGGAAGCTGGCGGGGTCTTCGGCGGGTTGGTTGAGGCGCTGCAGGGTGGCGGCCACCAGGCGCTCACGGCCCTGCTCCCGCTGCTGCCGGGCGGCCTCCAGCTGGTCGCAGAGGGCCATCAGTTCGTCCACCTTGGCGACGATGCGGTGTTGTTCGGCGAGGGGGGGGAGGGGGAAGGGTGAATGAGCGAAATAATCGAGGGGAACACGCTTCTGGCCCGCCGTCCCAGTCATTCTTGGGATACCAGCTTGAACAAAATGAGGACTCTTCAGAAACAAAAGTATGAAGTCTGGTGAAACCTGTAGAGGTCGAATGATATGGAGCTCAGTCGTTCCGCTACCAATGCCACCAGCCAACGATCGGAAGACAGTTGATTTACCATTCTCGAAGCATGGAGTGATTTTTGCAAGACCGACATCTCCTTCGGCAAAATGCGTATATCCTTTCTTGATTTCGCCCCAAGGCCTCACCTCATGCCCATTCGGGACTCCGTATTCGGATGAGATCAAGGGCATCGGGACAAAAGACACGCTACATGAATCTGGGGCTAAGTTTCTAGGGCTGAGAGAACCTATGCACGCCAGCTGTGTCCAAGCCCATGTCATTGGAATGCCGAATGGTGGCTCTTCGGGATCAGGGATTTTCTTCGAAGCCCTGATCTCTCCAAGCTTTTCAAGGTAGCGTTTTTCCGCGGTAATACTCGCCAGCAACTCCTCCGCCGGCTCATCCTCCGGATCCTGCTCCACCAGTTTCCCGCGCACCGCCAGATCGAGGATGAAGCCAGGGCCGCCTAAAAGTCTGTCCAAATAGCCCTTGTCGGGTCTGTCAGCGTTGGTTTTGGTGGGTGGTTCTCACCGCTCCCCAATGC
>JBAPUA010000015.1:0-5193 GCA_049282435.1 Cyanobium sp. | reverse complement strand
GGGTATGAGCTGCTGATCACCACCGACACCAACCTGCGCTATTAGCAGAATCTCAAAGGACGCAGCATCGCCATCCTGGTGATCACGACCACCAGCTGGCCCAGGATTCGCCAGGTCACTGAACGCATCGTGGCCGCGATTGCCATGATCAACAGGGGCAGCTACGAGGAACTGTTGATTCCCTGAACCATCAGCGTCGCAGTAGCCAGCGCAGCAGCGACAGGCCGATGATCAGCCCGAATCCGATGTTCCAGTACACGGAAGGCCTCCGGGATAGGCGCTGCAACCAGGGAGGAAGCTGATCAGCCCAGCGCTCCAGAGCCAGCACCGCCAGCAGCAGCAGCAGCAGCGGGATGCCGATGGCGAGTACGAGTTCCTGCAGCATCCATCGGCCTCCTGCACGTATACCACCGTATCGACAGGGCTGGCTGAAAGTCTCATCAACCAGGGTTCCCGAAGGCTGCTCTTCCGCAGGGATCCAGTCGTCGACAGCGCTTGATCAGGCGGCACCGCGTCGTTCAGCCGCCATTGCGGGCTGAGATCTCGACTTTGAGGCAGCCCTGCCACCACGTGGGCTACACCAAGTCGATCAATGTCCGCCGGGGGATCGAAAAGGTGTTCGGTTGGATGCAGGCATTCGGAGGGCTGCACCAGTTCAAACTGCGCGGACGGGAGAATGTCAGTGCCGTCCACTCCTTCGGAGAAGCCTTCGGCTATGGCCCGCACGTGATCGCCTACAACCTGATCCGCTTGAGCAACCTGCTCAATCCCGCGATGGAGGCGGCATGAACAGCCCGTTGCCCAGAGATGTGCCCAAAAGGCCTCAACCAATGCCTTACAGATAAACCAACAATGCCGAAATCGAGCTGCTTGCGCTCCAGATAGATGCAGAATCTTCGTTTTGAGCAGGAGATCCACTTATGCCCATGGAAAACTGGCTCATGCACTTATTTTCTACAAGTTCCTAATGGATTTTAATTTTCCCCCGTCACTATGTTCAGTTATTCAATTTTCTTCACCACCAGCACGCTGTTGTGCCCGCCGAAGCCGAAGGCGTTGCTCATCGCGGCAGTGACTGGGATTTCACGCGCCACGTTGGGCACGTAGTCAAGATCACACTCGGGGTCTGGCTCTTGGTAATGGATCGTCGGCGGCAGGATCGAATCCCGCACAGCCAGCACGCAGAACATCAGCTCCAGCGCGGATGTGGCTCCCATCATGTGGCCGGTCATGCTCTTGGTGGAGCTGATAGGCGTGCTCAGTGCGTGCGTACCCAGCGCCAGCTTGATCGCATTCGTCTCCACCGCGTCATTGATGCGGGTGCCGGTGCCGTGGGCGTTGATGTAGCTGATCTCGTTCGCATTCAGCCGCGCATCACGCAGCGCAGCCTTGATCGCCTGCGCCGCGCCCACACCGCCTGTGGAAGGCGAGGTAATGTGATAAGAGTCGCTGCTTGTACCGTAGCCAGCCAGTTCGGCGATAATTGCCGCGCGACGTTTTTGAGCGTGCTCGTAAGTTTCCAGCACCAGTACCGCCGCGCCTTCGCCAATGACGAGTCCATCGCGCTGCCGACAGAACGGTGATGGTGTGCCGCTGCCCCGACTGCTGAGCAGTCCCATTCGGCCAAACGACGCCACCGACACGGAGTGCAGCGATGCCTCCGCGCCGCCCACAATCACCGCATCACACATCCCGCTCCGCAGCAGAAGCAAGCCGTAGCCAATGGCATCGGAGGACGAAGCACAGGCACTGCATACCGCCGCGCTCGGACCGGTTGCACCGCAGCGCATCGCAACCAGGGCGGAGGCACCATTGGGCATGATCTTGGCGATGGCGAAGGGGCTGCATGACCGCGCACCCTTCTCCTGAATGCTGTTGAGTTCTTCCTCAAAGGTCTGGTAGCCACCGCTGCACACGCTGATGATCACGCCCACTCGGTGCGCGTTCTCCGCTGTGATCTCCAGCCCCGCTTGTTGCATCGCCTCAACCGCTGCCGCCAGTGCCAGGTGCTGGTAGCGATCTTGCCGCCGCGCCTCCTTCTTCGGCATCATCACTTCAGCATCGAAGCCCTTCACCTCACAAGCCAGTGTCGGTGGCACATTCGGCAGCACAGGCTGCGTCATCGGCCCCAGACCGGAAATGCTAGCCAGCGCCGAGGCCCAGCTATCCCGCACGTTCAATCCGAGAGGGCTGACGGCCCCCAGGCCGGTGATCACCACCCGCGTCATGCCTGGGCCTCCTTTATAGAAGCCCCGTAATGAAAGGTGATGACGCTCAGGCGCATCATGCCCCATACATGCCATGCCGAATCCACAGGCGGCATGAAGTCACAGATCTCGACAAACTCAGTCGGCGGCGATTCATGGCGACCATACGCTGTGCGGTAGGCGCGAAGATAGAGTCGAGCACGTGCCAGTTCTGCCGAGAAGAACACATGCTGTAGCCCCAGCGAGCGTGCTACTTTTTCAGAATATAAATATAAGCCAAGTGTCAGACCCATGTCCTTGTTCCCAGAGGCCAGAGCCAGCGCTCCATATTCCGCACAATCCTGCCCTGCTTTGACCTCGGGTGGCAAGCGCTTCTGATAATCGGGCAGTGCTTTCTCCAATGGCAACACGTCTCTCTCTCGAGTCAACACTATCCGCGCTCCACCCATAATTTCACCACTCTTACAGGCGATGATGATCAGACTTCCATTGTCCTCCGCAGACTGCCGCCCATCCTGTTGGCCAGGTATTGCAGCATATGCCGCCTCGCGAATAGCAAAGTAAGCCTGTCGCTCTGACTCCGTCTCAGCAACGCGGTAAGTGATGTCCGGTTTCGCGAGAGTCTTCGCTTCGCTTACGAGTAGATGGGTGTATTTCATGCTTATAGTGTTAGCAAAAATTCCATTAAAGTAGCAGGCTGATGTGTAGTCATGGGTGCGGGCAAGTCTCCCCGTTTGCGGACTGCAGCATCAGCCATTCCTCGGACGGATCCGCGTGGATATAGAGCGCTGGCATCACCTGACACTTTCCGAGAATAAGGTGATATTTAGAAGCTTTGTGGTGCAGAAGTCGAGGCGCTTATCACAATAATGACAGCAAGCGATGCTATAAATTCATAATTCATAATTCATAATTTAAGCTATATAGATAAAACCACAAATAAATTACCCCACCTAGGCCATCTCGCTCCCATGTAGCATCTCGTAATATCCGCGACCCCTGGCTGTCTTGATTAGATCCTGCATCCTTTCGGTCGTCTAATAACTGGTTGTGGGCAGAGGGCCGGTAGCGGTTCGTACTAAATGCCCGGCGGATCAGTGTGTAGTAGCACTGCCGTCAGTCTCTGCTGTCAGTGACACACCACCAGAACGCAGTCCTACTCGCTGGCCCTCCAGCTCGAAGCCGGCGCTGGGCAGTCAACAACCAGGGCATCGGCTCCGCTCCAATTCCTCCTTCAGGGCCAGCACGGCGGTGTGGACCTGGAGCCAGAGCCAAGTAGGGCCTCTGGATCTGGGCTGCCGGGCTTGTGCTGCCGCCATAGCTGACGCAGCTCCCGCATCTGTACCCAGAGTTCGGCCAGGCGGGGAACGCGGGTGTCCGTGGTGGAGAGGGCAGCCACGCTGTGATCGGAACGGTGCCTGCCCAGGGTTCCCACGCTTGGCTGGTTTGGGCCCTGGATGGCGGCCGGACTGGCGCCGACGGACATCCATGGCCGCAGCTGCTGGTCCTTTGGGGTCCAGCGCCGAGTGGCCCTTGCTCGATCAAGGGGTGCCGCAACCCAGCCGCAGCAGCAAGGTCTGCATGACCTGCCACTGGTTTCACCACCACGCCGGCGTCAACTGCATCCCCTTGCTCACCTGCCAGCTGCACCAGGGCCTGATCTCCCCGGGCGAGCACCTCACCAGCCGCTGCCAGGGTTGGACCGACGACATGGTGCGGCAAAGGGGCTGGGCGCCTGAGGTGGCCTGAACCGCCGATGCACTTCAACAACAGCAAACGGCCGCCGCTCTCGCCCCAGGAGGGCTGGATCAGCGATGGCCACCATGTTCTCCACTTCCGGCCGACCCGCTGGGACCGCTGGTGTCAGCAGCTGGAGGTCACGGTCGGTGAGCTGTTGCCGGATCAGCCGGTGCCGCTGTTGTAAAAAACGGCTGGAGCTCAGCCGCGAGGAGGCCCTCAACCTCTGGGCTGAGAAGCGCAAGGCGGGCTGGAGTCCCTGCAGCCCCCAGTGGTGATCACCACGACCGCCCAAACCGATCCACTTCCCACCAAGCTGAGCTCTGAATCGATGGCCCCCTCCTTGCCGACGCGCAGCAGCCACCAGCCACCGTGTTATCGCCTGGTGGATCACCACGGCCAACCCCACCTTGAGCTCGATGAGCACTTCGGTTCGATCGAGGAGGCCTGGTCGTTCGCCACCCACTGGTGGCAGCAGCAGCAACCCGCCGGCTCACCAGACACCCAGGTTGGCCTTGGTTTGGAGGTGAGCACCGAGAGCGGCAGTTGGCGCACTCTTCGCCACCCGCAAGGTTGAAGCCTGCACTGGAGAGACCAAAGGCCACTACCACCACCGTTAGTCAGTCAACCCTTCGGCTGCAGTTGCCATCGAATGAAACCACCTCTGCAATTTACTTGAAACAAATCGTTGGACCACTGCGTAGAGCTTTCATCTATGGCCTTATCAGTTACGCGGGACTGATTCTGATCAACAACTCAGAGCCTGACCTCCCCAATATGTGGATCGCCTACCTACCGATGTTTGTCGGCGTCTATGTGGTGACGCAGTGGTTGGACAAGCAATTCCGGAACTGAGAGCCTCAGGACTGATTGCGGTGCTCAATCCAGGCAATGGGCAGCACGTCCCTGTCGCTCTCTGACCGCCCTCGGCAACGCTGTTGGGAGTAACCGCCAACTGCCCGTTCAGCCCCATGCCCTTCTCCACCGCCGACATCTCGGTCCAGCTCCAGATGGACACGACCAACACCCTGCGGGAGATCCAGAGCAGCATGATCGCCCGTGCCTTCGGCGCGGTTCACAATCCTGAGAGGGGGCCGGAGGTCCGCCGGGTTCTCGAAGAGTTGCTGGAGGTCTTGGACCGCACCAGCCCCGATGGGGTGATCTGAATCAGCCTTCCCCGAGAACGTGGACTCATGACCCTCATCAGTAGTGGATCATCACCCCAGGGCTGCCTCAAAGTCGAGATCTT
>JBAPUA010000014.1:0-14645 GCA_049282435.1 Cyanobium sp. | reverse complement strand
GGTCTTGGCCCCCCGTCCCTTCGGGACGTCACAGAGGGGGCGATGTTTGGACTGAAGGCCGACCTCGGAAGCGCTGGGGTCGGCACGGTGCTTGAGAGCGTCTCGTTCGGTGAGGAGAACGCTCTGTTAGCTGGAATGGCGGGTTTTCGACCCGTCGGCTTCTTCCTGCTCGAATCACCATAGAGCAGGTCATGCCGTTGGGCCAGTCCCGTCGGAGCGGGCTCCCCCTGGCGATCCGCGGCCGGTGGAGGCAGAGTTGGTGCCAATCAAGCTCAGAGTCGATGGCCGGCATCCGCCACTGGAGTGTGAGTCTGGCCAGCGGGCGCAGCAGCCGCCCCCGCTGGCTCACCGAAAACGGGCGCTTCTCCTCCAATCCCGCGCGAGCCCTGCGGCTCGTCAGTCCGGATGTGGCCGCCAAGCGGGTGCAGGCCTACATGGCCATCCGCGGCTGGCCGCATGAGGTCATGGAGCGGTTCCGCCTGGTGCCCTCACCCCAATGGGACCAGAACGCTGAACGGGCGGCCTGAGACCGGGGTCACCCCGCTGGGGCTGGGGCTGGACCAGCCTGATGCCCTATGGCTGGGGGGCCAGCTGAATGGCAGGTTCGCGGCGAACCAGCCAGAGGATCAACCCCGATAGCAGGGCACTGAAGAAGCACCACACCGAGGTGAAGGCGTGGCGGGCTAGCCAGTCCGCCACAAGGCCGGACGCCAGCAGTGCCAGGGTGAACAGCCGCAGCCGTTGCGAGGGGATCAGCAGCCAGGGCAGTGTGATCAGCGCCACATACAGTCCACGGCCGATCTCCCCCAGGCCATTGTTGAACAACAGGCGGGCGCTGTAGGCGATCGAATGGCCCGCCACCGTTGTGGTCAGGCGGTCCGGTTCGATCAGCAAGGGCAGCCACAGGGCCAGACCCATCAACAGCCCGCTCAGGCAGAAGGCGCGCAGCAGCTTCTGCCTGAGCGGGCTGAGGCGCCCCCTGGCGATCACCAGGGCCACCCAGGGAATCCAGCTGGGCCAGAGCGCAAAGGCAAAGAACAGATAGGCTAGTGCCAGGGGCCGGACGGCGGCAGGTGCAGAGCCGGATTCCAGTTGCAGCCAGATCAGGCCCTCAATGGCCTGCTGCAAGGCAAAGAGCACGGGCATGCACGCCAGAGGCAGCAACTCGGGCCTGTGCCGGCGACGGGTCTGCTGGATCGCCAAGGAACCCAACGGCAGCAGCAGCGCCGCTGCCGTGAAACTGGCAGGGCTCGAGAAACAGATCGGCTGCGCCTCGAAGCTGCTGATCCCGAACCCTAACGCCGAGCTGTCGAACAGCAGACCGCCCCGCCGCCGGCCAGCAAAAAGTCCCTCAGGAGAGGGGGCTTGCTCCAGCAAAAGCTGGTGGGAAATTCCTGAATGTGAGACCAGCGCAGCTGGTCAGTCGATCGCGGGGGCGGTCAGCGCCACGGGGGTGGCCACGGGGGTGGCGGTGGCGGCAGCCAGATCGAGGGGGAAGTTGTGAGCGTTGCGCTCATGTGCATCACGTCCATGCCCAGACCAGCGCGGTTCAGCACATCAGCCCAGGTGTTCAGCACACGGCCCTGGCCGTCGAGGATCGACTGGTTGAAGTTGAAACCTTTGAAGTTGCAACCGTTGAAGTTGAAGGCCATCGTGCCCACGCCCAGGGCGGTGAACCAGATGCCGACGACGGGCCAGGATGGGGATTGGTGCTCGTGAAGAGCGGGATGGAAGGCCGGTATTCCGTTAGCGCCAACGCAAAGGAATCTTGCGACGGCGTTAACTCAGAGCAGCCCTGGGGCTCTCAGCGGATCACATCGAAGTGATCAGCTGCGCTGATCAGAGGAGTTCCGGCAATGGCTCTGGCCTGCTCAGCTGGGGCTTGAGCGCGTCTCCGCTTGTGCACGTCGGCGCAGCTCGGGGCCGATGGCACCGATTGAACCGTCACAGATGCCTGTCCTGTCCAACACTTGCCATCAGCGGCCATGCCGACAGTCCCCGGAGGATTGAGAAAGGATGACCGCAGCGACAGCGGACGGATGAAAGGCTGGAGACCCATGCTGCTCCTGGTCCTGCTGGCAGTGCCTCTGCCCGCAGTGGCCGCCGGTGTGCTGCGAGTGGGTGTTCTCGATGGATCTCCCCCCTGCTCTCAGCAGCAGGCCAGAGGTCAGTGGCAAGGGCGTGCGTTGGATCTGTGGGAGGTGATCGCCCGCCGCGAACAACTGCCCTATGTCCTGAGGGGGTACCCAAACCCCCTCAGCCTGCTCAACGCCACCGAGTCGGATCAAGTCGACATCGGCGTCGGCTGCCTCACCGTTTCACCGGAGCGCCTGGGCCGCTACCGCTTCAGCCTGCCGTTTCAGGAGGAGGGCCTGGCCCTGTTGATGCCGACTGATCGTCTGGCGGGAGGCCGCAGGTTGCTCCAGGCCGTTCTCCATCCCCAGTTGCTGCGGGTGATGGCGGTCTATCTGCTGGTGATCGCGCTGATCAGCTGGCTGATCTGGCGCGATGAGCACCGGGGCGACGGCGGCGCGGGCAAGCGGCAGCAGTTGCGCCGTTATGCGTTGGTCTTCCAGGTTCTGGCTTCGGGACCGGGCACGAATGTGATCGTGACGCGCACCCGCGGCCATGCCTTGGTGTTACTCAGCTGGCTGGTGCGGATCATCGGTGCCTCGCTGATTGTCAGCACGATCACGCTGGAGGCGTTGCGACAACCGCCGACGAGCGGCTTCCAGCCCCGGTCGCTGCAGGATCTGGTCGGGCGCCGAATCGGCGTGCGGCCAGGCAGTGTCAGTGCCCTCCTCCTCCAGCAACCACCTCTGGGCGGGCGGGTGCATGTGGTGTTTCTGCCCAACCTTGGCCGTGCACCGGCTCTGTTGCTGGAAGGGCGTGCCGATGCGGTTCTCGCTGATGAGCAGCAGCTTCGCTACTTCCATGAGCAAGCCACCCCCACCCAGAGAGCCCGCCTGCGGCTGGCGCTGCAAGGCATCAACCGGGAATCGCAGGCGTTTGCCCTCTCCCCCCGTCTCGACACGAAGCTGGTGGAGCGTATGGATCGAGCGATCAGCCAGGCCAAGCGCGATGGCCTGGTGCCGTGAGCTGTCCATCCCTGCAGACTTGCGAGTTGTCCCCATTCGGATACCCGATGCCGGGCTGACGCCCCCGTTCTCACCTCTGAAGACGTGACAGGGTTGGCTTGATTCGCCACGAAGCCGCGCCAACGAATCAGGCGGGCGCTCATCGAAATGTCGCCAGACAGCTCCAGCTTGATCGCTGCTCTTAGCTTGCCTGGAGCTGCTGCAGGCCTGCTACGAGGGCTGTCGAGTCGGCTGCTGTCCTTCATGGGAGAAGTCGCTCAGGCGACCTGCGTCGTTCTACAGCAGGCCAGCAGCAAACGCCGGGCGATCTCCATCCCCATGACGGCATACCTATGCAGAAGCTGCATAGGTGTTCGATGAAACCTTCGCAGGGCCTGCCTGGCGGGTTTTTCCGCCGACCGCATCGTCCTGCTCCTCGGGCAACTCGCCCTCAGCCAGCGGCGCCTCCCCCGCCTTCAGCACCCGCTGCCGCAGGGTGCGGATCAGATGCAGCAGCGGGGTTGTGGTCTTGTGGGGCAGCAGCACCTTGCGAAGCGGCAGTTCTTCCGCCGATTCGCTTGCGGTCGTGACCAGCTGCAGCGGCAGCCCACCGAGCCGCACCGCCATCACCCCTGGCCAGCAGGGCGGCCGTTGCGGTGGCAGCAGCCTGGGATGACACCAGGACGAGACGATCGCCCCATCGATCAGGGCCTGGTCGATCAGCTGGGCGCAGTCGTGGGACTGCCGGCAGCGCGGCGGCACCGCCTGCACGCTGACCGTCCCGGCCAACAGCGCCTGATGCAAAGGGTCGGTGGCGATGCGCAGCTGGCCGCCCATCAGCCGGTGGGCCCGGTACGCCAACCGCAGCAACCGCAGGCTCTCATTGCTGCCGTAGCGGCAAACGCTCGCCCCACGCCTTGGCTGCAGCCGGAACTGCTCGCCCATCAGCGCGGCGCTGCGGCAGACCGTGCTCTGGTGCATCGCCAGGGCGCGAGCCGCCTTGATCTGTGAGCCGGTGAGCTCCAGCAGATCGAGCACATGCAGATGCTCAAGCGGGACTGGCGGGGCGTAGCTGGGGCCTTGGCGTCGCCTTGACGGCAGGCAGGCTTCAACGGAGCAGGAGCTGGCCACAGAGCGCTGTTGATTCGCAGGGGCCCAGCGTCAGCAAGCCAGCCCCTGGCGTGAACGATTCACCTGCGAAAGACTGACACCATCCCGACGACGGCCCTCCTTGCCCTCCGCCACCGCGGCGCCGCTGCGCTGCCACCTGCTGATCGGCCCGCCCGCCAGCGGTAAGACCACCCTGGCCAGGACCCTGGCGCCCCTGCTCACCGCCCCCGGTGAGCCGCCGGCCCTGGTGCTCTCCACCGATGCGATCCGCGCCGAGGTGTTCGGCGATGCGGCGGTGCAGGGGCCCTGGATCGACATCCAACAGCGCCTGCAGCAGCGGCTGATTGAGGCTGTCGCCGCTGGCATTCCGGTGATCGTCGATGCCACCCATGCCCGCCGGCCCTGGCGCCTGACCCTCACCCAGGGCCTGTTGCTGCCGGCGCCGGTGGAGTGGATCGGCTGGTGGCTCTACACCCCCCTGCCCACCTGCCTGGAGTGGAACCGCAGCCGGCAGCGCCAGGTGCCGGAGGCGGTGATCCAGGAGATGGCCGCCGCCCTGGCGGATCCGCACGCAGGTCCCAGCCGGGCGGAGGGGTTTGCGGCCCTCTGCGCCGTGGTGCCCACCCACCACGACGACCTGGAGCCGTTGCTGGCCGCCGAGCTGGCGGCGCTGGACCGGCGCATCCGCAGCGCCCGGGCCCGCGAAACCCACTGGCAGCTCCATGGCTACTCGCGTCTGCTCGATCTGGAGCGGTTGCTGTTCCTGATTCGCCTGCTCAGCCGTTACCCCGAGCTCGACGCCAGCGATCCGATCACCCGTGAGCAGCTGGAGGCGATCGTGTCGCCCCTGCCGTCTGGCGATCTGGCGGAGCGGGCTGCGGCCTTCCTGGGACGGCTGCATGGAGAGTGCTTTGGCGATGCGGGGGCGGTCCGGGCGGATTTGGCCTGGCTGGAAGCCAATGGCTTCTGCTTTGGGGGGGACACCCTGGCGCCGATCCGGTTGGCGGAGATCAGGTTGGCGGAGGGCGACCCTGAGTCGGCAACACGTTCCGCTGCCTTGGTAACGGAGTCAGAAGCCATCCCCACGGATGACGCAGCCAGCTGTGATGCAGCCTCCAGCTCCTCGCGCCGCGATCACCCCGGCCCAGCGAGCTTCCGGGGCGGCGTCCACGGCGGCCACCCGCCGATGGGCGATGGGCCGGTGTTCCAGCGGGTGATGACCCTGCTGCGCCACCTGTTGCACCAGCCCTTTGATCGCGATCCGGGCAGCAGCCTCACGCTTCATGAGCAGCTGATCGCCGCCACCGCCGCCATCCCCGGCGGCTACCTGCCCGGCGAGACCGCCACCCTGCGCAAGGACCTCGAGAAGCTGCTCACCCCTTACGGCTTCCGCGCCGCCAACGACAACGTGCGCCATGGCTACGCCCTTGGCACCGCCGTGCTGCCGGCGCCGCGGCTGCGGGAGATCCAGGCCCTGGTGCAGCAGGCCGCCGGCCGCCTGGCTGATCCCTCTGCCCAGCCGTTGCTGGGCGAACTGGAGCAACGCCTGGCCTGGGCCGGCCTTGATGAGCCTGCCCCGCCCCTGCGGCTCTATGCCCGCCACGGTGTCGTCGACACCGCCTTGGTGCGCCGTGAATCACTGGCGGCACCCCGCGGTGCCGAGGCGATCGAGCGGGCCATCGCCCAGCGGCGCCGGGTGCTGCTCAAGCGTTTTTCCAGTGCCGGCA
This sequence comes from Cyanobium sp., assembly GCA_049282435.1. Classification (GTDB taxonomy): domain Bacteria; phylum Cyanobacteriota; class Cyanobacteriia; order PCC-6307; family Cyanobiaceae; genus Cyanobium. Next base: position 8,731 of record JBAPUA010000014.1, on the reverse strand, counting down.
GCCACGGCGGCACCAGCATCGGCGATGGCTCGGGCGAGTGGCGGGTGTGGCCGCTGCAGCTGATCTTTCACCACGTCGGCTGGTATCTCTGCGCCGAGGAGGACGTGATCGGCCAGGAGCACGGCCTGATCCGCTGCGAGCGCCTCGATCGGCTCGCCATCCACAGCGCCTCGGCCCGCAGCGGCTCGCTGCGTAGCGGCCCGAGCGATGGCCTGCGCCGCAGCCCCGAACGGCAGCACGCGGCCCTGCAACGGCTGGAGCGCTTGCTGCATCACAGCGGCGGCATCCACTTCGGCGACGACATCAGCGCCCAGCTGGCGCTCGCCAGCCGTTCACCCGGCGCCCGGGCGGGCGTGCTGCAGACGCTGCGCTTCTCGGCCACCCCCTGGGCCTTTGCCTTTCTGCGGGAAGGCATGGGCCGCTATCCACGGCAGCAGGTGCGTTTCTCCAAACCGTTACCCGGAGATTCCTGGTGGCATCACCCCGATGCGCCCCATGTTCTGGAGCCGAATGCCCCTACCGACAGCCATCCCTATCCGCTGGAGCTCGATCTCCCCAGCTGGTCCCTGGCTGCCGACATCGATCTGCGCACCTGGCTCTATGGCTTTGGGGAAGGGATTCGGATCGAATCACCCCCTGCTCTGCGCGAGGAGCTGGTGCGGCGTTGCCGCGCCATGCTCATGGTTCATGGGCAAGCCGCTGCCGACAGCAGGCACCCCGGAGAAGACGAACCACCAGCGCGAGCACCTTTCCCCAATCGCCTGCGGCGCGGTTGATCCCCTGCTGCAGGCATGGATCGCTCCGTGCTCACCAGCGGCTGACCCTTCCTGCCTGAACATTCCTGCCTGACGATCGGTACCTGGGAGATAGGGCCGGATCCCTGCGGATCTCGAATCCCCAGGCGCCAAGGGCGACTGCAGATCCATCGCCACGGCCATGCCGGGATCGAGCCAATCCCTGCCATGGCGTTTCTTCTCCAGTCGCTGCCCCTGCCGCAGCTGCTCCCCGCCGGTGCCGCTGGCTTTGCCGTGCTCGATCTGGAGACCACCGGCACCGGCAAGCTCTGCCGCAGCGTCGAGATCGCCCTGCTGCTGCTCTCCTCTCAAGGCGAGATCGGGCAGGAGTGGACCACCCTGATCAACCCCGGCGCGGCGATCCCCAAGGCCGCCGTGCACGGCATCGACGACAGCCTGGCCGCCACAGCCCCCGCTTCTCGGATGGGGCGCCGTCCCTGGCGGCCCTGCTGGAGGGCCGGGTGCTGGTGGCCCACAACCGCAAATGCGGCTGCTTGCCTGGGCAAATCAGCTTGCCTGGGCAAATCAGTTTGCCTGGGCAAATCCGTGGACCGATCCTGCGGCCCCACTTCTGAGAAGCCAGCGAGGCCCAGCCGGAGCTGGTGCTGGATCTCGGCGATGGCATCGACACCATGCTCAACCCGTTCATCAGCCTGGGCAAGCTCTGCGCCGCCCGCGGCATCACCCTCTCCGGCGACGAGGCCACTGGTTCTTGAGAAACAGCCACGCCCTGGGCGACACCCGTGCCCTGGCGGCTCTGTTGTGTCACGGCCTGCCCCACTTGCATCCTTCTCGGGCGCCGGTGCGGGGGGCGGGGGGTCTGCCGCAGGGCTGCAGGCCGTTGCCCAGCAGGCTCCTGCGCTGCAGGCCCCATCCCTGCAGCCCCGGAGCACGGCCAAGCGCCAGGGCATCTCGCACAGCCACGACTGGCTCGACATCACGGTCACCGTTCCCGCCGCCGGCGGCAGCATTGCCCTGATCGGTGAGGACGCCCACGGCTGGGACTACAAGGTGCGGAAGACCCTCGTGCACGCCACCAGCCTCGGCCTCACCGCCATCCCCCTTGACCCAGGCGCCCCGGCCGATCTGCTGGTGGTCTCCAGCCTGTTCATCGACAGTCCCGTGCTGCGCCGGCTCCGGGCCGCCGGCCTGGCGGTGGTGGCAAGCAAGGCGGAGCGGGAGCGGGAGCCGGCGCTGGCGGTGCGCCCTTAGCCCTGGGGCGGTGAGCTGGCCAGCTTCTGCGCCAGAGCCGTGGAGAGCCGCCTCAGCGCCGCTGACACCTCGCCGGCGGGGATGGCCACGCTGATCAACGTGGGGCCCGTCATCCCGTCTGATCGCCAGCGGCCCAGGCAGCTCCAGAGCGCCTCCTCGTTCTCCACCCGCTCCGCGGCGCTGAAGCCCATCGCCAGGGCCAGCTCCCGGTGGGCCACCGGCTGCACATCGTTGAACGGACCGTCGAGGATGGGTCGCTCTGTGCCATAGCCGCCGTTGTCGAGCACGATCACCAGGGCGGGAATGGCATAGCGGGCCAGGGTGGCCAGCTCGTTGGCGCACATCAGCAGGGCGCCGTCGCCGAGGAGCACCACGGGCGGGTGCTCCGGGCAGGCTCCCCAGGCCCCCACGGCGGCGGGCAGGGCGAAGCCGAGGGAAGCCCAGAAGCTGCTGGCGAGGAAATGGCTGTTGTCCCTGAGGCGCAGATCGGCGGCGGCGAAGAGGGCATCGCCGGGATCCGCCAGCACGGTGGCAGCGGCGGGCAGGACGGCTTCAATCGCCGCCATCAACCGCTCCACCCCCACCGGCTGGTCGGGCGCCGGCTCGAAGCCGGCGTCCGGCGCGGGGCCACGGGCCGCCATCGGCAGGGGGGCGGGCTCCGGCGCGCCCGCCTCCGCCCAGATGCGCAGCAGGGTGAGGGGATCCAGATTCTCGTTGCGCGCCTCGGCCGTGCGCAGCCCACCGTCGAGGTCCACCTGCAGCACGTGGGCGGGATCCACCGCCATGGTGAAGACGCCGGTGTCGAGGTCGTTGAGGGGCTGGCCGAGCACCAGCAGGCCGTCGCTGCTCTCCACCCGCTGGCGCAGCTGTGGCTGCCCCATCGCCCCCTCGTAGATGCCCAGGACCCGGGGATGGCTCTCGCTCAGGAGGGTCTTGCCCGAGAGGCTGGTGGCCAACTCCCAGCCCTCCCGCTCCAGGATCTGCCGCAGCAGGGGCTGCAGGTGGAAGCGGGCCAGCTCCACGCCTCCCAGCACCAGGGGGCGCTGACGGCCGCGCATCCAGGCCAACCAGCGCTCCCCCTCGCGCCGTAGACCCTCCGGGATGGCCAGGGGCGCTGGGGCGGGCGGGGTCAGATCGATCGGCCAGGCAATCTCCCGGTTGAGGCAATCGGCCGGAAGCTCCAGGTAGCCGGGGCGGGATTCGCGCCGCATCGCTTCCAGCACCCGCACCAGCTCCTCAGCGGCGGTGCGGCCGGAATCGAGCACCGCGCTCGCCACCGTGACCTCCCGGAAGAGGCGCAGCTGGGTTTGATCCGCCCGCATGCGGTGGTGCAGCAGGGGGTGTTCCTCGCTCTCCCGCAGACCCGGGGCGCCGGAGATCACCAACAGGGGTGAGCGTTCGGCGTAGGCGCCGGCTACCGGATTGAGCAGCTTCAGAGCACCGACGCCGTAGGTGACCACCGCCACGCCCAGCCCCTGCAGACGCCCGTGGGCATCGGCGGCGAAGCCGGCCCCCTCCTCCCCGGCGGTGCAGATCAGATCGATCGGCGAGGCCTGCAGGGCGGCAAACAGGCCCAGCACATAATCACCCGGCACTCCGTAGACGCGCCGCACGCCGCGCAGCCGCAGGGCTTCGATCAGGGCGGCGACGATCTGCATGGCAGGCGAGCGGAGGCCTTCCGATCATGGAGGGGCGTTGCGGCCTCGACTGCCCTGTACGGGGAAGCAAGCTCACGTATTAATTCAACCAATAAGGTGTCGGCACCGTCTGACGGAATAAGGGGAGGCCTCTTCCTCCTCCAGCCCCTTAAACACGGCATCCTCAGAATCGTTTTAGAACTCAATCGAGATCTTGGTCCTGAGGTCATCGGGTATGTCGTTGAGACCGCGGCGTGCAGAGACAGGCATCAGCAGCACCTTGGCCTGCTTCTCCACAGCCAGCTCGGCGATGGCGACGGCATTCGGAATCAGCTCGACCGAGCCCTCTAGGTTCAGGGAGCCGACAGCGATGGTGCTACCGCGGGTCTTGCGGTCGAGCAGGCCCAGACCGCAGCTGGATGGAAGTAGGGCGGCACCTGCAGCACTCCGACCAGCCGATCGAGTCTTAACTGATGGAGCGCATCGGTAGCCAGCAGCAGCCGGCCATCCTCTAGCCGATGGGCCCGGCAGGCCAGTCGCAGAAGCGCAGGCTGGTGCTCGTTCCCCAGCGACACACCTTGCACGGCCCCCACCCAGTCCCAGCACCTGAGCCAGCCCCGCAGCGGCTCTGGCCTCAGAGCAGGGCCTGCACCGCCCCGCCACCCGCTGGTGGCATGTTCCTCACCCCAACTTTCGCCCCAGCTGATCGGCCGCCTTCAGCGCCGCCACCAACGCTTCGGCGGTCACGGGGAAGGGTTCGTTGTGGCTGGATTCGCCGGGGATGACGCTGCGAGCGGCGATGCGTTGCAGCTGGTCGTCATTGTTGGCTTCGACCCCCACTTGGGCCAGGGTGATCGGCAGTCCTACCGCCTTTTGGTAGTGCAGGATCTCGTTGATTTCGGTTTGCGGTTGGCCTTCTAACACCAACTGGGTGAGCAGCCCGAAAGCCACCTTCTCGCCATGGATGTAATCGTGGCTGCCTGGAATCTCGGTGATGCCGTTGTGCACGGCATGGGCCACCGCCAGGCCGCCGCTCTCGAAGCCCAGGCCAGACAGCAGGTTGTTGGCCTCCACCACCCGTTCCAACGCCGGGGTGGGGGCGCCGGCCTCCACCGCTGCGCAGGCCGCCGGTCCATCGGCCAGCAGGATGTCACAGCAAAGCTTGGCCAAGGCGCTGCTGGTGCTGCTGGGCAGGCCTCCCACCATGTTGTGGCTGCAGCTCTGGCGCACGCTGCGGGCCTCAAACCAGGTGGACAGGGCATCGCCCAGCCCTCCCACCAGCTGGCGCTTCGGGGCGCGGGCCACCACCTGCGTATCCACCAGCACCAGCAGCGGATGGCGGTTGTAGAAGCGGAACCCCTCCACGCTGCCGCCCACGGAGTAGATCACCGACAGGGCGCTGCAAGGGGAGTCGGTGCTGGCGAGGGTGGGGGTGATGATCGCCGGCAAATTCAGCTCATCCGCCACGGCCCGGGCTGTATCAGAAGCCTTGCCGCCGCCGGCCCCCACCAAGGCCACGGCTTGGCTACTGCGGGCCTCGACCACCAGCCGGTTGATTTCCGCCTCGCTGCATTCGCCGCCAAAGGCGATCACCACCGGCTCCAGGCCCACCTCCGGCAGCACTTGCTGCCAGATCGGCTGCAGATCCCGTTGGGCCGTGCGGCCGGCCACGAACAGCACCCGGCCGCTCAGCCCCAGCCGCTGCAGCTCCCTCCCCAGCTCATGGGTGGCGCCCGGCCCCTGCACGTAGCGCCCCGGGCTGGCGAACACCGTGAGCGGGCGCTGGTGGAAACAGATCACCGAGCTGGTGTGGGCCATGGCAGCGGGCAGGGAACTAAGTATCCATACCTAGCAAGGCCAGTGGACCCTGCCGCGTTCAGGCCGAAGGCTGATGCCGGGGGGCTGCCCTCAGAGCATCCCCGTGGCCGGCGACTGCGCCCACCAGCGCCCACAGGCCGGTGCCCACGGCCACGCTCAGGGGAAAGCTCAGATTCGGCTGCGGCAGCAGAAAGGGGAGCAGTCCAGCCCCGAAGGCCGGCAGCAGGCGGAAGTGCAGCAGCCGTTGCCAGGCCTCCAGCAGCACCACCGTGAGTGCCGTGGTCAGCGGGGTCACCCCCCACCTGGCGGCGATCAAGGTGCCGATCCCGGCGGCGACCGTGCAGCCCAGCACCGTGGCCAGGGGACGCCCCCGCCAGGGGCAGACCTGCGGATGCACCAGCTCCTCATACGCGATCACCAGCAAGGGCGGATAGAGGATCAGTCGCTGCCCCGTCAGGGCCACCAAGGCCAGGCCCAACCCCAGGAACACCCCGTAGACCGGCAGCCAGCGCGCCAGCTCCGTTTCGGGCGGGCAGGAACCCTGCCAGCGAAGGGACAGCCGGCTGTCACTGGGCCGCAGCCGGCAGACGAGGGCCAGCAGGCCTGTGCCCACCAGCAGGGACGGGGCAAAACTCCAGGAGTGCAGCTGGAACGCCCAGGGCCCGAGTCCGCAGGAGAGAGCCGGCACCAGCGGCGAGCGGAGCCACCGCACCAGGCCGATCGAGAGGGCCACCGACGCCAGCACCGTGAGCGGCCACCAGGGGAGCAGCCACAGACAAAGCTGGCCGATCCCGGCGGTGAGGAAAGGGGCCAGCAGCAGCTGCAGCGGCACTTTCGACCAGGGTGCCTGCGGCTGCGGCAGCACCACCGCGGCCAGTGCCGCCAGTTCCGGGAACAGCACCGTGGGGGTGTGCAACCAGCGGGCCAGCGCCGTGATCAAGGCCACGAACGCCGCCGGCAGCAGCCAGGGCCCCAGCGGAGGACCCCAGCGGCGCCCAAGGTGCCACGCCAGTTGCCGCAGCGCCTCAGGCCGGCCAGAACTCGGCATCGTCGAACATTGGCACCGCCAGGGGCACCACGTTGTATTGCCGCCGGATCTCCGCCAGCGGCACGTCGGCGATGACCAGATGGTCGAGAGTGCTGAAATCCCCCGTGCACAGGGAACCCCGCTGCAGCGCTTCGCCCAACAGCTCCGCGGCTCCGGGTAGGTCAAGGGCGCCCCGCTTGCCGTCGATGCCGTGGTACGGCTCGCCGCCACCGCCATAGGGCACAAACTGGAGATCGGTGCCATGCATGAACAGCCCTACTTCGTGGATCAGGAAGTTGGTGAGCGAGGCCAGCCAGTTGGCTTCGCTGTCGTGCAGGGCCAGCTTGAAGGCCCCCAGCGCGATTTCGCCAGGGCCGGTCGGTTCATAGCCGGTGATGACATGATTCATGTCGTGGCACACGTAATAGCCGGGGTTTGGTGTGGCCCGGCTCGGCAACGCCATGCCATTGCGCCTATAGAATTCGGTGAAACACCAGCCCAGACTGCCGCGGGGATTGGACCCTAGAGCCGCGACCGCGTCGAAGAACGCATCGTCGTAGCTCAGTTCGCCGGACGCGGTGAGCGTGGCGCCATGGCGCTCCGACAGTTCCGCCATCGAACCTCTGTAGATGCGCAGAAAATCGGCCGTCGCTTCGGCTGCTGTGCGGTGAAACAGCTCCTCGACCATCTGCAGCTCCACTCCCTGAAAATCCAGGGCCCCAGCGAACGCTTCGAGCCGTTGCAGCTGGGCCTCGCTGCGGGGGTGGCGGCAGAGGTTGAGCATGATCGCCAGCTGCAGGAAGCGACGCCGCTCGTTCGGCTCGCTGATCCGGGCCGCCAGCTCAACGGGCGGCAGCGGGCTGTCCTGACCTATGGCGGCGGGGGACAGTCCCAACAAATGCTGCCCCAGGGTCTGCAACAGCTTCTGCTGCTCCGCCGTGGCGCCGCCCTCGATGTCGATTAAATGCCGCAGACCTCGCACAACGGCACGGGTCCTATCCGGCTGGAGTGTGAGGGCCATGGGGGGGTGACGTTGCGGGGCTGCGGGTTTGCGGAGCTCTGAGTCTGCCAGCAGCGTCATCCCTGCGTCATGCGTGCCGCCCCAGCCACCCCATCGCCACAGGCCTGATGGGGGTGGCCGCTCCCATCAGGCCAAGCTGGCCGTCGAGGCTGGTCTGCCCCAGGGCCCATTAGTAGTCTGTTCCAATAGCACTGGCACGCCGCCGCCAGTTGGGGTTTGGTGCGTGGGAACAGCTCCTCACCATTGGCCTCCCCGTTCGAAACCCCTGCTCCTGCAGTCGATCTGATCAGCTTCCTCAAGGCGCTTCCCGATTGCCGGATGCGCCGGGGCATCCGCTATCCGCAGTGGTGGCTGCTGCTGGTGGCGATCCTTTCCATCTATCGCTACGCGGAAGGCTGACGCCTACAGCAACCAGGGCTCGCTGCTGGGCATGGAGCGTTTTGCCAAACGCCACCGCCAGACCATGAACGAGCTGCTGGGTACGCAGATCGCCAAGCCGCCGTCGGATTCCACCTTCCGGCTGCTGTTGGCTCAGCTTGATGTGGAGGGCTTTGAGACCCTGCTCCAAGACTGGATGAGCACCCAGATCGGCGATGCCGAACCCATCGACACCCTGGTCTGTGACGGCAAGACGCTGCGGGGCTCAATCGATGAAACCGCAACTGGGGCAGCGCGTTTTATCGCCCAGGTGAGCCTCTACTCCAACAGCCTGGGTGTAGCGATCGCCCAGAGCACCTATGCCACCGATGCCGGAGGTGAGATCGCGGCGCTGCGCCAGCTGCTGGATCGCGTGGAGCTTGAGGGGTTGCTGGTGCAGGCGGACGCGTTGCATGCGAACCGCCCTTTTTTTCCTACCTCGAACAGCGTGGTGCCGACTTCCTGATTGCGGTGAAACACAGCCGCCATAAGGGTTTTCAGGTGATCAAGGATCGCCTGACTTACGGCAGGAAGGCGCCGCTGCAGGCCAGCAAGCGCGAGCGCAAACACGGCAGGGACATCACCTGGACGCTGCGGGCGATGCCGGCTCCCGACTGGGTGGTGGAGAACTGGCCAGGCAGCGCCACGGTGATCGCCGTGCGAGGCAAGGGCAGCCGCGATGGCAAGCCAAGCGACGAGACCCGCTACTACGTCACAAGTCTGCGCACTGGCGCCCAGGCTCTGCTGCGTCACGTGCGTGACCGTTGGTCCATCGAGAACTCCTGGCACTGGCCCCGCGACACCC
>JBAPUA010000013.1:0-13635 GCA_049282435.1 Cyanobium sp. | reverse complement strand
TACCACTCGCTGGCATGGGAATCGACCACCACCTCCTGGAGGGTGTGGGGATGGGAGGAGCCGCCGGGCAGGCCGGTGACATCGGCGACCCGCAGGCACAGTTGGGAGGCACCGGAAACCATGGCCTGCTCCCGATCAGCTTCGGAGATGTCCCAGAAGACGTAGGCCCACTGGGGATCACGGGGCAGGAAGACGACCCGGGTTTCGGCGGCGGGACGGTTGGCTGCGGCCATCTCGGCCTCGATCACCTGGCTGGCTTCGATGGCTTCAGTGGATTCAGCGGCCTCAGTCGCTTCGGCGACCCGATCGGCCGCGCTCTTGCTGATCGCCTCGGCCAGGCCTTCACGATCCTGGGCGCTGTAGCGACTGACCCCAAGGGTGCGGGCCACATCGCGCAGCTGTCGCATGCTCAGGGAAGCCAGACGGGTGATGAGGTTTTTATCCGTCATTTGACTCCGCAAGGCATTTGATACGGAAAGTTTCCGGGATTAAGCCGCCTGGGATCGCACCTGTCAGCAGATGGCCACACGCCAGCACCCGCCCGCAACGACCCAGCACAAGGCCCTAGGGGGGGGGGTAGGGCAGCCGCTGCGACCTGCCAGACACCGCTCTCCGCGGCCAGGGCCGGCCGGAGGCCACGGGCGCCGAGAGTCGCCGCCGTCCACGGATGCGACCGTCCCCAGCTCACCGACCCCCGTCAGCACACCCGCGCCAGCGGGCCGTGCCACAACCACCCTCCTGCTAGAACATGAGTACTACTCGCGCCCTGGCGCCATGACGCTGTCCCTGTTGCCCCCGGGGCTGCCTGTGCCCCTGCGGGTCCAGGGCCCGGCAAGGCTCTGCGCCCTGCTGGGGGAGTCGGTCGCCGCCGGCTTCCCCAGTCCGGCCGATGACTATGTCGAAGCGCGTATCGATCTCAATCTTGAACTGATCCCCTCCCCCCTCTCCACCTTCTTCATGCGGGTTGAGGGTGATGCCATGCGCGGCGATGGCATCCTCGATGGTGATCTGCTGGTGATTGATCGCAGTCTTGAACCGCGGGTCGGCCTGGTGGTGGTGGCCGTGCATGCCGGTGGCTTCATCCTGCGGCGCCTCGGCCGCCGCGAGGGCCGCCTGTGGTTGCTGGCCAGTGACGCCGTCACCCCAGCGCTGCCCCTGGCCAGCGAAGACGATCCGGGTGGCCAGCTCTGGGGGGTGGCGATTCATGCCATTCACCATCTGATCGGGACCCCGTCCCGCCGCCATGGCCGCGATGGAAGCGCTTGAATCCCATGCCCTGATCCCCGTGCTCGGCGGTCCGGGTCACACCTGCGCCAGGCTGACAGCGGCCGTGTTCACAGCAGACCTTGTTTACAGCGGGCCGTGTTCATAGCGGGCCGTGTTCGCAGTGGGCCGTGTTCAGAGCTGGCCGTGGCCACGGCGGATCCTGGCCACGCCGGTACCTGAGGTCACGCTGAGAGAGCGACCTCAGCTGGTTCCTTCGATCTCCGGAACCGGCAGGGACAGCAACAGACCCCGGCGCCGCAGCTCCTGGCGGAACTGGGCAGCCAGGGACGGATCACGGCGGCCATCGTGCTGCCAGGTCCGACGCAGATGGCCGAAGATCACCGACACCCGCAGGGCGATGGTGAAACAGACAAGCACCTGAAGGCAGATCTTCAGCACGGAGCGACGCGGGTTGCGGGCGATCGGGGGAAGATGGACATCAGCTTAGGAGCCGGCGAGCGGAGCCAGGCCCGGGCCCCTCTGCCCCCCTGGGGGATCTCCCGTGTGTGCATTGATGGCTGACTCCCTACCCGCCTTGAGCGACACCGAGCTGGAGACGCTGCACGCGGCGCTGGATCCACTGCTCGATGGCTTCGGGGAGGGGGAGTCCTGCCTGGACGACGCCAGCGCCTTCCTGGCCAGGCTGGGGATCGCCACGGAGTCCGGGGCGGATGGGCCGCCGCCGCTGATGCAATGGCTGGAACACTGGCGGCAAGCCGGCGGCAACCGGCGGACCCTGCGGCTGATGGTCACGACCCTGCTGACGGAACGGGGCTGCGGCGCCGCGCTGGCCGTGGAGCAGGACGTTCCCGGAACCTGAAGCCAGCGCCGCGGGCCGGAGCCGGGGCGCAGCTGATCCCGCGCCGCCGCAATCCTCGTCAGGGCCGCGGCCCGACCGCAAGCCGGCGATCAGGGCACCCGCCGATGACGCCTTCCAGGCCGCCGCGCGAAGGCATGGGGACGGGCCGATAGGGTTCAGGCTGGCTCAGGCCTGGTCAGAGCCAGGACGCGAGCGAAGCCCCTGACCACAGGCCGATGACAGCTTCGATCCCGCCGTTTGTGATCTGCCCGTGACCGCTCCCCCCATCGGCGTGACCTCGGTTGATGGCGGCCCCTTTGATGCGGTGGTCATCGGTGCCGGCGCCAATGGCGGCGTGGCCGCCATGGTGCTGGCCGAGGCGGGATTGCGCGTCCTGGTGCTGGAGGCGGGGCCCGAGCTGACGCCCGCCCAGGCCCGCGGCAACGAACCGCTCGACAGCCTGCGGCGCCTCGCCCATCTCGCCGGCGGACGCCACCGCAGCCAGGCCAACCATCCCGGCTACTGGAAACACAACCCGGAGCTGTTCATCGATGAGCGGCTCAATCCGTACACCACGCCCGCCGACCAACCGTTCCTGTGGACCCGCGGCCGCCAGGTGGGCGGCAAGAGCCTGACCTGGGGCGGCATCACCCTGCGCCTGTCACCGGCGGAGTTCGGGGCCGGCGAACGGGACGGCCAGGGCCCCTGCTGGCCGATCGGCAGTGAGGAGCTGGCCCCGTTCTATGGCCGTCTGGAGCGCCTGCTCGGCATCCATGGCCATGCCGATGGCCTGCCCCAGCTTCCCGATGGCGACTTTCTGCCGCCCCTGCCCCTGACCCCAGGGGAAGACCATCTGCGCCGGGCCATCGGCAGGGAGCTCAATCTGCCGTTGATCCATTCGCGCGGCTTTGCGCTGCCCCGGCCCGAGGCCGGCCGGAGCTGGCCCCGCTCCAGCGCCCAGGGGGTCACCCTGGCCCGGGCCCTGGCCACCGGCCGGGTGCGGCTGCGGCCCCACGCCCTGGTGAGCCACCTGCAGATGAAGGCCGGCGCGGATCAGGCCGAAGCCGTGCTGCTGATCGACACCCGCAATGGCCGCATGGAGCGGGTGGAGGCTCCATTGGTGGTGCTCTGTGCATCCACGATCGAATCGGTGCGGATCCTGCTCAATTCACAGGAGGGCAGGCAGAGCGGCGGCCTGATCGACCCCTCCGGCAGCCTGGGCCACTACCTGATGGATCACATCTCCACCTGCCGCTTCTTTTCGATTCCCAACATCGCCAGACCCCAGGGGCCGGTCGAGCTTTCCGGAGCCGGCAGCTGCTTCATTCCCAACACGGTCAACCTGCAGGGCGATGAGGGCCTGGGATTTCAGCGGGGCTACGGGATCTGGACGGCGCTGCAACGCTTCGACCCGCCCCGGCCACTGCAGCGACGGCCCCAGGAGGCCGTGGGATTTCTGATCGCCCATGGCGAGGTGTTGCCCGATGCCAGCAATCGCATCAGCCTCGACGCCCATGTGCGCGATCACTGGGGACTGGCGGTACCCCACATCAGCTGCCGCTGGGGCAGCAACGAAAGCGCCATGGTGGCCCATATGCACGGACGCATGCAGGCCGTGGTCGCCGCTGCCGGCGGCACGATCCGTCCCCTGGAAGATCTGTTCAGCCTGCCGCTGCTGGAACCGCTGATCCTGCGCAGCGCCGCAGTCCGACCGGAGGCCCCTCCCCCCGGGTACTACATCCACGAGCTGGGTGGAGCCCGCATGGCGAGCGATCAGGCCGGCGGCGTCGTCGACGCCTGGAACCGCTGCTGGCGGGCCCGCAATGTGCTGGTCACCGACGGCGCCTGCTGGCCCAGCGCCGGTTGGCAGAGCCCGACGCTGACGGAGATGGCCGTGACCTGGAGGGCCTGCGCCGCCGCCGCTGCCGCCTCAGGCCGCTGTTGACGACCCGGCCGATCAGCCCCTGAACTGACGAGCTGGCGCTGCCGATGTCAGCCCCTGCCCATCAACGGCAGAGCTGGTGTCAACGACCACAGTTCAGGCCCGCATGCTTCCACACAATGACTGGGCGACCTTTCAACGGGTCGGGCAAGGGAGAACACAGGCGAGGGTTGGCCCCCTCGCTTTTTTCTTGGCTGCGCGGGTGACGACCTGCTCCTGAGCCGTTCTGCACCAGGAAGCCGGCCGGAGCCGAGTGGATGTCGCCGCCTTCGTCCCGGTGGGGAAGGCGATGGCTGAACCCCGCGTGGCTTCGGACAGCACCTCCGGCACTTCGGCCTCAAGGCTGGCGCCGGCAGGAGGGTCCCGGATCCCTGCAGGGGATGTCCTCGCTGATCGCCAGGCACCGCTACCAGTCTCCGTCCCTGGCCCTGGCCCTGGCTGTCGCCTCATCACCAGTGAACTGCCGCTTAGGACGCCACAGCCATGCGTCCGATGTCAAACATCAGAGCTGAGGTGATACGCACCGCATCCACGAATGAGACCCGCGACGGGGCCTGTCCCGGCGGCTGTGGATGCGGCCTGCGGCCAATCCAGAGCCCACTCATTGCTGGCTGTCAAGCAGCGCAGGAACGAAGCCACGATTTCCACAAGAGCCCAGCCCCAACGCCGCTGACAGCAACAAGTCTGTGGAAAAAGTGGGCAAAAACGGGGGAAAACGTTCTGGAGATGGGGAAATCCTCGGCCAATCCCCAGAATGGATCCAAGCAAGACCCTTGCGACATGGGCCTGGATTGGACAGACAGGCCGGTCGATTCACTCCATATCTCTTCCAACTTTCAGAAAAAATCGACACAAAACAGGCCGCTCCAACTAGAGCCAGCCCTGCCTCGGCGCCCGGTCCGTGGCGCTCAGTTCCCCGGCGATCGCAACGTGCGGGGTCCGAGCGGATGATCGGCATGGGGATAGCGCCCATGGTGGTGTTCGTGACTGTTCTCATGGTCATGAACGGCATCTGATTCGCTGCCACCAGCAGGATGATCGGCTGCCGTGGCACTGGCAGGGATCCCGGCGGCGGCGGCCTGCTGGCCATGCCCATGCCCGTGCCCATGATCGTGGGGTTCCGAGCCGGCCCCAGGGAGGGGAATGCCGTCGGCCTGGCAGGCTCCGGTGCATTCGGCTTCACACAGCTGGCAGCTTTCCACCAGACCCTCGACGTGGTGATGGTGGCTGTGCTGGGGAGCCCCCACCTCATGCTCGAAACCGAGCACCTGGGCGCGGTACTTGCAGAGAGAGCAGTTCATGTCGGTATCGCCGCGCAACACCTCTGCCACCCGCTCCCTGAAGGTGTCCAGCACCAGCGGGTGATCCCCCAGATAGGAGGCTTCGACAAACTCGACATCCGGATGATCCGATGCCACCAGCTGGGTGTGCTGGCGGATGCGACTGACCAGGACGCCTGAAAACAGAAAGTAGGGAACGACGACAATGCGGCGATAGCCGAGCCGTACCGCCTGGCGCAGCCCCGGTTCCACCAGCGGGAAGGTGACCCCGGAGTAGACCGTCTCACCCCAGCCGAATCCGAAACCCTCCACCAGCATCCGGGTGACCTTGGCCACATTGGAGTTGGCGTCCGGATCGGAGGAGCCCCGACCGACCACCACCAGCAGGGTGTCATGCAGGGGCGGCGGCGCCGATCCGGCGTGACTGGCGCCGGCATCGGCGCTGTCCAGGGAAGTGCGGATGCGGGCAGCGGCCGCCTGGATCATCTTGAGATCCACACCGAGCTCGCGGCCGTAATCGATGCGCAGACCCGTCTCGGCGGCGTAGGTGTTGAGCACCGAGGGGATGTCGTTCTTGGCATGCCCGGCGGCGAACAACATCGCCGGCACCGCCAGCACATGGCCAACCCCCCGGCGGCGCAGAGCCTCGAGCCCATCCCGCAGGATCGGTCTGGCGAATTCCAGATAGCCGAACTCCACCGGCACCGGCGCCAGGTGTTGCTGCAACTGCTGCGCCAGAGCGGCGAACTCAGCGACCGCCAGGCGATTGCGGCTGCCATGACCGCAGACCAGCACACCGATGGGACCATGCGGACCACTCACGGGTATGCCCGCTGGGGACGCGACCGGACTGTCGGCACTGCTGGATACGGAAGCCATGACTCCTTTCGCCTGTTCCGAACCCTATCCCCAGCCGCGCCAACGGCTCACGGCAAGCGGAGGTGCAAAACAGTCCAAGGTCAAGGAGCCGCCAGACTTCACAACAAGTCGGTCCCTATCGGCTTGCCGCTGGCGATCGCCTCCCTGGCCGAGGCGCATGGGTTCTGCAGCGCCACCACCCGAACCGGCGCCACTGCTGCGAGCCGCCGAGCGGGCAACGGCCGGAAAACCGGGCCCGACTGTCGCATCAGCGTGGTCAGCGAGGCCCGCCACGGCCAGTCCATTCCGGCGTCGATCGCAGGGCGCCGGATTGTCCCGGGTGCAGGGAGCGGCCGGCTTCACCCAAGGGTCACCGGAAAGCGCAAGGATGGCCCGATGAGCCTTCATATCCCCCCATATCAGCCCCTGCCGGCACCCGGCAAGACAACGGACATCTTCAAGGTGTCGATCGCCAACCTGCATCCCACGCAGATGTGTGTCGGTCTGGCCGAAGTGCGCAGCCGCCAGGTGGATTTCAGCCAGGACAGCCGCGAGCAACGTCTGCGCTATCTCAAGGACAAGCCCGTGCCGATCGTGCGCAATGCCGCTGGACGGCTGTGGATGGTGGACCGCCACCATCGCCTGCGGGGCCTGATTGAACTCGACCCCGAGGCAGAGGCCTATGGCTATGTGGTTCTGGAGCTCGACAGTGACGATCGGGCCAGCGCCCTCGCGGAACTGCACCGCCGCGGCTGGCTCTACCTCTATGACGGGCGGGGGCTGGGTCCGATGGCGCCGCCTGTGCTGCCGGCAAGCCTGGCTGGCCTGCAGGATGACCCCTATCGCAGCCTGGTCTGGAAGCTGAAGAAGGAGGGGATGATCGAACCGGCACCCCTGATTCCCTTCCACGAGTTCCGCTGGGGAGCCTGGCTGCGTCGCCGCCCCCTGCCGCCCTTCAGTTCCTCCGAACTGGAGCCCGCCCTGCCGGCAGCCCGCACCCTGGTGCGCTCGCCAGCGGCGGCCCATCTGGCGGGCTGGAAAGGCCGGCGCTGATCTGCGACTGCATCAGGATGGGGCCGGCTTCGAGGCTGGCAGTGGCGGGGCCGTACCCCGCCTGCCTCGCTCAGCTGCAGCGGATCCGGACCGAGGGGGCCGCCGATGGGCGCCCCGCTGGAGGCGATGGCTACTGGTTGCGGGGTGGCAGCCGCTCGCCGAAGCGCAGCTGCTGCCGCCACAGGCCGATCTGCCGGCGCAGGCCGAGCAGCAGCAGGCCAGCCAGGGCCCAGGCCATGGCTGCCAGGCTCGGCCCGGACCAGACCAGCATCACCAGAGCCAGGACCGCCAACAGCGCCGTGATGCCGCGAAGACGCTGCAGTTGCTGATCGGCACCGCGGCAGCTGTGGCAGTGGCGACTATGGCTCTGCCAGCGATCCAGCAGGGGATCGTCCCCCAGCCGCGGGGGCAAAGGCTGGCCCGGGAACGGCACGCCGCCATGCTCCTGCACCCAGGTGTGCAGCGCCTGCACATAGCGATCGGCGGAGGTGGCCAGATAGCAGCTGCGGGCCAGCTGCTCACTGCCGCCCCGCTGGGCCAGAACCCGTTCCTGCCAATGCAGGAAGATCTGGTCGTCCTCCAGGACCCGGTGATTGCCGATGTGCTGCAGCCACTCGGGCCGCAGGCCGAGCAGCCGGGCCGGCCAGGGGGACTCGAACTGGAAGGGAAAGCGGGCAAACAGCCGGCATTCGCCACGACGGATCGGCGTGGCATAGACCACCGTCAGGATGCGGGCGAAGCCCGGTGCGGTCAGCTCATGCCACATCAGGGCAGGAGCGCAGAAGGTGGTGTACTGGGTCCCGAGCTTGCCGCGGCGAGGGCCCTCGGCCCAGACGCCCCGGAAGCCGTCGGCACCGGCCGCCGTGAGTTCCAGCTCCACCGCCCCGGCGTTCTCGCGCCGTCCCACCGTGGCGTGATGGGTGAACGGCACGTGGCTCACATCCAGCACGTTCTCCAGCAGGGTGAGAGCGTCGTAGGGCAGGTCCCGGAAAGTGTCCTGCACGAACCAGCGCGCCTCCTCCAACAGGGGGACGATCGGCAGCGGATGCTGAGCGGCCCCGGACGCCTCACCGGCGAACACGAACAGCAGACCCTGGGCAGTGGCGGTAGCCCGGCGCCTGGCACAGCTGCGGGAGGGGGAGTGGCTGGCCCCAGGGGCGGCCTGGGGAATGGTCAGACACTGACCGGAACCATCAAAACTCCAGCCGTGGTAGGGGCACTCCAGGGCTCCGGCGGCGTTGATCCGGCCTTCGGAGAGGGGCACCAGCCGATGGGGGCAGACATCGTCGAAGGCCTGCCAGGCAGCGCCGGGGGCGTCCCACCAGATCACCAGATCCTGATCCAGCAGCGTGAAGGGCTGCGGCTTTTTCCGATCCAGATCCTTGAGGTACGCCACCGGATACCAGCGATCCAGCCAGCTGGCGGGGCTGGCTGCTGGCGGGGCGCCATCGCCGTGAAGCTGCGAAGCTGAAGAGGGGCTGATCATCGGCTGATTCTGGCGGCATGAGTAGACAGGAAGCAGTCGTGCTGCCTGTGATGCCCTATTCCCATCTGCTGGTGCCCAGTGATGGATCGGTGCTGTCCCGACGGGCGATCGACCATGCGCTGAGCCTGGCGGCGGCCCTGGGGGCCCGCATCACCTTTCTGCATGTGCAGCCCACCACACCGATCCCCCTGGTCGGCCTGGGGGAGAAGCTCGATGTGCAGACCATGGAGCTGCTGATTGCGGCCAGTCTCCGGGAATCGGACCGAATCCTCGAGGAGGCGGGAGTCGCCGCTGCCGAGGCTGGGGTTGCAGCGCAGTGTGAACGCGTACCCGGTGACACCCCCCACCGGGCAATCGTTGACACGGCCCAGCGACTGGGCTGCGATCTGATCCTGATGGCCTCCCATGGCCGGCGCGGCATCTCCGGGTTTCTGATCGGCAGCGAAACCCAGCGGGTGCTGGCCCTGGCCCATTGTCCGGTGCTCGTCTATCGCTGAAGCCGGGGTGGGGGATGCGACCGCCCAATGGCTCTCCCACCCCTGCATCTGCCCCCGTGGACAGAGCCGGCACGCAGGCCACACACGCAGGCCACAATTGTCGAGATGACGCTCCCAGGATCAGCATGGGCCGAGATCTTGACCCCGATCACCTCCCCAGGGCTGGATGGGAGCTGGCCCCACTGGCCGGACTGGCCAGCCTGCAGCTGGGGGGAAGTCCATCCCCCATGGGCAGTGCCCGGATTCTGAGTGAATCGACCCTGGGGGCGGTGGTGATCTATGGCGTCTATCAGGCGCTGCTGACGGCCCTGCGCACCGAAGCGATGGTGCGGCGGCGGGAGCTGGACCGATCCTCCCAGGCTCGCCTGATCGCTCACAGCGTCTGGGGATCGATCCAGGATGGCGCCGCCATCGGCCTGGCCATGGGCCTGCTGCTGCTGATCTTCCCCTGGCTCTCGGTCCCCGTCGGGGTGCTCAGCGTTGTGGGGCTGGGCAAAGCCTCCCTGGACCTCCTGCACGCCTTCTGGGATGGCTTGAACGAACTGCAGAGGCATGAGCTTCACGACGCCGCCTACGCCGCGGGCATCAATCTGCATCGGCTGCTCCACGGCGAGCGCCAGGGCAGTCTGGAAATCTGAAGCTGAGGGGGCTGCGGCTGAGGTCAGCCGGCCGAGAAAAACCCTTTCGACCAGAGCCAGAGGCCAACGAGAGCGACGGGGGCGAGAAAGGCCGCAAAAATCTGCAGGCGCAGCACCCGATCAGAACGGGAAGGCGGAGGTGTGGGGCGGGTCAAGGGCGAAGCTGCAGCTGGGGACAGGCCAGGGTCTCTGGAGCCGCATCAACCTACTCAGCGGGGGGCTTCAAGGCCCCGTTCAGCGGTTCAGCCCCCAGCCCGATCCGCCCTGCAGCCCGTGGAACACCTCTGCCCCTGCAGCGGAGGCCAATCCCAGATGCCGCATGGGCCGCATCCTCGTTGTCTGCAGACCGCTCCAGCCTGGGACCAGGATCGGCAGGCACACCAGCGGCGGCAGCGCAAACCGGACAGAAGGACGAAACGGCAGCGCATGGGCCGATCGATGCCGGCGACACCAGCGTCACAGCACGCAGTCAGGCTTGGATTCGGTGCAGATCCGGCGCGTTCCAGCCGCTGAGCTGAAGCGATTCATCGGTCTGGCGCCCATCCAGCAGCCTGGCCCGGTGTAGATCCTCCAGGGTGATCAGGAATTGCAGACGCTGTGCTGCCAGCACCAGCTCCGAGCGCGATCGGCAGTGACGCAGTGCACGACTGAGGGCACGATCCTGTTCGGCCGTCTCGACCAACCGCTCCAGCTCACTCCAGCTCATCGACTTGTCCGCTGCATACAATCAGACTGGCCATCCAACAGCATTCGGGCCAGTGCAAATCAGGACCGAAATTGCTCCTAGACCGCCTCAATGTTCCCGAAAGCCTTGTCGACCACGATCCAGCACGGCCAACGGCGGAAACTGTGAATCCAGGGCCTGATTCTGACTGTGAGTCTGTGCGCTGTTGGCCTCAACCTGCTGAAGATTGATATTGGCGTTGGCGTTGATCTGCGGCTGGGATCAAGGCTGGCCGTCTTCGCCCTGTTGGTGCTGGGAGAGATCGTCCTGGTCATGGACAGCAGTCGCTGCCTGATCTCCTGGAGGGCCTGGGGCCATCCCTGACGCACCTTGCCATCGCTGGCAAAACTACAGTGGCCGCAATTCTTTCTCAATTATTTCGCAAGAGTCGACGGCAATTGCACGAACGGGAGCATCGTTTTGGCCGATATTCAATTTCGAATTGTCATTGACGTTCCAGTTGTATTCATGTTCTTTGGTATTGTCATCGACCTTGATCCATCCAGGATTCCGCTGGTGGCGATCAAGCGGACTCTGAACAATGTCACAAAACGACTATGAGGTTCAATCGTGGCCTCGATTTTGCATCGATCAGGTCAGAACAACTCATTAAAAGAGTAGTATATTAAGGCCTAACCGCGTCAATTGTCACGCTCTCCATTGGCGTCGAAAGCCTGAAGAGCAAGTTCCGACTGAAATCGCACAAGGGATCCCTGTCCAAGCTCGGGCCCATTGCTGATTCCCTATGCCGCAGCGACGAATCGGCAAACAGCCTGGCTCTGCCGATGTGCTCGATGAAAGCCGCTAGAATTCTAATTTAAGCTTTCCAGGATGCCGTCAATAGTTGGGGTATTTGACCTGCAAATCAATAGATCAGTGCCAGGATCGGTATTGGGAATTCTTGTCTAAGAACAGGCAGGGATGACAGCGAATCCCTGATCCATTGCACTAAACATGCCCTCTGCCGTGCCAAGGCAAAAGGGCACAATCGAATCGCGCTGACCTCAAACCAGCACCGTCTGGCCACAATCAGCTGTTGCCGAATGCCACCTGACAGGCTGCGTTCAACAGCTCTGCTTCGGCCGCACTGGCTGGCTGGACACCGTTGAGCAGACCGCTCTGGCAGTCTGCCGTCAACTGATAGGTGGCGCCGTTGACGCTGACATCGAATTGGACCCCCGCGCTGCCGATGGGCTGCACCGTGCCATACAACAACTGATAGTTGCTATTCGGCACAACAATCATGGTCTGTTGACTGTTGATGGCATTGTCGACAGCCTGATTGATGATCGCGGCACTGGCCAGGGTGGCAACTCCCCACACAGCCGCCCGGGAACCCCACCAGCCCCAGGCGGGAGTCGCCCAGCCGCCATACCAGCCATAGTTCCAGGGTCGGGCGTAACCCCAGCCCGGCCGAGCCCAGCCAGGTCTGAGATTGACATTGTTGATGTTGACCGTGCGGTTCCAGTTGCGATTGACGTTGGTGTTCCAGTTGCGATTGAGATTGCGATCAATCTGGCCATTGAAGTTGCGATCGCCCAGATTGCGATCACCGACATTGGCACCGGCGAAATCACGACCATCCCGTAACGATCCACTGCCGGAACCCACCAGCGGCTGACGATTGCCAGGGTTGGCCATGGGCCGATCAAAACCGCTTCGGTTCAGTCCGGTGCCGGCTGAGAAACCATCGCGACGATCCAGCGAAGGACCACCACCGCCGGCCCTGGCGCCACGGGCATTGTCACTCCAACCACCCTGAGGGCGAGTCGCACCACGATTGAATCCAGCACCGGTGTTGCTGAAACCGGTGCGGCCACCAACACCAGCGCGGCTGCCACCGCCGCCGCCGCCACGGCTGCCACCACCGCCGCCACCACGACCAC
This sequence comes from Cyanobium sp., assembly GCA_049282435.1. Classification (GTDB taxonomy): domain Bacteria; phylum Cyanobacteriota; class Cyanobacteriia; order PCC-6307; family Cyanobiaceae; genus Cyanobium. The sequence goes on along the minus strand of JBAPUA010000013.1, from coordinate 1,206 downwards.
CACCGCCGCCGCCCCGGGCGAGGAGCAGACTGACTCCGGAGTCATCCACCTGGGGAGATGCCTGAAATGCCGCCCCAGCGGGAAGTGCTGGCAGAGCCACGATGGCCGCCACGACCAGACCAAATCCAGGACGTACGTTCATCGCTTCACCACCTCGCATCCGGCGTCATAGCAGCTGGCATCGATGCGGCCATCGGCGCCGAAATGAACTCTCACCAGATCCCGACCGGCCATCCTGGCCGGGCTGTCCTGACGGACACTGTTGAGATAGTTGGGGTTGATGACACAGAGATCCTGGCCGTTGAAGCAGACTGTGTTCGTGGAGAATCGACCAGAGGCGTTGGTCAGGCTCTGCCATTGTTTGCGCTCAGGATTCCAGAGGCTCATCGCCACGGGATCGTCGGTGATGCGAATCGTTTGGATCGTCTGACCGATGCGATGGCGATAGAGCGTGCTTTTGCCTTCATCAATCGCTTCCACCGTGCAGTTGACAGCTGGCGCTCCGGCCTGGCTGCACTGGGTTTCGAGTTTGTAGAGGAGCACCTCGGCGCTGTGGCCCGGAGCCGCCGTCAGCACCGCCGCCGTGAGGCAGCCAGCGATCAGGAGCGGCTGCAGGGCAAGGCTGGCCGAGGCGCGCAGCGCGGGCTGGATCCGGGGCACGATCGGCTGATTCAGGGTCAAAAGCAGAGGATTGCAGACAATGCGCTTCAGATTCACACCCTGAGAGGCCATGGGCAGATGCATGGAGTGGGGGAGCGATGATGTCTCCAGGAACTGGAGGCGATGGCTCAAGCATGTCAACAAGGCCATGTTGATGTCAGCCTCGCTGACGGTAGACGACACATTTCGCGATAGAGATCCCTCGATCTCCGTCTCCTGCCAATCAAGCAGGGGATCAGCGGTTCGAATCCGCTTGGCTCCATTTCGTCAGACTCCTTGTGCTGCAAGGGGTCTTTGTTTTTGGGATATCGCTCCTATTGCGAGATTCGCCATGCGGTCGTGAAAGCGGTCGTAACAAAACTCGTGCTCCTCTCTCGGAGCTTCGGGGCCGGCGAGTCAGCCCCGATCACCAGCGACACCAGGGCTGCCTGAAAGTCCCGGCTCCTTGAGATCCCGAATGCTGCTCTTTCTCAGGGATCCAGTCGTCGTCAGTGCTTGATCAGACGGCACCGCGTCGTTCAGCCGCCCTTGCGGGCTGAGATCTCG
>JBAPUA010000012.1:0-3212 GCA_049282435.1 Cyanobium sp. | reverse complement strand
ACCACCTCATCCACCCGCTCGATCGGCAGCAGCTCCGGCCCAGATCCTGGATGGCCCGGCTGAGCGCCCCGCTTGCGGCCATTACCTTTGCGTCGCTCAGGTGGCTTGTGGCCCGAAGGGCTTCCGCACAGTGATGGCCAGGGCCATCACTGCGAGGTGGTTTGGAGGAGTTACGGGAGCTGCGGCCGATCCGCTCCCGCAGGCTGGCCAGTACGGTCGCCAGGGCAGTGAGCTGAGTGCGGAGCTTCTCGTTCACCTGTCTGAGAACCCGGATCTCCTGCTGCTGGGACAAAATCAGCGCCCTGATGCCGCCTGGTGTCGCCTGCCAATCTGCTTCTGAAATCCCGGCCGCTGGGGTGGACATTGCAGGCAACCCTTATCTCAAATGCAACCAGGATTCAAGCTGCTGTCAAGGGCTCAATGGAGCCAGCGCTCGCGGCGAGCATCCCGTCCCCTAAACGGGTACTGATGTTTATAGGGGCAATGTCGTTTCTATTGCCTTTGGGCCACTAGAGATACTATGCTGTAAGGACGACTGACGCTGATTATGCATTTCTCAGAGCAGCTTTCCGTTGGTGATCGGGTCGCGCTGACCAAGGAAGGCGCTAAAGCCCATCGAAACCATCAACAGACTTTGGCTGTAGGAGGGGGAGCAGCTGCAGTTGCCGTGGCTCTTCCGGCTGCGTTACCAGGCGGAATCGCTGCCGGAATCGGGATTGTCTCAGCTGGAGCAGGAATTGGCGTAGGCGTTGGTGCACAGGCTGCTGCCGGAGCTGCCGCTGGTGCTGGTGTTGGCAAAGCAGTTGAGAGCTTTTTCCACTATCCAGAGGCCAGCGAAGTTGGACGAATAGTCGAGAAGAAAGAAAGGTGGTGGGGGCAATCAGGATTCGATTACCTTGTTCAGTGGGAAGAAGGTGGTCACAAGTCACAGCACCTCTCGAAGCATCTTCAGAAGTTGCCCCCTGAATCTGTTTAACTCCTTTGCTTTTGAGCTGTCGCCCAACATCAAGATCCAGCAGAAGCGATCCATAATGCGTTGTAATAGCAACAAGCTTCGCCCCTTTGCTTGCCTAGGGCGTTGGGCTAAAGAGTGTCTAAACGGTTTCTAGAATGCTCGTACGGTTTAGGTGGTCATGGCCTTGATGAGGGCCTAGGGTGCTTGGGTCGGCAACATCATCGCTATAGTCAAATGCCAAATAACCTTTCTGAGCTGAAAGGATTGCTCCAGCGAGCCTCTCGCGACAGCCGCAATGAACTTGGCCAGATTATTGAAGCACCGTTCGGGAATGATGCTGGATTGCTCTGCGATCATCTCACCTTTCTCCGTAGCGGAGCAATCGGCCAGATATTTGATGGACGCGATTACAAGCAGCTGGTGACGGATGTTGCCGACCGGGTTGGAATTGACTGGAATGCTTGTGTCGCAGGACGGTCGTGGAATAAACTCAATGCTCGAGAGATTGAGGATGCTATTGCTTTTCATGTAGATTTCACGGTTATCGAGGCAGATGATACTGAGCTTCATGTCTCTGAGGGCGTCGCGTTTGCACTGAAGTCGCTTCTGCTGCGCTGGATTGTTGGCACTGTCCCACTGGCTTCGGTGTTCGCGCCGGAGGCCGAGAAGGTGCTGAACGATGGGCTTTCGTTGCTCTCCACTGACTGGCGCAAGCTGTTGGCCGCTGTCTTGTTTGTTAAGTTCATTATTCGACCTGAAGTCGATCGGCCATAGCGATGCCCTGATCTCAAATGCAAATGACTTGGGACATTTACGCCGAAGTTGCTCCCAGCTGCTTTCTTGTCCTCTTTAGCAACATGCCGGCCTAATAGCATTCGTCTATGGAGGTTTAAGTAGAATGAAGTCCTGGTTGGTTATGTATCGGGCTCGTGGATTGATACTGTCCGATACGGTCAGCCTCTTGTTGTCTTGATTTGTCTGTGCAAGTTGATTGTGCCTGGTCATGGCCCAGTGTCAAGGTCAGCGGACGGGCCATATATTCTTTGAGATTTTCTAAGGCCTCCCCGCTTCTGATCTGGGGCGTTCGGCTGCTGCATCCATGCCTGTTGAAGACGCTATGGATGCCGTAGCGTGCTGCGCGCCGGTGCCCTCCAGGCTGTGCCCCTGGGCAAGGGCTGCGCGAGTCGGCCGTTGGCCGACCCTTGCCGGGCAGGGCGGCCGTGGAGAGGGCCCGCCGCTGCGCCCGGGGGCTGTGTTGGGTGGTGTCAGTTTCGCGTGGGCGATTGCGAACGCCCCTGGGAGTAAGAAGCAACAACCCGCTCAAGGATGCAGCAGGTTTTCAAGCCCATCTCCCCCGGGCAGTCGATAGATGCCGAAGTCGCGTCGATCAAGTGTGGCAATGCGGCGTAGCCCATGCTCATGGGCCAACCAGAGGAGCGAGGCATCGGCAAGATCCATTGGCAGATCGCCGTACTGCCGCATCCAGCTCGCCATCAACTCCAGAGCGGATCCACTCAGCTCTGGAATGCTCAGACCACCGAGCGACACCCACTCAAGAAAGCGTGGTGCCATCGCCGCCGGAATCAGATGGCAGACCTCCGTGAGCACCGGCCAGGTGGAGACGAAAGCGCCGGTATGCTCCAGGAAAAAGGAGGCACAGGCCTCATAGTCCTGGTCACTGCGATCGAACCAGGCGACCAGGGGGCCGGTATCGACGAGGGTGGCACCCCGATAGCTGGAGCTGCTCACGCCTGCGGCTCTTTCAGCTGTTGATCCTGATGTTGCCGGCCCAGCTTCTGGCGCAGCAGCGCCGAATGGTCCCGCCCCCTGCTGGTGGTGCCGCTGCCTGGGGCCGCACTGGAGAAGCCGCCGATCAGACCGAGGCGCTCGGCCAGGGCCGCAGGAGAGGCGGATTGGCGCTGCAACAACGCAAGGCCAGCCTTGACGACTTCGGTCTGGCTGAGTCCGAGGGACTGGCAGAGGCTGTCGAGCCTGGCCTCGCTGCCGTCATCGAGGCGCACGGAGATCGTCCGCATCGCTTGTCTTGGGTTGTAATACGGCCATAATACGGGTTCCGAAAGACGGCGCGGTGGGTGGTCCGCCGATGCGCCCGGGGGCCGTTTTGGGTGGGGGCGGTGTGTTGCGGCCCTCTACCTGCGCCGCAGGTTGATTGGCGCCGTTGCTTGATGTCGGCCCTACGTCTGGCGGCCGGCCCGGAAACAGTTAGGGCTATTCAGTAGTCGTCAGGGAATAACAC
>JBAPUA010000011.1:0-1996 GCA_049282435.1 Cyanobium sp. | reverse complement strand
TTCCGGTTTGCCGGGTGGCGTTGCGCTCTGACTTCGGCCCTGGCTCTGAGCAGCCAGTTGTGGCAACGGCCAGGCGTGTCGCTGAGGAAGGACCAACCTCATCAGTAGCGACTTTGGATCAGCCCTGGGGAGGCCTGCGAGAGCCTGCGCTGACAGCCCTCAGCTACTGCGATCCAGGCCAAGCAAAAGTCGCTACCTTCCCAAAGCTATATCGCTCGGATGTTGCCATGACGGTCATCAACCGCTGCGCCATTGGCATCGGCCCCCGCCAGCCCCTGATCGACTGGATCCGCCAGGTGAGTGGTGATCCAGATGTGCACTGGGAGGCCAACGAAGACGGGCTCTACCTGGTTCCGGTCTACGAGAACGACATCGAGGCGATATCGATCCTCGAAAACACCTATGAACGGATTTTCAAGGCAGAACTGGAGTCCTGGAGCCGAGATCCAGCGTCATGGCCCAGCCCGAGAACCTTTGCACTGTTCCAGGAATGGTTCGAGATCCGCTTCTACTATCTTGTGGAAGACCTCGGTGGTGAAGAGTTTAAACAGGCGGTGGTCGACAAAGCTTTTGAGGAGTAAGTACGGCAAGCCCTGCAGGTTTCGCTCAGACCTTGACTCCACACCCATCAGTCCTGACAATAGGCTACAGAGACAACTATCCCCCTGTTCACCATGCTGACCGGAACTGAACTACTGGCCAAGGTCAAGGAGCTCGGCGATGCCTCTAAATCGGATCTGGTTCGTGCTGCCGGCTATGTCAGCACCAAGAAGGACGGCAGCGAGCGCCTCAACTTCACCGCCTTCTATGAGGCCCTGCTGGAGGCCAAGGGCATGAACCTTGGTGCCTCCGGTGGCCGAGGCGCCGCTGGCAAGGGCCGTCCCGGTCGCAGCCTGAGCTACGCCACCAAGGTTCAGTTCAACGGAAATTTGATGGTCGGCAAGGCCTACACCTCACTGCTGGACCTCAAGCCGGGCGATGTGTTCGAGATCAAGCTGGGCAGGAAGCACATCCAGCTACTGCCCGTGGGTGAGACCGAAGCCGCCGCGTAAGAGCGAAGCCGCCGCCGAACTGCAGAGCGTGGGCTGAGCTGTCCCGTTTGTGCCGATGGCCTGGATGCAGGGGGATCGGCTTCCGACCCATCCGCCAGGATTGGGCCATGACCCTGGAAGTTGCTCCCCCAGTGCCGCGGTTGATCGACGGGCCCGCTGAGGCCCCAGCCACCGTGCTGCTCGCCCATGGGGCCGGTGTGCCGATGGACAGCCTGTTCATGGCGGCGATCGCTGGCGGACTGGCCGAAAAGGGCTGGCGCGTGGTGCGTTTTGAGTTCCCGTATATGGCCCGGATGCGTGAAACGGGGCGTCGTCAGGGCCCTGATCGGCTGCCGTTGCTGCAGGAGAAATTCCGGGAGCAGGTGCGTCTTGAGCGGGCCTCTTGGCCGGAGCGCCCCCTGTTCATCGGTGGCAAATCGATGGGCGGCCGGGTGGCCAGCCTGCTGATTGATGAGCTCGCCGCCAGTCATGGGGTAGGCGGCTGCCTGTGCCTCGGCTATCCCTTCCATCCGCCCGGCAAGCCCCTGACCCTGCGCACCGAGCACCTGGCCGCCCTTCAGACCCCCACCCTGATCCTGCAGGGGGAGCGCGACACGTTCGGCAAGCGGAACGAGGTGGAGAGCTATGCCCTCTCGGCTCGAGTGCAGCTGGAGTGGATCCCCAGCGGCGACCACAGTTTCAAGCCCATCAAGAGCTCTGGCCTCTGCGAAGCGGAGAACTGGGCCACGGCGGTTGATCACATCGACGGGTTCCTGCGGCAGCGCCTGAACCCTTGAGCGCAGGAGCCGTCAGATGACGGAGCCACATCACCCCACCAGCACCGGCTCCACCCATTCCATCGGTGCGGCCACCGGCGCCGCCAGCGGTGAGAGAGCTCGCCAGTGCCCCCGCTGCCAGCTGCCATTGGTGGTTCCTGCGCCTCCAGCCGGCTGGCGTTGCAGTTG
>JBAPUA010000010.1:0-7950 GCA_049282435.1 Cyanobium sp. | reverse complement strand
GACCACTGCTGACTGACCCGCCGCAGGCTGGTTCATCGCAGACTGACTCGCCGCAGATTGAGTCGCCGCAGACTGGTTCATCGCAGACTGCTGGAGGCTGGCTCAGGGGAAGCTGGCCCAGGAGAAGCTGGCCCAGGGGAAGCTGGCGGTGGGGCAAGCGGCTTGCGGGCTTGGGACAGGCGCCATGATCGACCTTCCACCCTTTGCTGGCGGCCTCCAGCTCGCCTCGATCCGATGGTCCTGACCGCTTCGACGATGCTGCCCCTGGGCACGGAGCTGCCGCTGGCGCTGATCGATCGCCATCGCGGTGAGGGGGTGGGCGCGCCCTTCGAGCCGGCGGCCCTGGCCGCGCGCCCCGTGCTGGTGCTGTTTCTCTGCCCCCACTGCCCGTTCGTGAAGCACGTCGAGCCGGAGCTCAGCCGGCTGCAGGCGGATTTCGCCGGCCAGATCGGCCTGCTCGGCTTCTGCAGCAACAGCCCGCTCACCCATCCCCAGGACGGACTGGAGGGCATGGCGGCCCAGGCGTTGGCCCGGGGCTGGACCTTCCCCTACCTGCTCGATCCCGACCAGGCCATCGCCCGGGCGCTGCGGGCCGCCTGCACCCCCGATCCCTTCCTGTTCGACGCCGCCCATCGGCTCGTCTACCGCGGCCAGCTCGATGACAGTCGTCCCGGTAACGCCCTGCCGCTCGACGGCCATGACCTGCGCGCCGCCCTGGCCGCCGTGCTGGCGGGTCAGCCGCTGCCTGCCGAGCAGCAGCCCTCGATCGGCTGCAACATCAAATGGCATCCGGGCCAGGAGCCGCCCTGGATCGGCTGAAGCGGGGCTGGCCCGGCCGGGCGCCGGGGCTGGGCGTCGCAATGTTCGGCCTGCGCGTTTTCAAACCCTGACCCCGATTAAGGTGGCCGCCATGCAAGTGCCCCCCTTCAGCCTCGGAGAGCAGCTGCGGCAGCTCGGTGACGACCTCGATGGCGCCGTCCTGGAGGTCCTGAGGAGCGGCCAGTACATCGGTGGCGCCACGATCAGCCGCTTCGAGCAGGACTTCGCCGCCAGCTGCGCCGTCCCCCATGGGATCGGCTGCAACAGCGGCACCGACGCCCTGATCCTGGCCCTGCGCGGCCTGGGCATCGGCCCCGGCGATGAGGTGATCACCTCCTCCTTCAGCTTCTTCGCCACCGCCGAGGCGATCAGCGCTGTCGGGGCCACGCCGGTGTTCGTCGATGTGGAGGACGACACCTATCTGATTGCGTTGGATCGGATCGAGGCGGCGATCACCCCGGCCACCCGGGCGCTGCTGCCGGTGCATCTGTTCGGCCGGCCGGTGGACATGGAGCGACTCTGCGCCATCGCTGCCGCCCATGGGCTGCTGGTGATCGAAGACTGCGCCCAGGCCACCGGGGCCCACTGGGCCGGCCGGCCGGTGGGCAGCTGGGGGGACGCGGGCTGCTTCAGCTTCTTCCCCACCAAGAATCTCGGTGCCGCCGGCGATGGCGGTGCGATCACCTGCCGCGATCCCCAGCTGGCCCAGCGGCTGCGGCAGCTGGCGGTGCACGGCATGCCGCGCCGCTATCTGCACACCGAGCTCGGCTACAACAGCCGTCTCGACGCCCTGCAGGCGGCGGTGCTGAACGTCAAGCTGCCCCATCTGCCGGCCTGGGTGGAGCGGCGCCGCACGATCGCCGAGCGCTATCAGCGCGAACTCGCCGATCTCGAGGGCGTGCGGCTGCCCGCCCGTGGCGGCGAGGGCCACAGCTGGAACCAGTTCGTGGTGCGGGTGCCCCTGTGTCCGAGCCGCTCCTCCGCCTGTGCGGGCAGCTGCATCCCGTCCGCTGACAGCGCCAGCTTCGGCCTGCCGGAGGCCTGCTGCCGTGACTGGCTCAAGCAGCAGCTGCAGGACCTGGGCGTCAGCACGATCATCTACTACCCGATCCCAATCCATCGCCAGCCGGCCTATGCCCCGCTCGGCTACGACCCGGGCAGCCTGCCGGTCACCGAGCGGCTCTGCAGTGAGGTGCTCAGCCTGCCGATCTTCCCGGAACTCACCGGTGAGCAGCAGGACCAGGTGATCCGGACGCTGCGGCAGCTCGTCAGCGCTCCGGCCGGCGTGGCTGCCTGAACGCCGTTCCAAGCCGGCTCAGCGGCTGTCAACCGCGCGGCAGGGCGGCGTAGAGCGCCTTGAACTGCGCCTGCTGCTCCTTGTGCAGCACGATCAGTTCGGGATAGCCGCGGCGCTCCAGGGGGGCGATCTCGCCGCTGATCAGATCCCGCGTGGCCACATGGCGCAGCTCCGGCAGCCAGGTGCGGATGTAGCTGGCGTCGGCGTCGAACTTGCCGGCCTGGGTGGCGGGGTTGAAGATGCGCAGCGGCTTGGGATCCATGCCGCTGCTGGCGCTCCACTGCCAGCCGCCGTTGTTGGCGGCCAGATCGCCATCCACCAGGTGCGCCATGAAGTGGCGTTCGCCCAGGCGCCAGTCGCAGATCAGATCCTTGACCAGGTACGAGGCGACGATCATGCGGCAGCGGTTGTGCATCCAGCCGCTGGCGCGCAGCTGGCGCATGGCGGCATCGATGATCGGCATGCCGGTGAGGCCGTCCTGCCAGGCCTGCAGCCGCTCGGGGTCGTTCTGCCAGGGAAAGTGGCGCCACTGGGGGCGGTAGGGGCCATCGGCGAGTTCCGGGAAGTGGAACAGGGCCTGCTGGTAGAACTCGCGCCAGGCCAGCTCCTGCTCCCAGACGGTGATCGAGGTCAGAGCCTCGTCGCTGCGGGCCAGCTCCCGGGCCTGCCGGGCGGCGGCCCAGGCCTGGCGCGGGCTGAGCGTGCCCAGGGCCAGGGCGGCCGAGAGGGCGGAGGTGCCGGCCTCGCCGGGGATGTTGCGGGCCGGCTCGTAGGCGTGGATCGGGCTGCGTTCGCTGTCGCAGAAGGCCTCCAGTTGGGCCAGGGCCGCCGCCTCGCCAGGGCGGCAGGGGCAGAGATCGGCGCCGGCGAAGGGCTGCTGTTGCCCGGAGGGATCCGGGCTGGCGGCTGCAATCTGGCTGGGATCGCTGGCCGGGGCGGCTCCACCCAGTTGGGCCTCAGGAGGCACCGCCTCCAGTCGCGGCAGGCTCTGCCACAGGTCTGGGCGGGCCAGGCTGGCCGGATCCAGATCCAGCAGCTCCCGCGGCGCCGGCAGTGAATCGAGCGCGCCGGCGGCGGCGCGGCGCTCCACCTGGCCGCGCCAGTTGCGCAGGAAGGGTCCATAGACCCGGTAGGGATCGCCGCCGCCGGTGCGCAGCAGCTCGGGGGGCACCAGCAGCTGGTCCCAGTCCGCCAGCACCTTCACGCCATCCCCTTGGAGGGCTGCGGCCACCTGCCGGTCGCGCTCCCGTTCGGCGGGCTCCACTCCGCGGTTCCAGGCCACCACCGTCGCGCCGCTGGCGATCGCCAGGCGCGGCAGCAGCAGCCTGGGATCGCCCTGCAGCAGCACCAGCCGGCTGCCGGCGGCCCGCCAGCGCTCGCTCAGCTCCCGCAGGCTCTCGCGCAGGAACCAGCGCCGGGCCGGCGCCATGGTGGCGGCTTGCAGCTCCGCCGGATCGAGCACCACCACCCCCGTCAGCGCCGGGGTGGCGGCGGCGGCGGCCGCCAGGCCGAGGTTGTCGGCCAGGCGCAGATCACGGCGATGCCAGAACAGCCAGCGCTCGGGACTCATGGGGGCAGGGGCGCAGGGAAGGGTGAGGGAGGAAGGGGGGGATCGGGCGGCTGGAGTCCATCGGCTGAGCCGGGCGCCGGCTGTCCAGGCGCTGGCTGGCTGGGCCAGCGGGCCCGGCTGGGTCTGGGGCCGCCGCCGCCGCGGCGACGCGGGAGCGAGTCTCGGCTCGGGCGCCTCAGAGATCCAGCAGCTGCTTGGCCCGGAACCAGGCGGTCAGGCTCTTGCCGTCGAGGTATTCATTGCCGCTGGCCAGGGCGGCATCGAGCTCGGCTGGCTGCAGCAACAGCACCTCCAGATCCTCGTCGTCATCACCGGCCGGCTGTTCCGCCAGGGCCGTGAGCTCACGGGCCAGGAACAGGTGGATCACCTCATCGGAATAGCCCGGGCAGGGCAGCATCGCCCCGAGCGGATCCCAGCGGCTGGCGCTGTAACCGGCCTCCTCCTGCAGCTCCCGCTGCATCGTGCTGAGTGGATCCTCGCCCTCGTCGAGGGTGCCGGCCGGGAACTCAAGGATGCGGGCTTCTACGGCGAAGCGGTACTGGCGCAGCACCACGACGCGGCCGTCGTCGAGCACGGGCACCGCCAGGGAGGCGCCGGGGTGGCGGATGATGCCGAACTGGCCCTCGACCCCCATCGGCAGCCGCACCCGGTTGAGTTCGAAGCGGATCTTGCGGGCGTCGAGGCTGGCGGTGGTTTCCAGATGCTGGCTGGGTTCCGGGGCGGGCAGGGGCGCCATTGCGGCGGCGGACGAAGGTGGCGCCAGCTTGGCGCATGGGGCCGGTGGGGGATGGTGTCGACTGGTCGTTGACGGGTCGGTCTGACGGGCCGCTGTCTTGCGTGGTTGGGGCCGGTGGCCGTCGCCACGAACGGTTCCGGGACCCCACCAACTCGGGCCTGCCTCCCCATGGCCTGATCCGTCCCCTGGAGTCAGAAGGGGATGAACTGCCTCCGCTTGACGAGCTTGCTGAAAAACCCCTCGCCTCGAAGCTCTGAGCTGTCAGCCGGCGCAGAGAAGACTGTCTGCGACTGAGGTGAGCTGGCTCGCCCTCGCTTGGTTTGGCTCGGCGCGGAGGTTTTTCAGCAGTCTCTTACGCATCGGCGGCTGCCGCCTGTTCCGTTCGGTCGTGCCGCGTTGAGTGTGGATGGGAGAACAGAGCCGCTTGCTGCTCTCAGCCCATGTTGTTCTGCGCCGCCACAAGAAGAGAAGCGGCCAAGGCTGTGCTGGTGAATGGTTCATCCCGTCTCAAGCTGCGGGCCATTGGGGTGAGCTGGAAGACGGTGGAGGCAAAGCTCCAGGGAAGGGGCAAGGCACCCGGTGCGTGACTTCTGCCCTGCCAATCGAGCAGACCGCGCCGCGCCAAATCTAGGAATACGGCCCTCGTCTCGCGCCGGCCCATCCCCAGCGATTCCTCCACCTCGCGGGGCGTCGCGCCGCCGGTCTCTACCAACACAATGACCTCGAGGTCGTCAAAGCTCAGGGTTTGGGAAAGGTGGCGTTCCATGGGTCGTCCGAGCCCATGCCGGGCTGCGGCTGAGGATGTTTTCATCATGACGCTACGAGGCCGAAAGCAACAACAATCGCTTCACGCGAGCAGGGGAGAGGCGGGGAATGCTGTAGTGGACTTCAGGAGTCTGTTGATGCCGAGCCCCACACGCCCTCCCGGGCTGATCCAGCGCTATCGCGAGGAACTTCAGGCTCGCCACTACGCGCGCCGCACGGTGGCCACCTACGAGCAGTGGCTAAGGCGGTTCCTGCGATTCCACCATCCGCGTCATCCACGCGAGATGGGCAGCGCAGAGGTGAATGCCTTTCTCACCCATCTGGCCGTGGAGCTCCTTGTGAGCGCATCGACCCAAAACCAGGCGCTCTCGGCGCTGCTGTTTCTGTATCGGGAGCTGTTGGAGCGGGATCTGGATCTGGAGGGGTTGGTGCGAGCCCGCAAGCCTCGACGCTTGCCGGTGGTGCTGACAGAAGAGGAGGTGCGATCGGTATTGCAGCGGCTCGAAGGGAGCGAAGCGTTGGTAGCTGGACTGCTGTATGGAAGTGGGCTGCGATTGATGGAGGCCCTGCGGCTGAGGGTGCATGACCTGGATTTCAACCGGCAGGAACTGACCGTACGTAACGGAAAGGGCGGAAATGACAGACGTACAATGCTTCCGAAACGGTTGTCGAAGAAGCTGCGGAACCATCTTGAAGAGGTTCGGAGTGTACACAAACTGGATTTGATCGATGGATGGGGTCAGGTGCGACTTCCCTATGCCTTGGCACGAAAGTATCGGAATGCCGCAGCGGAGTGGGGCTGGCAATGGGTGTTTCCCCAGCATCGGCGCTGGCAGGATCCAACTTCAGAACAACAGGGACGCCATCATCTCGATCCGAGTTTGATTCAGAAATCGGTGCGGAGAGCTGTGTTGGCAGCTGGCATCAGCAAGCCGGCCAGTTGCCACAGTTTGCGCCATTCGTTTGCAACCCACCTGCTCGAGAGAGGACAGGACATTCGCACAATTCAGGAATTAATGGGCCACAAGGACCTAAAAACAACAATGATCTATACGCATGTTCTCAATCGCGGGCCAATGGGTGTCGCCAGCCCGGCAGATTTCCTGTAAAGAAGTCGAAAAGCGTCGCCGGCGATACCGGGTCCGCATAAAATCCCCACGTCCCCACCGTACAATCCCCCAGTCCCATTGCACCGCATGCCCTTTGGAGCAAGTTGCTGGCTTCCCGTCGGCTGCATAGGCCGACAACGGCTCCCATCGCAGAGCGGATACCGGACCCGCCCATACAGCGTTATGCACAGGTGGGATCGAAATAAAGCGGTCAAGATCTATTGACGATCAACTGATTTCTGGCTATGGTATGGTCGGAACCCCATTCACTAACACAGGAGAAAACTACTATGCATTTAGATAGAGGTTTCGTTTCTCCTTATTTTGCCACAAACGCTGAGAAAATGATTTGTGAGCTGGAAGATCCTTTTGTCTTGGTGACTACTAAAAAAATTACTAATATCTATCAAATTCTTAGGCTTCTTGAAGGGACTGTTAAATCTGGACGTCCATTATTTATTGTTGCTGATGATATTGAAGGCGAAGCTCTTACAACTTTAATCATGAATAGAATTCAAGGGAGACTTAAAGTCTGTGCAATCAAAGCTCCTGGCTTTGGAGGCAATCGTTTTGAGATACTTAAAGATATCGCTGTACTAACTAATTCACAGCCTATAACTGATGAAACTGGTGATTGCTTAGAGGAGCTTGCGCTTATTCCTGGTGTGATTGGTTCTGCTAAAAAAATCATTGTCGGAAAAGATTCTACAACTATTGTTGATGGTGCTGGCGATAAAGCAGATGTTACTGCAAGGATAAACTTTATTGAAAGCCAGATTCTTGAGGCTGACTCTGAATACGTAAAAGAAAAACTTCAAGCAAGAGTGGAACAATTACTTGGCACCCATCCCGTTTAACTCCTCCACGGAACTGGCATATTGAGTTTACCAACCTGAAGATCGCTATCATTATCACCCAGATATCGAATCATTAGTTACTGTAGTCCGATCGCCGATCTTGTAGGGTGCTTTAATGAAATGAAATGCACCCGTTTAATGCTAATTATTTATGCATTACGCTCTGCCAACGTACTCTGCTGGATAGGGCATAACACATCATTGGAGCGGACAAAAGCGTAGTATTCTATTTGAGAACGAAAGCTATTTTGCCGCTCAATTTATCCGTTAGAAGGATGCGTGGGAGGCTGAGGGGTCTGTCCTTTCGGGGCAGAGGCGTCCGGGCTCCATTTCACAAGCCAGGATAGCAACTCGATGGTTTCTTGGCTAAGATGGAATAATATGCAATGGAGATCTAAAGAAAGAAATGGAAAACCTCTATGATGCTGTTGTTGAGCCTGACGGACGAATACGGCTCAATACATCAGTACACCTCCAAAAGGGCCTCAAGGTCTTGGTCGCAGTGCCACGAAGCGACAAGGATTCTGCGTTAAGCGGAATCGCATTGACCGAACCTTCGCTTTCAGATGATTGGCTCAATCCAGATGAAGAGGAAGCATGGGCGCACCTTTAGTAGGTGATGTAGTCATCATTCCATTCCCTTATTCCGATCTGTCGCAATCCAAGCGCAGGCCCGCCCTTGTCCTTGCTGAAGCGGGCAGAGGCGATTTTCTTCTTTGTCAGATCACCAGCAAGCAATATGGTGATTTAAATGCCATGTCCCTCAAAGAGTCCGACTTCCTCTCCGGTGGCATCAA
>JBAPUA010000009.1:0-2725 GCA_049282435.1 Cyanobium sp. | reverse complement strand
GTTTTTGCTGGTATGCCTGCGCGCAAAATAGGAGAAGTTGCACGGGATAACTTCTCAAAGTATTCCTCCTATTACTGGTGCAAAAATCAGCCTGAAAAGAATTCGGTTTTCCTTGATTATTACTTTTCCTTTGATTCAGCTCGATCCTGATTATTTATTTCTTCTTGACCCTAGAATCATTCAATACTAGCAGGACTAGATTTTATCTTTGGTTTTGCTCGTAAATGCCTTTGGTCTCTGTCATTCATCGCAAAATTGCATTTATTTAATCCGGTACTACTCGGGCTTTGTCTTGCAAAGAAATTCGATCTGGCCGCTCTTTTGATAACCAATGCAAAAAGCACTGGCCAGCTCCTTGGCCGTGTCTCAGTGATGCCGAGTTCCCGATGAATCTATGAGGATGTTCTACGGCGTAAATCATGCAATTATTAATTCGTCCGATGGCTATGCCCTGCGGGGTCACCAGTTGGCGCGTGCTATAGCCCAGGCAGGCGTCTACCTGAAAGTAATCGTGGCAGCAGCCAAGCACAGGGCTGTGATGCCTTTTTGCATGACTATCGATGGAATTGACTATCTTCAATTGGAGCGTCGTTCTGAGGGCGGCTACCGAGAGCTGTTCGAGGTGTTCAAGCCGGATGCCGTGCTCGCCGCTTCCAACTGGAGCCATGCCCAGCCCGTACAACAGGCCGCTCAGGAGCTCGGCCTTCCCTTCTGGTACGAAGCCCGCGGTTTCTGGGAGCTTTCCCGCTGCGCCCGAGATCCCGGCTTTGCCACCTCTGCGGAATTCCAGCAGGAGATAGCCGCCGAAACCGCCATTGCCCAGGCCGCCGAGCGCCTGTTCTCCCTCAACCGCCATATGGCAGCCGAATGGGTGCGCCGCGGCGTGCCGGCCGCCAAGATCAGCCTGATCCCCAATGGCCTCGCCGCCATTCCCGCCAGCATCCCTGAGCCCGATCTCGCCCTGCGAGATCGGTTGGGTCTGGATGCAAGCAAGGTGATCGCCTACATCGGCTCCTTCTCCGCGTACGAAGGCCTCGACGACCTGATCACCGCCTTCGCCATCGCCCGTCAGCAGGGCCTAGAGGCCCGCCTGCTGCTGGTGGGATCCCTCTCCCAATCCGGCAGCAGCGGCCAGCCCTGCCAGAGCAGTGATCGGCTCTTCAGCCTGGCCCGCCAGCTCGGCATAGCCGACCGCCTGGTATTCACCGGCCGCGTGCCGCCCCACACCGTGGCCAACTACTACCCCCTGATTGATCTGGTGGTGATCCCCAGCCGGCCCGAGCGCGTCTGTGAGATCGTGTCCCCCCTAAAGCCCCTGGAAGCCGCCGCCCAAGGCACCCAGCTCCTGCTCTCCTCCGTGGCTCCCCTGGCCGACCTGCAATCCCTCGGCCCCGGCGTGCATCTCTTTGAGAAGGGCTCGCTGGAGGCCCTCGCCCGCCAGCTCGTGGCCATCCTCAGCCGGCCCACGCCGCCCCGCTGCCCGCAGGCGCTCTATCCCCGCTTAGAGCAGTTCCTCTGGTCGCGCAACATCGAGCCCCTATTGCAGGCGCTACGGGAAACACCACCGAGGCTCAAGCGGTCCTTCCCGTGGCATGAAACGGATCAGCTGAAGTCTGGGGGCACTAAGCTATAGCCATGCTGCCATTCATGCCCATGGCAATCGACGCTCGCCTTGGTTCATTTGGCACAGAACTCTGGTCCAAGCTCCAACAGCAGCCGTTCGGCGCACTGGGCAAGCGCGAGCTGGAGCTCGCCATCCTGGATGCCGCTACCAAAGCCGGCCTGATTCAGGAAGCACCGGATGCGCTCGCCTCGTCGCTGAGCCTCAGCCTTACCAAAGCCAACAGCTATCTCACTGACCTCGCCCTGCGCCGGCCCGCGCTATCGGATGCCGAAGGTCACAGCCAGCTCGCAATGCTTCTCACCAAAGCCGAAATCCTGCCCGACAACCGCCATCTCTCCTTTGCCCTCCACAACCCGGCCCTGAAGATCTGGCTGGATCGCCAACTCGCGGCCAACCAAAGCCACCATGGCGATGGCATCCGCTCCAACATCGCCAAGCTCTCGCCTGCAACGCTGCTCTCCCTCCTGGCCAACAGCGACGCCAAGCTTCAGGATCCTGCGGATGTATTTCAGCAGCTGGAAGACAAGCTCGGCGCCCAGCCTTGGATCACCGACGCCCGCAAGCAGATCTCCGCCAAAACTACCTGGCAGCAGGTGAAGGAAGCCGTTCAAACCGGCACCATGGCGATCAAGCTGGCCCATGGCATCCAGAGCCTGTACGCGCTGGCCGTGCAGAACGGCTGAGCTCACGCCTGAGCCCGGATGATCGCCATCAAGGATCTGGTGGTAGCCCCCAGCACGCGGTCGCGGGTCGCGGATCCCGAGGCGCCACTTCCCTAGCGGTTGGGGGGGGGCCAGGGCTGCCTGAAAGTCCTGGCAACCAGGCATCCCGAAGGCTGCTCTTCCTCTGGGATCCAGTCGTCGTCAGCGCTTGATCAGGCGGCATTGCGTCGTTTCGCCGCCAGTGCGGGCCAAGATCTCGACTTTGAGGAGCCCTGCGCCTGGCTGACGGACACAAGTCCGAAAAGCCATGCGACAGAACGAGTCTCAGACCATTGGGTGGGCAGGGAGCCATGAGACGTTGGGGTTGTCACACCAAACCAAGCCCCAGTGGTTCCCCAGACCCGACTCCATGCTGAGCTGCTTGGCCTGCTGCGTCAAC
>JBAPUA010000008.1:0-10062 GCA_049282435.1 Cyanobium sp. | reverse complement strand
GGGATGAGAGCTTCGACATCGGCTCCGATACCCTCACCGGCGTCAACGACGCCGACTACCAGCCGCCGTTCCGGTTCACGGGAACGCTGAACAAGCTGACGATCAAGCTCGATCGGCCCCAGTTGTCTGCTGCAGACACCAAGAGCCTGGAGGCGGCGATGCGCACCAAGGCGGTCAGTGACTGATCAGCACCACTCCGCAGGGATGGTGATCCCTGCATTCACGTCATTGTCGCCGGCATCAAAGCTTTCACCGGATCACAACAGCGTGGGCGGCACTGGAGGGTTGCGCTCCAGCGCCCATGGGCTCCAGGCGTGGGCCGAGATCCAGCAGCTGGCGTTGGATGGTGTGCCGGTGGTGGTCATCGAGCAGGCGCTGGGCCAGCTCCCGCCAAGCGAGCCAGTGCTGCCTCTGCATCCCCTTGAGCTCGGCCCGCAGCACCGGCCATGACGACCGTTTCGAGAAGCGGTCGCTCCCCGCGAGGTTGCCGTGGAGCATCTGCAGGTCATGCAGCTCCCCGAGATGGTCCTGGGCCTGCCGCAGGTCGTCGATCCAGGCCAACACCACCGGATCGCACCAGCGCTCCTGGTTCTCGAGCGCATAGCGAGCGGCCTTGATGCGCTTGCGCAGCCCATGCAGGGTCTCCGCTGCGGGATCGTCCACGGCCCAGCCTGGGTGGAGCAACAGCCCGGCGGTGAACGGGGCCTGCCACTCCACCAGCCAGGGCACTACAGGCCGCTGCCCCAGAGGCGTGAACCGGGGCCGCTTCTGCCATCTGTTGAGGCGCTCCAGCAGCTTCAGGGTGCGGGAGCTGTGGAGCTCCTCGACCAGGGTGCCGAAGGCCTGCTCCCGATCCCGGGCCAGGCGCTTGATCGGCCCCTCCAGGCTGCGCTGCTCGTCGCGCGGAAGCCGTGGCAGCAGCTGCTCCCGCAGCCGCTTCTGGAGCACGTCAAGGTCGCGGCAGAGACCCGTCCGGCGGGCCACGGCGGCGACCCGGCGCTCCCTGACGCTCTCGGGCAGCTCCAGGGCCGGGCCGAACTGAACCAGGGCCGTGCGCAGTCGCCGCAGGCTCACCCGCAGCTGATGCAGGGGCTCCGGGTCCCGATCCGCCAGCACCTCGGCCTGCAGCGTCCCCAGCCGGCGGACCTGATGGCGGATCAGGCCCTGCGCCAGGGCGCCACTGGTCAGGGCCGGCGCGCCCCGCCCGGCCTCAGGACCATCGGCGGCAGGCGCAACAGCGGTCTTGGCCTCGTTGTTGATGGCGTCGTCCATGGCGTCAGCCTCCCTCGGCGCATCGTGTGGCGCTGCCGCCAGCCTCCCCGGATCAGCCAGCGCGTACAGCCCCAGGGCGCCACAGGCCGTGCCCTGGCGGTCAGCTCTCACGCTATCCATCCGCCCATGATCCGAAGGCCAGCCTGGGTCCTGTTCCGCGCTGCCCGCCACGCGGCCCTCCACACACGGGCGATCGTCGGCAAGCCAGCTGCCCTGCTGCTGCCGCTGCCCTTGTGCTCCCGCCGCACTGCGGCTAACCCAGAGGCCTGAGCCCCCGCTCCGGTCGCCCCGTGATCACCAGGGCGCCCCGAGGGTTTCGCCGCTTGAGGAGCCACTGACCATGTCCTTGCTCCGCCGCCTCCTGGGTGAGCCCCTCCAGCGCCGCCAGGAGGAGGCACGCACCCTGCCGAGCATCCAGGCGCTGCCGATCCTCTCCTCCGATGCCCTCTCCTCGGTGGCTTACGCCACCGATGCGGCCCTGGGGGTGCTGATCCTGGCGGGAAGCGGCGCCCTGAGGCTGTCCTTGCCGATCACGCTCATGATCATCGCCCTGATCGGGATTGTGGTGCTCTCCTACCGCCAGACGATTGCGGCCTATCCCCAGGGCGGCGGCGCCTACGTGGTGGGCCGCGAGAACCTCGGCACCACGGCCAGCCTGCTGGTCGATTACGTGCTCACCGCCGCCGTGAGCCTGATGGCCGGCATCCAGGCCCTCTCCTCGCTGATCCCGGCCCTGCTGCGCTGGGAGGTGCCGATCGCCCTGGTGCTGCTGGTGCTGGTGGGCTGGGCCAACCTGCGCGGCGCGCGGGAGGCCGGCCGGCTATTCGCCCTGCCCACCTACAGCTTCGTGCTGATGGTGGGCCTGCTGGCCCTGGCGGGCGTGCAGAACCTGCTTTCCAGCCATGGCTTCACGCCGGATCCGCCACCGCTGGTGCGGGCCGTGGAACCGCTGGGGCTGTTCCTGATCCTGCGGGCCTTCAGCTCCGGCTGTTCCGCTATGACCGGCATTGAGGCGATCGCCAACGGGGTGCAGCTGTTCCGCACCCCGCAGCCCAGCGGGCCCGCAACACCCTGCTGGTGATGGGGCTGTTGCTGGCGGCGATGGTCCTGGTGGTCAGCGGCCTGGCCTTCGTCTACGGCATCGCTCCCCATCCCGATGTCACGGTGATGGCCCAGCTGGGGATGCGGGTGTTCGGCCCCCACAGCCCGCTGCTGTGGATCCTGCAGCTCACCACCCTGCTGATCCTGATGCTGGCGGCCAACACCGCCTTCGCCGATTTCCCCCGCCTTTCGGCCCTGCTCGCTCGCGACAACTTCCTGCCGCCCCAGATGGCCTGGGTGGGCGACCGGCTGGTGTTCCAGAACGGCATCCTGCTGCTGCTGGCGGCCACCGGCGTGATCATCGTGATCTCCCAGGGCGACACCACCGTGGCGGTGAATCTCTATGCGCTCGGGGTGTTCCTGGCCTTCACCCTCTCCCAGGCTGGCATGGTGACCCACTGGTGGCGTGAGCGCGGCCGGGGCTGGTGGCACCGCGCCCTGATGAATGGCATCGGTTCCCTGAGCACTTGCCTGGTGCTGGTGGTGATCGTGATCAGCAAATTCGCCGAAGGCGCCTGGACGGTGGTGATCGCGATTCCGCTGCTGGTGATGCTGCTGGCGCGGATCCGTCGCCGCTTCCGGCGGGTGACCGCCGCTCTGGCCCTGCGCCCCGGTGCGGCGATGCCGTTGCGGATGCCGACCCGCAGCGAGCCGATCGGCAACCGCAGCATCGTGTGGATCCCGGCCTGGAACCAGCCCGCCCTGGAGGCCCTGCGCTATGCCGCCTCGGTGTCGGACCGGGTGATCGGCGTGTGGGTGCGCCCGGAGAACGGCGATCCCGAACCCCTGCGCCGGGCCTGGCAGGAGAGCGTGGGCGGCGATCCCGGCTTCGAACTGCAGATCCTCGAGAGTCCCTATGCCTCGCTGGTCACCCCCTTCGCCGACTTCGTCGACAGCGTCGAGCGCCGTGACCCCGATCAGACCATCACGGTGGTGATGCCGGTGGCCATTCCCCGCCACAACCTCGACTTCCTGCTGCTCAACCAGCGGGCGATCAATATGCGCATGGCCCTCGATCAGCACCGCAACCGCATCTTCACCATGGTGCGCTATCACCTGCCGGCCTGATCTTCTTCCCCGAGCGTCATCCGCCAGGAGGCCATGCCCCCCAGCCACCGGGAGCGGCCATCCACGCCCCGCATCGCGCCGGGCCCGCCGGGTTTCAGGATGGGCCCGCGCGTCCGCTGCAGCTGCGTTCATGAACATCCACGGCACCCCCTGGCGCACCATCGGTCTGGAGGAGGGCGGTGGCGGCGTGGGCAGGAGGCGTCCCTGGCTCTGTCGGATCAGATCGGGCGATCGACGGTGTCCTGTGATCCCGGCGACACCGATCGCTACGGGCGGACCTAAGCGGTATGCTGAAGCCGCTGCGTGGATTTGAACAGCTGGCTAGGAGCCTGTTGCGCATAGACCACCCAGCACCGAACACGGCACCTCTCCACAGACGCTCGCCGATCTGCCCAGAACCCAGTGACAGCAATGGATCTGCCTGGAAGAATAGGTCATGCAAAAGCTCAAGACCTTCCGCCCCTGGGTTCCTGGGCAGACCTCCTTGCTGCCGGCCTCGCCGAGGGACTGGCTATCGGCTGACCATCAGGTGTATTTCCTGCTGGATCTGGTCGACGAGCTGGATCTGTCGGCGATCGTGATCCCTGCCCAGAGCAAGGATCCCCGTGGGGAGAAGGGGTTTGACCCGCGGATGATGACGTTGTTACTGCTTTATGCCTACTGCGCCGGCATCGTTTCGTCCCGCAGGATTGAACGGGCCTGTTACGAGGATCTGGCGTTCCGGGTGCTGACCAGCAACCAGCAGCCGGATCACAGCCGCATCAGTGAGTTCCGCCGCCGCAACCTCGAGGCGCTCAGTGGGCTGTTTGTGCAGATCCTGCGCTTCTGCCAGGAGGCCGGCATGGTGAGCCTGGGCCTTGTAGCACTCGATGGCACCAAGGTGCAGGCCAATGCCTCCAAACACAAAGCGATGAGCCATGAGCGGATGCTTAAAGCCGAGGCCCAGCTGGAGAAGGAGATCAAGGAGCTGATGCGGAAGGCCGAGATCCTGGATGCGCAGGAGGACGGCAAGTACGGCAAGGGAAAGCTTGGCAGTGATCTACCCAAGGAGCTGCAGCGCCGCCAGGACCGGCTGGAGAAGATCAGCCAGGCCCGCAAAGCGCTGGAGGCGGAAGCGGCAGCCGCCGCTGCCCGTGATCGCACCAAGCAGGCAACAGCGGCAGAAGCCGCAGCTGCGGCTGCCGATGCTGTAGCGGAGGAACAAGCGGATGCCAGCGAGCAGCAGAAGCTCCGCAACAAAGCGGCCAAGGCACGAAAGAAAGCAGAGACCGTCAAGGATCTGGCTATCGAGAAGGCCCGTGAGGCAGGCCACGAGCCCGAGGGATTGGAGCCCCAGGAGGCCGACGCCATGCCCCATCGAGGGCTTGCCCATCGGGCTGATGGCAGCCCCAAGGCCAGGGCGCAGCGGAATTTCACTGATCCCGACAGCCACATCATGAAGAGTGATGGGAACTTGCTGCAGGGCTACAACTGCCAGGCGGCAGTCGATGGCGATCACCAGGTGATCGTGGCGATGGGCGTCAGCAACCAGCCTCCCGACGTCGAGCATCTCGAACCCATGCTGGAGCGCACGATCGCCAACACCGGTGCCTGTCCAGAGACGTTCATTGCTGATGCGGGCTACTGGAGTGAGGACAACGTCTCTGCCTGCGAGAAGCGAGGCACCGACCCCCACATCTCGACCGGCAGGCAGAAGCACGGTCAGCCGCCGCCAGCCATCTGTGGCCCGATCCCCAAGGATCTGGATGCCAAAGGCAAGATGGCTCGCAAGCTGCGCAAGAAGGAAGGGAGGGAGATCTACGCCAAACGCAAGACGATCGTGGAGCCGGTGTTTGGTCAGACCAAAGAAGCGCGAGGGCTGCGGCGGTTTCTATTGCGTGGCCTGGAGAAGGTGAACAGTGAATGGACGATCTGGGGCCTGACGCACAACCTCAACAAGCTATGGCGCTACCTGAAGCAGCAGAGGTGCCAGCAAGCGATGGCAACGGGATAGGGGGGCCAGGCCCCCACGGCTGAGCAGGAGGCAGCAAACCGCCTACTAAATTCGTCAGAAGACGATGTAGAAAGAAGTGCCGAGCTGCGCTGGATGGCGTGAGCGACGGCGCTACGGGCAATAGGCTCCTAGTTACCCGGTGCTTGGCGGTCGCCTATCTGCGCTACTCGCGGGGATAAGTTCACGCCGAGGACTGGCGGCAAGTATGGGATTGATGTGGTCACAGCCGCCCCGGCACAGCGGTTCAACAACACCGCGGCCAGCCTGACGGGGCCTGTGGTTATTTTTTTGGGCAGGTGGAGACCTTGGATCCGGTGCAGGGCTTGCCAGATTTCCAGAGGGTTTGTGGGCTCACGCGCACATTATTCAGGATCGCGTCTTTCAGTTTCGCGCCGGTCAGGTTCGCGCCAGACAGGTTTGCGCCCGAGAAGTTCGCGCCTTTCAGGTTCGCCCCGATCAGGTTCGCGCCTCTCAGGTCGCACCCATGCCAGTCCACATTTTGTTGCGCCTGTGCCCTACAGCCCGTAGCCTGTTGCCACGGCCCCCCAGGTCGGGGGAAATCAGGACTACCGGGGGGGGACTCAGAAGAACCGGGGGGCTGACTGGCGGTAAAAGCCGCTTGAGCCGTGGTGGCCATCATCACGCAGGCCAAGCCTGCCAGAAGCATCTTCGTTTTCATCATGTTGCGGTCCTTTCAAGACGGCGGGGGTGTTCACTGTATTCGGAGGCCGCCAGGCAGAGCGGCAATCAGATGCGTCGGATAAGGGTTCTGGGAAATGGGGAGCAACACCTCACCATCCCGGCCCACAAGCCCCTACGGGTGTGAACCCTGAGGCAGATCCTCAAGGACATGACAGAACACAAGGATTCGTCTTTGGAGGCCGTGGTTGATGCCGTTGGGGATTGGGCTGTATCTGCGGAGGGCATCTCCGCAGCCGGCAGCTGCAGCGCCGGCGAAGACAGCGACTGCGCCGTGGGGCTCCCGTTCCCCCTGGGGCAGGCACACCTGCCGCCGGCTGCTGCCGTCAGGGGGCGGAGAGCAGGTTCCAGTAGTCAGCGGTGATCTGCAGGGAGGGTTGCAGTGCACTCAGGGTGAGGTGCTGGGTCCAGGGGGTAGAAGGTGCAGAGGCAAGAAAGGGAGAGCCTGAGGCCACGAGCCGCTGGTATTACTTCTGGCTGTTGCCAGTGAAGAGTTGACCGGGTAGCAAGAGCGCGGTGCTGGCGGCAGGGATCAACACACCGAGCCACCCCTAACTCCCTGGGCATCGGGATGGGAGCCCGACCATGATCTATTCCCACGTGCTCAAGCGCGGCCCGATGGGCATCATCAGCCCAGCCGACCACTTGTAGCAGTCGCTACAAGTGGATAGCGGGTCCGATAACCACTGTTTGCGATGAGCGCATGTCCCGGAAAGCGCCTGCAGTTACTAGATTTAGCTTTGCTGCATGGAAGTGGTTCACGGAAAGCAGCAAGGGCGGTACTGTGGTTCTTGGAAACCACCCATATAGCGTTATGCGTCATAAAGGCGATGCGTGTCTTCCTGGACAGTAACGTCGTACTAACCGGCGCTTTCAATCGTCAGGGCCCAGCCGGAACGCTGGGCGCGCTACTTGGGAGGGTCAGTTTTGTTTATTCGCCCCAGGTTCTTGCCGAGTGTGACTATCTCATCTGGCGCGACGCACCGAGTCCACGCGTGGCACAAGCCGCATCGCACGCGCTCCTCTCATATCTGGCTTCTCTCAGGGCATTGCAAGTGCCGGACGCTTCTCCGCCGGCGGGGGTCGCCGCGTTGGACGCAGGAGATAACGTGCTCCTGGGCGCCGCGCTTGCTGCCAAGTCCGAAGCAATCTGCACGTACAACGTCAAAGACTTCCCGTCACCCCACATTAAAGTGGGCACGCCGCTCGCGATGCATCGTTCGATCTCGAAGCCTAAGCTAGAACACTACATTCAGGCAGTTGAGCTCTCCTCGCGAGGAACGCTTCTGTTCTTTGGCAGGCTTCACCATGAGAGCTCAATGGGTCCGATCCTAGAGTCGGGTAATTGCGTCACCGTCGTAGCAGACGAAAAGGGCTTTGTCCGCTTAGCGGGCAGTGCCGTTCAAAGATCCCGCGCGCTCAAGCCTTTGCCAGGGGGCACGGAGTTCCGACTAACCGTGCGCTACAACAACACGGACTTTGAGGCCGCACTGTGGGCGAAGGATTCGGCCACCTGGTCCAAAGAAGTCATTGCCACAGGTGCAGCCAGCTTCTCGCAAGTAACACGCCCCATTCTCTGCTTCGTTGAGAATCACCACTTTTCCGGACATATCCAGTGCATTTCTGGCCTACCTCGCTTCGTTCGCGATAAGCAGATGCAGGCCGCATTGGATAACTATTCGTTGGAAGCCGCTGCTGGGAGCCTGGATCTGAAGCGCTACCTTCGGGCAATACGCATTCATTGAAAATGACGCATAACAAGGCATTCCACTCGGACGGGCCTCGCTTTGCGAGACCCGCCGGTGAACGCCAGCGTTAGCCCCATCTCAAATGCTTCTAATGTATGTTGGACCCAAGACACCTCTGATCATCCCCCGAAATGGCCATTCAGATATCGCTGTTCAACCATAAAGGAGGTGTAAGTAAGACAACTACCGCATTCAATCTCGGATGGATGCTTGCGGAGAAAGGGAAGAGAGTTTTACTTGTTGATTGTGACCCCCAATGCAACCTTACTGGGATGGTCCTTGGATTCATGGGATTTGAGGAATTCTCAGCTATTTACGAAGCTGAAGGGGTGCGAAACATAAGGGAAGGCCTCGCTCCGGCTTTTGAATCTAGGCCTGCACCAATCGAGCCAGTAATCTGCGAGGGGGTCACTGGGCAGCCCAATATGCAATTGCTTCCTGGCCATATAGGCTTGGCCGAGTATGAGGTTACGCTTGGCATCGCACAAGAGCTAACGGGCTCCCTTGTAACCTTGCAGAATCTGCCAGGTTCTCTCCATCATCTCTTTCAGATTACCGCTCAGAAATACAACAGCGACTACATCATTGTTGATATGAGCCCCAGCCTTGGGCCTATCAACCAAAATTTGCTAATGACGAGTGACTTTTTTCTTGTGCCAATGGTTCCAGACTACTTCTCAGTCATGGCTGCAGACTCGCTTGCAACGATTTTGCCAAAGTGGAAGGCTTGGGCCAGTCAAGCAAAAGGAACCTCAGTCCTGCAGAAGGCAACCTATCCATTTCCACAGGCAAACCCTAGATTCCTTGGAACGGTTGTCCAGAAGTATCGCATTCGCGAAGGTCTAACCCCATCGGCTGCATTTCAAAAATGGATAGATGATATTGAGCTTGGTGTTCGGGATAAGCTAATCCCAGCACTAAGGCAATGCAACATGCTTCTGCCAGAAGAAGCCTATACGCAGATTGGAAGTAGTGCTGAACAGCCATTACTGCAGATGTCGGACTTCAACTCACTAATTGCATTGTCCCAGAAACACAAAGTCCCCGTTTTTGCCCTGAGTGACGCCCAACTTGAGCAGACCGGTATTGTGCTTGACCGTACAAAAGACTCAATGCAGAAGTTTCGCGGACTCTATTCAGACGGAGCTGATCGCATTATTTCATTGACTGATTATGCAGCAAGCCATTAGTGTCCTACACTTAAGTCTTGACAGGGCAGAGCATTTGGGAGGTCTTTACAAAGCTCTTCAATCCCTTACTACGTCAGCAGTCGACTCTTCGGATATACTTCGGGCTCAGATCGTGTTATCTGTAAGCGCGCTTGATTACTACATTCACGAGATTACAGCATTGGGAATGGTTGAAATATATGAAGGCAAGCGCCCGCCAACTGAAGCATTCTTGAAGTATAGAGTCGCGCTAGGCTCTTGGGCAACAGGCGGAACATTACCCCCAGGAAGCTCATGGTTTGCCGGTGATGTAAGAGACCGTCATGGTTATCTCTCATTTCAACAGCCGGACAAGATTGCAGATGCGATTAGGCTCATATCACCGATCCGACTTTGGAGAGACGTCGCCGCACGTCTATACATAGACGAAAATGACCTCAAAAGCAAACTACGCTTGATAGTCGACAGAAGAAATAAGATCGCCCATGAGGCGGATATTGATCCAAGTTATCCAGGCACGCGTTGGCCAATATCCGAAGGCGATGTTGAAAGCACGATCTTGTTTCTGAGATCAGTATGTGATGCGATTCACGCACTAGTCTAAGGTTCACTCGGTATTCTGTAATTGCAAAAGGAGGGGCTAACATCAAGATTCACCTGACCCGCCACCACAGAAGGCCAAATCAAGCCATAGCACTCTGCGGGCAGGTGATCTTGGGCGTTGGCGCCACCAACTATGACCATAAAATCGGCGCAATGATTTTTGACTCTCCCACTTCTCTCGCCATCTATTGGGCGAAGATCGGTGATATAAACCTCGACAAAGGCTAGCCGGTGCTCAAGCTTGTTATCCTCGGTGGCCACGCCTGCAGCGGCAACGTTTCGGCACAGTTTGGCAGTGTTTCCCCCTTCAAGTTTCTGCCCCCTGACATTCATTAAGCCTTAGCCCCCCCGAACTAGCTCCAACAACAGCAGATCCTGCACAGGGCTGATCGCCTGCACGGCCAGCAGC
>JBAPUA010000007.1:0-10335 GCA_049282435.1 Cyanobium sp. | reverse complement strand
GGTACGATCAAGGCTTTCTATGACGCGAACCTTGCCCTGGCCGATGAGCAGCCCGCCTTCAGCTTTGATGACGAGAAAGCGCCGATCTACACACACTCACGCTACTTGCCGCCCAGCCAGATCCACGACGCCCAGATTCGACGTTCAATCCTGAGTGAAGGATGTCGACTCGACCGTTGTGTGGTCGATCACTACGTCCTTGGGTTGCGCTTAAGGGTCGAGGAGGGGGTCGTGCTGAAAGACACTCTGGGGATGGGTGCCGACAGTACCGAGTCGGAACGCGAACGTGCTGCCTTGCGCGCTCATGGAGGCGTGCCTCTGGGGATCGGCAGAGGGTCCACGGTGTGCAACGCGATTCTGGACAAGAACGTGAGAATCGGCTGCAACGTTCAGGTGATCAACAAGGATCGTGTGCAGGAGGCCGATCGCACGACACTGGGGTTCACGATCCGCAGTGGCATTGTGGTGATCGAGAAGAACACAACCCAGGTCGACGGCACTGTCATCTAGGCCAAAGTCCTGCAATTTTATTATAAATCTAAACTCATATGAACTTACGGAATGCTCTTCTGCTCAAGACCCGCAGCCGCCAGGTCTGCATGACCTGCCATTTCTTCCGCCACCACCCGGGCCCTAACTGCATCGCCTTGCTCACCTGCCACCTGCACCAGGGCCTGATCGCCCATGGTGAGCACCTCACCCACCGCTGCAGCGGCTGGAGAGAAGACCTGCAGCGCCATCGGGGCTGGGCGCCTGAGCTGGCGTGAGCGGTGGGACCCGTAACCGGCCGCCGCTGTCGCCCAAGGAGGCCTGGCTCAGCGATGGCTGCCAGGTGCTGCACTTTCGGCCCAGCCGCTGGGACCGCTGGAGTCAGCAGTTGGAAGTCACCGTGGGGGAGCTACGGCCGGATCAGCCCGTTCCGCTGCTCAAAAGGCGGCTGGAGCTCACCCGGGAGGAGGCCCTCAAGCTCTGGGGCCAGAAGCGTCAGCAGGCCTGGCAGCCCTGCGCCCCCCAGTGGCAACCGCCTCCGGCGCCCCCCAGCTGAACCAGCTCTGATTCCCTGTTCAGTGGCGATGGCGGTGATGGGCGTCGCTCACATGCGGGTGGGCATGCTCCAGCTCCCGGTGGCGGTGCTCATGGGCATGCCAGAAGGGGTGATCGCTGGGCAGACCCAGCAGCTCTTCCGGGGCGTGGTCGTGTTCGTGATGGGGATCGCCACCGCGGGGATCGTGGCGGTGGCGATGGGCATGATGCAGGCCCTCGTGGCGATGCCAGTGGCTGTGCTGCTCCAGCAACAGCAGCACCACACCTGCGGCCATCAGTCCCGCGGCCATCAGCAGCGGCGGTGCGAGGGACTCCCGCAGCACGGCGATAGAAAACAGTGCCCCGACAAAAGGCGCGGTCGAGAACAGCACCGCCTCGCGAGCAGCGCCGAGATCGCGCAGGGCCAGCAGATCCAGCCAGATCGAGATGCCGTAGCCCAGCGCTCCGATGCCAAGCAAAGCCGCGATCACCGTGAAAGGCGGGAAGGGATGCTTCAGCACCAGGGCAAGAAGAAGCATCGGCAGCGAGGCCCCTGCCGCCTTGGCGGTGGCGATCTGGATCGGATCGCGCAGGCTCAGGCGCTGGCTGAGGTTGTTGTCGATGCCCCAGGCGAGGGTGGCCAGGGCGATTAAGGCGCTGCCGAGGGCGTTGGCGCCGCTCAGCGATCCCTGCGAAAGCACCACCGCGCCAGCGATGTTGAGTAGGGCCGAGACCAGCCCCCGCCGGCCCAGGTGCTCCCGGCCGAGCAGCACGGCGATCGCCAGGGTGAACACCGCCTCGAGGTTGAGCAGCAGCGAGCTGGAAGCCGCCGGCAGGCGGGCCAGGCCCATCACCAGGGCCACCGGTCCCACCACGCCACCCAGCAAAGTGAGTGTTGCCAGAGCCGGCCAGTCCTGGCGATTCACCGGCGTTTCGGCGCAGGTACCGCGCACCAGCCGCACCGCCAACAGGGCCAGCGTGGCGCCGGCATAGAGCAGGGCAGCGATGCTCAGGGCTGAGCCCGAGCCGGTGATCGTGCTGATCAGCGGGGCGCTGCAGCCGAACAGCACGGCGGCGCCAAGCCCCGCCAGCTGGCCGCGTCGTTGCTGCTGCTGCTGCTCAACCAACCTTTCCATCGATCTGCAGCACCCCCATCAAGCCCAGATCCTCATGATCGAGGTTGTGGCAGGGATCCACCGTGCGGCCCGGAAAATTCCGAAATGTCACCCGGATCCGCACGTCCTCTCCTGCCTTCACCAGCACGGTGTCCTTGCAGCGGCGCTGGGATTCGGGGCGGCCCGCGCGGCTGATCACCTGGAAGGGGTTGATGTGCAGATGGAACGGATGGTCCATCACGTCGTCATTGACGATCAGCCAGTCTTCCGTGCTGTCCAGCCGGACGCGGATGTTGATCCGGTCGGGTTCGAAGGACTGGCCATTGATCTGGAACCCCATACCCATGCCGCCCATGGCCATGCCGCCAGCGCCGATGGCGCCCATGTCGTGCTTCATCCCACCCATACCCATGGCATGGGCCAGCACGAACCGCCGCGTACGTTCTGACTCCGGCAGGGCCGGCACCGGGAGCAGGGTTGGCGGCAGCTACAGCGGCGTCACCGCTCCGCTGTAGCTGAGGGAGGCCAGGGCTCGGGGACCCTCTTCTGCGGCGGCCATGCCCATGTGGGTGCTCCGTGGATCGGGAAGGTTGAGCAACCGGTAGCTGCCGGGGGCCTGGTTGCCCTGCACCAGCACATCGGCCCGCTCGCCGGGGGCCAGCAGCAGCTCCTCGAGGGGTTCCGGGGTGCCGATGGCGCCGCCATCGGTGGCGATCCGTACCAGCCGATGCCCTTCTAGGGCCAGGCGGCAGATGCGGGCATTGGAGGCATTGAGCAGTCGGAGCCGCAGCAGGCCCCCGCTGGCGATCGACAGGCCTGGGTTGAGTTCTCCATTCACCGTGAGCAACGGGCCCTCCCGACCGAGCATCCGTCCCACGCCCAGACTGGCCTCGATCTGGCCGAAAACACTGGCGAACTCCTTCAGCACCAGCACGGTTGGCGCGCATGTGCTGCAGCCAGCCCTCGCAACAACCGCAACTGGCCGATCGATAGGCGGTGACCTGATTGAGTGCTGGAGCATTGGCGCGTGCCGGGAGCAACCCGCCCCCCCGAGATCACGGCAGCAACAGCACCGAACCCCAACAGCAGGTCGAGGAACGGCGAATGACCGCGGAGGGATGTTGCGTTCATGGCCTCTGCCGCGGGGATATCTCAACCGTGGATCCTCCACTTGAGTGGAGAGTCAAGCCGCTGCGTTCGAGGCGTTACCTGCCGTCACGGCGTTGCCTCCAACCCTTGACTCTCCTGTTAGCAGGAGACCCTATGGTGGTGGAACCCTCCCCTGTAGCGATGCGCACTCCTGCCCCGATAGCCGTCTGGATCGGATTCGTTTCCGCCCTTGCGCTGGCGACACCGGCCCTGGCCCAGATGCCCGGCGGCATGGATCACGGCAGCCACCACGGCATGCCCGGCACGGCCATGCCCGGGTTGTCCGCCCCGGCGGACATGGCTCCGGCCCCTACCGGCCACGGCCATGACGTGGGACCCGCCGGTGCCACCTACGACCTGCGCTTCATCGACGGGATGGTGCAGCACCACACCGGCGCGCTGCGGATGAGCGAATTCGTGTTCGACATCGGCCAGCCCGGGGTGGGGGCCCTCGGCAAGGCGATCTGGCGCGATCAGGCGGGCGAGATCCGGGCCATGGGCCTCTGGCGCAAGGCCTGGTATCCCCAGGCGCCCGTCTATCCCGTGGCCCTGGCGAGCGGCGGTGATCCCAACAGCCTCTCCGGCCTCACCCGCATGAGCCAAGCCCAGATCGATGGCATGCGGATGATGGGCGAGCTCCCCACCAAGGAGAACAGGGTGGTGTGGTTCCTCGAGGGCATGCTTGAGCACCACGCCGGCGCACTGATGATGGCCCACGACGCCCTGGCCAAGAGCACCAACACCACAATCCGGCGCTTTGCTCGCGGCGTGATCGTGGCCCAGCGCGCCGAGATCATCGAACTGCGCAGGATGCTGGCAGTGGAGGGATTGCGCAAGCCGGAGTACTTCAAGTACGACGCGCTGTTCCGTCTTTGAGCGAAAACCTGTTTAAACCACCTTTAGCAAGCCCCATTGATCTGGAGCAGAAAGGATGAACCCTTCGACGGGCTGCAAGGAACACGCCCAGCACCACGGGAAACCCGGAAGCCACGGCCCGCCGCCCAGCAGCGCCGGTGGAAAGGGGATGGCCAAGGATCCCATCTGCGGCATGGTGGTTCCCAAGGCCACGGCCCTCTACAGCCAGCGTGGCGGTCGCGACTACTACTTCTGCAGCCAGAGTTGCCTGCAGACCTTCCAGAATCCCGACCACGAGCTGCGCGTCATGCGCCGGCGCGTGGGCTTCGTGATCGGCGGGGTGCTGGCCCTGGCTCTGTTGCGGGCCGGCGCCTTCATCGCCCTGGCGGCGGGCATCAGCCTGATGTCCTGGGTGCCACTGCCGGCACTTCCCTGGATGAGCTGGGGGAAGTGGCTGTTCGCGCTCGCCACCCCCGTGCAGTTCATCGGTGGCTGGTCGTTCTACAGCGGCGCCTGGGCTGCCCTGAAGCGCCGCGCCCTCAACATGGACGTGCTGATCGCCCTCGGCACCTCCGTCGCCTACTTCTACAGCGTGGTGGTGGTCTTTGCGCCCGCCTGGCTTCCGGTCGGCGTCAGTGAACGGGACGTCTACTTCGAGGTGTCGGCGGTGGTGATCGCCTTCGTGCTGATGGGCAAATATATGGAGGAGATCATCAAGAAGCGCTCCTCAGCCGCCGTGCGCAAGTTGCTCGATCTTCAGCCCGCCACGGCCACGGTGATCCGGGACGGCATGGAGATGACCGTGCCCGCCGATGCCATCGACAGCGGCGAGACGGTGCTGGTGCGCCCGGGCGAGAAGATCCCCGCCGATGGGGTGGTGCTGGATGGCAGCTCCTCGGTGGACGAATCCTTGCTCACCGGTGAATCCCTGCCGGTGGCCAAACAGGCGGGCGCCGAACTGATCGGTGGCACGGTGAATGGGTCGGGGCTGCTCCGTTTTCAGGCCAGCCGGGTGGGATCCGACACCTCGCTGGCCCAGATCGTGCGCATCGTGGAGGAGGCCCAGGCCAGCACCGCCAGCGTGCAACGCCTCGCCGATGAGGTCACGGCCTGGTTCGTGCCGGCCGTGGTGGTGATCGCCGTTGCTGCCTTCGCCCTGTGGACATTGGCGGGGCAGTTCAGCAGTGGTCTGCTGGCCTTCATCGCCGTGCTCGTGATTTCCTGCCCCTGCGCCCTGGGCATCGCCACCCCAGCGGCCCTGATGGTGGGGGTGGGCAAGGGCGCGGAGCTGGGCATCCTGATCCGCAGCGGCGAGGTGCTGGAGCGGGTTGAGAAGCTCACCACCGTGGTGTTCGACAAGACCGGCACGCTCACCTTGGGCAAGCCGATGCTCACCGATCTGAAGCCCCTGGCGAACCTTTCGGAGCAGGAGGTCCTTCAGCTCGCAGGTTCGCTGGAGCACGGCTCGGAACATCCCCTGGCGGCGGCGATCGCCGCTGCCGTTGCCGCGCGCGATCTGGAGTTGCTGCCTCTGGAGCAGTTCGAGGCCCAGGTGGGTGAGGGCATCACGGCCAGAGAGGGCGGCAGCGGCGTCTGGTTCGGCAACCGTTCCCTGGCGGGCCGCTTTCTGCCCCTGCTTCCTGAGCCTGTGGAAGGCCAGCTGGTTGGGCTCGAGGTCCAGGGGAAAACGGCCATGCTGCTGGGACGCGCCGATCAAATCCTGGGGGTGATCGCCGTGGCCGATACGGTCAGGCCCGAGGCCCAGCAAGCCGTAGCCCTGATGCGGCGCCGTGGCGTGCGGGTGATCATGCTCAGCGGCGACAACCACACCACCGCCGAATCCATCGCCCACCAGGTGGGGATTGAGGAGGTGATCGCCGAGGTGCGGCCGGCCGACAAGGCGCGAACGATCAAGGCCCTGCAGCAGGCAGGCCAGGTGGTGGCGATGGTGGGCGATGGGGTCAATGACGCCCCGGCCCTGGCCACGGCCGACATCGGCATCGCCATCGGCTCCGGTTCGGATGTGGCCAAGGAGGCCGGCGACATCATCCTGATCCGCAACGACGTGCGGTTGGTGGTGAGCGCCATCGGCCTGTCGCGGGCCACCATGCGCAAGATCCGCCAGAACCTCTTCTGGGCCTTCATCTACAACGGGATCGGCATCCCGATTGCCGCTCTGGGCTGGCTGAACCCAATGATCGCCGGGGCGGCCATGGCCCTGAGTTCGCTGTCGGTGATCCTCAACTCGTCGCTGCTGCGGCGGTATCGAGCGACTTGATCAAGAAGGCTGCGTTGCTGGCTTCTTTCCGCTCCGACTCCCCAGCAAGAAACCAATCCCCGAGCCGGCGATGAACAGGGTGAGCACGCCGAGGACCATGGAGTAGTAAGGCTGCAGATTGACGACACCGAAGTTGCCTGTGTGCAGCTTCATCAACCAGAAGGCTTCGATGTCGCGGGCCGACAGGACGCCGTAGAGCGAGCCGGAGAGGGCCGTGAGCAGGAGCGGCACCGCCGCCAGGGGCACGAAGCTGCGGTGCAGCCGGCGCAGCAGGTGATGGCGGCTCAGTTGGTCTGGATGGCCTTATGCAGTGCCCGCTCATTGGCGCAGGGCATCCAGAGGCCGCCCATCGGGAACGCACCGGCGCATTTCAGTTCCTGGGCACGCTTCTCGGCTGCGGCTTTGGTTTTGTACATCCCCTGCATGTGGGCGTTGGCCCTCGAAGGAAGCCAGCTGCCCAGGGCGAGTACAACCACCATAAGCAGTCGCAGGCGGGCAGCAATCGCAGCGGTGCTGGGGCGACGCATCAATTCGGTAGGCGAGGGGTGATGATTTTGCAGACCAAGAGTTTGCAAAAAACTGACCACGGGAAGTTTACCACAGTCATGAGCTAATTTCTGGCTCAAAAAGCCGAATCGATGCCGATCAAGTCCGCAAACAATCCGATTTCGGCATCGTTGGCCTGTCAGCAAGGCATTGGTTGTTCCTTTTTGAGCACACCTCTGGGCAACAGGCTGTTCATGCCGCCTCCATCACGGGCTACTCCTGCTGAGAAGGCTGCGCCAAGAGCAGGTTGCCCAGGCGGATCAGGTTGTGGGCGATCACGTGCAGGCCAAACACGGCACTGACGTTGTCCTGGCCGCGCAGTTTGAACTGGCGCAGTCCGCCGAATGACTACTCCTTCGGAGAAGCCTTCGGCTAGATCCAACCAAACAACTTTTCGATCCCCCGGCGGGCATTGATCGACTTGGCGTAGCCCACGTGGCGGGTGGTGCGGCCATCGATCGCTGAACCGCCGCTGCGGGCGGTGTTCTGTGCCACGTGCGGAGTGACGCCCAGCCGCCTCATCTCAGCCACGAACCCTTTCGTGTCGTAGTTCTTGTCAGCGCCGATGGTCTTCTGGTGGGCACCGCTGAGGTCTGCTGCCATCTCCTACTCCTGCGGAGAAGACTGCGTCTTGGCGGCATCCCGCTCACCGGTGCCCGTGGCTTGTGTGACGCGGCACTCGACGATCAGGTCGTGTCGGTTGTCCATCAGGACATGTCCCCGGTAGCTCAGCTGCGCTGGATGGGCATTGGATTTGCGGGCCAGCAAAGCCTCGGGATCGGTGCTGGAACGGTGGGTCTCGTTGCTGAGCTTGATACCGCGAAAGTCGCCCTTGGCTCTCTTCTTTCCCTCTTTGGGAGCACCGAATCCTTCGCCAGGTCCAGTGGGTTGAAGCGGAGGGACCTCCTGGCCATCGATCCGTTTCAAGGAAGCGTGTGACGCCCAGGCCTGCAGCAATGTGCCATCGACAGAGAAGTGGTCATCACTGAGCAGCGGTTTGACCTCGGGAGCGCCCATCAACT
The DNA here is from genome assembly GCA_049282435.1 of Cyanobium sp. GTDB lineage: Bacteria > Cyanobacteriota > Cyanobacteriia > PCC-6307 > Cyanobiaceae > Cyanobium. The sequence continues at coordinate 2,347 of JBAPUA010000007.1, read as the reverse complement.
TCTCCAGGAACAGCCCCATGACGTCGTCATTGAGGAGCCGGTCACGGTTTTTGGTGTAGACGCAGTCGGCCGGAGGCCATGCGTGGTGGGATGCCAGATCGCATCGTCGGGGCTCAGTCCGACAAACCAGCGGAACAGCAGGTTGTAGTGGAGCTGCTCCAGCAGCAAGCGTTCGGAGCGGATCCCATAAAAAGCCTGCAGCAGCGAGGCCAGCAGCAGTTGCTCCGGTGGAACCGATGGACGGCCTTCCAGGGCATTCAGCCGGCAGAAGGTGGGATTGAGTCGATCAAGAGCCTGATCCGCCAACCTGCGAATCCGCCTGAGCGGATAACTCGCCGGGATCCGCTCCTCGATCGAGACGTAGGACAACAAGAAGCCGCTGCGCTCCTGTTGGCCTCGCATCAACGATTCGGCAGCTGTCCTATTTTCGCTGAGGTGGTCGGGTTTTTCAGCGAACTCCTAAAACTCACTTCTGCTTGGCCACGGCTTTTTCATAGGACGCGAAATCCTTGCAGGGCATCCATTGCTCGCCCATCGCGAAAGCACCGCTGCACTGGAGCTGCTTGGCACGCAGCAGGGCCCCCTGCCGGTTCGGGAACATGTCGTTGGCCTGGGCGCGGGCAGCACCGGGCGCCAGGGCAACACCAGCCGACAGGAGGAGAGCCAGAGCGATGGGGTTCACGGAATGCCGGGAGGACGAGTCGAAAGCCAGTTTAGAGTCTCCCCATGGCAAGAGAGTCAAGCCCATGGCGGCTGTTGGCATGAAGACCGGCATGAAGACCGGCATGAAGATCGGAGTGCTGGCCGGCCGCAGTGGCCTGCCGGTCAAGACCCTGCGCTACTACGAAGACCTGGGCCTGCTGCCGGCGATCGGCCGCAGCGAAGGCGGCTACCGGCTGTTTGCTGAGGAAAGCCTGCGGCGCCTGGCGTTCATCCGCAGGCTCAAGACCCTCGGGCTCAGCCTGGAGGAAATCCAGGACTGCCTGGCGGTGCACGATGCCGGGGATTTGCCCTGCGGCGACATCCAGGTCCAGCTGGAGCGCCAGATCGAGCGGATCGATGGCCAGATCAGGGAGTTGCGGCAGCTCAGAAAGGAACTCCAGGGCCTGCTGGCGCGCTGGCAGAGCGATCCCGCCAAGGATGACGCAGTGATCTGCCCCAATCTTCATGTCTGAAGGCTGACCAAAAAGCCGAGCCAGCACCGGACGAATGGACACCGATCCGAAGAAGCAATGATCCGGAGCCGCGTCCAGCTCCCTCCTCCGTGCCCATGCTGAGAACGGGACGAAACAAGGGAGCAAGGCGGATGCACCGTCACCACTGCCCGTTTTGCAGACACGTTCAGAGGCGCTCAGGCTCGCGGCAGCAGCAGGGCTGGGAGCGGGCCTGCTAGGTCCTGGATGATGGCCAGCATGGCCGGATCCGTGATCAAGGCACCGACCACGGCCCCGCCGACAAGCACCAGTTCCGCGAGCACAGCATCGCCCAACTGCTCAGCCGCCCGCTCCAGCAGGGAGACGTTGGGGTCGTTGGGGTTCATGGCTGCAGCCGCTCCTCCAGCACAAAGGGGCAACAGGGCTGGCAACCCACAGCGCCTCTGTGGCATCCGCCCCAGCTGCCAGCACCTGGCTGAGGGCAAGCAGGCCACGGGAGTCCTTCACCGCAGATCGCCATCCACCGAGGCGAAAAGGTGAATCTCTCGTCCTCGATCGTGTGCACAACCGCCACCATCAAGCCATCGACAATTCCAGGCGATTCGATACCGTGCAGCCTGAAGCCTTCTTCCATTCACCATGCTCACCGGATCCGAACTGCTTGCCAAGGTCAAGGAACTCAGTGATGCCTCAAAATCTGATCTGGTTCGCTCCGCCGGCTATGTCAGCACCAAAAAGGACGGCACGGAGCGCCTGAACTTCACCGCCTTCTATGGGGCCCTGCTGGAGGCCAAGGGCGTCAGCCTCGGTGATGGCGGGCGCAATAGCGGCAAGGGGCGTCCTGGCCGCAGCCCGAGCTTCGCCACCAAGATCCAGTTCAACGGCAACCTGCTCGTCGGCAAGGCCTACACCGCCCAGCTGGGCCTCAAACCCGGCGATGAGTTCGAGATCAAGCTGGGCCGTAAGCAGATCCAGCTCATCCCCTTGGGCGCGGCTGAGGAGGAGTGAGGGACTGCTGGGGTTGAGCGGTTGGGGGGACAGACAACAGTTCTGCCTCACCCCACCGGCACCGGCTCCACCCATTCCATCGGTGCGGCCACCGGCGCCGCCAGCGGTGAGAGAGCTCGCCAGTGCCCCCGCTGCCAGCTGCCATTGGTGGTTCCTGCGCCTCCAGCCGGCTGGCGTTGCAGTTG
>JBAPUA010000006.1:0-23446 GCA_049282435.1 Cyanobium sp. | reverse complement strand
GCGCAGGAGCCAGGCGGGCTCCACCGGGGCCTCGCCACGGCCGGCGCCCGCTGGCGCGCCGCCGCCGGCCGCCGCGTCATCGCCGCGGGCCAGGGCCAGCAGGGTGTCGAGGTCTTCTGCCGCCAGCGCTCGCAGCGGCAGCGGGGTCTGGCCGGCGATGGTCGCCTGCTGCCGCGCCAGGCTTTCGGTCGAAATGCTGGCCAGGGCGATCAGCAGCAGGGGGGCCGCCTCCAACCCGGCGGCGGCCGCCAGGGGGGCACTCCACCAGTCGAGGCGCTCGGGGCTGAGGCCCGAGCCCAGCAGCCACTGACTCAGCGAGCCCAGCTCGGCCAGCGATCCCTGCACCAGCAGGCCTTGGCGGATCGGTGGCAGCGGCAGGGTGCGCAGGCTGAGCTCGGTGATCAGGCCGAGAGAACCCCAGCTGCCGCAGAACAGGCGCATCAGGTCGTAGCCGGCCACGTTCTTGACCACCCTGCCGCCGGCCCTGGCGGCGGTGCCGTCAGCCCGCAGCAGCGAAATGCCGATCAGCTGGTCGCGGATGCCCAGGTAGCGCTGCCGGTAGCCGCCCGCCAGTCCCCGGGCCACCAGGCCCCCCAGGCTGCCGGCGCCGCGCCGCTGGCTGCCCCAGGGCCGATCCACCGCCAGCCATTGGCGATGGGGCGCCAGGGCCTCCTGCACCTCCTGCAGCGGTGTGCCGGCCCGCACGCTGATCGTGAAGTCGCCGGGATTGTGCTCGACGATGCCGCTCAGTCGGGCGCAGCTCACGGGCAGGCAGTCGTCGCGCAGGGGCGCACCCCAGTCGAGGCGGCTGCCGGCGCCGCAGGGCACCCAGGCGGTTCCCCGGCGATGCAGCTCCCGCACCAGATCCTGCAGCTCGTTGGCATCGGGACTCATCACGGCACGATGGTGCCATGCAACAGGTGGAGCCTGCGGGCCCGGCCGCCCCTGAATCGGCCCTGAAGATCGTCGTCATCGACGACGACCCCACCGGCTCCCAGACCGTGCATGGCTGTCCGCTGCTGCTGCGCTGGGATGCTGCCAGCCTGAATCTGGCGTTGCGGCAGCCCTCGCCGCTGCTGTTCCTGCTGGCCAACACCCGGGCCCTGGATCCGGATCAGGCCAGGCAGCGGCTGCGGCAGATCTGCCGGGCCCTGGGGCCGGCCCTGGCGGCGGCGCAGGCGGAGGGGGTGATCGATCGCTGGCTGGTGGTGAGTCGGGGCGATTCCACCCTGCGGGGCCACTTCCCGCTGGAGATGGAGGTGATCAGCGAGGAACTGGGTCCCTTCGACGCGACGCTGCTGGTGCCGGCCTTTCTGGAGGGGGGACGCACCACCCTGGCGGGGGTGCATCGCCTCCACGGCCAGCCCGTGCATGAGACCGCCTTCGCCCGCGATGGACTGTTCGGCTTTGGCAGCAGTTTTCTGCCGGCCTGGGTGGAGGAGAAGAGCGGCGGGCGGATCGCGGCCACGGCGGTGCAGCGGCTGGACCTGGCGGTCCTGGAGGGTCCGGCTCCGGCTCTTGGTCAGCGCCTGGCGGGTCTGGAGGGCAATGTCGTGGTGGCGGTGGATGCCACCGAGCCGCGCCACCTCAGCGCCCTGGCCGCGGCCGTGCGCGCCGTGCAGCTTGCGCCGGCCCTCAAGGAGCCATTGGCGGCCGGCGGGTTTGTCCCTGAAGCCGCCGCCGTCGCCGCATGCTTCTCGGTCGCCGGCCCCGACACGGTCACCGGTGCTGCCGCCGCTGACCGATCTGCTGCGGTCACCGTCGCCGCTGACACCGTCGCCGCTGACCCGTCGATCCCGGCCACCATCAGCGCAACCCCCGCCGACCAGGTCATCAGCACCGACACGGGCACTGTCGATCGGCCCACAGTCGACCGCCCCACTGTCGCTTCCACCACCAGCGCCGGGCCACCGCGCCGATTCCTGTTCCAGAGCGCCGCCGGCCTGATCGCCGCCCTGGCGGATCTGCCACCCCAGCCTCTTGAAGGGGCCGCCCTGGCGGCGCTGCGGCGTTCGGGGGTGGACGGCCCCCTGCCGGGGCTGGTGCTGGTGGGCTCCCATGTGCTCCTGGCGGATCGCCAGCTGGGGCGCTTGCTGGCCGAGGAGCGCTGCGGTGGCGTCGAAGTGGCGGTGGCGAAGGTGCAGCGACTGCTGGAGGGCCCCTTGCCCGAACCCCTGCTGGCATCGCTGGAGAGCGGCTGGCTGGAGCAGCTGCGCCAGCAGCTGGCGGCGGGGCGCACGCCCGTGCTGCACACCAGTCGCGGTGAGCTCCGCTGCCGGGACGACGCCGAGCGGCGGCGGCTGGGGCTGGTGCTGGCGGGCAGCATGGCCCGTCTGGTGGCGGCCCTGGCGCCCCAGCTCGGTTATGTGATCAGCAAGGGGGGCATCACCACCCACACCCTGCTGGCCGATGGGCTGGAGCAGGCGGCGGTGCGGCTCCAGGGGCAGCTGTTGCCGGGACTGTCGCTGGTGCTGGTGGATCTGCCGGCGGAGCGGCCGGGCGAGTTGCCGGCGGCCCTGCCGGTGCTCACCTTCCCCGGCAATCTCGGCGATGACGACACGCTGCTGGAGGCCTGGCGCTGCATGGAGGGCGGGGCGCCGCTGACCTGATCCCGTGCAGGCCGGCGGTGCCCTGCCGAGACAGGGGGCTCGGACTCAGCCCCCGGAGAGGCTGCGGGCCAGCAGTTGCACGGGGTGCAGCACGGGGATCGGCCGGGGGGTGGATTCCATGGACTGGCGGATCTGCAGGCTGCAGCCGATGTTGGCGCTGACGGCGATGTCGGCGCCGGTGCCGCTCAGATCCGCCGCCTTGAGGCGCCCCAGCTCGGCGGCCTCCTCCGGCTGCACCAGGTTGTAGATGCCGGCGCTGCCACAGCACACTCCCGCCTCCAGCGCCTCGACGATGCGCACGTGGGGGATGCGGCGCAGCAGTTGGCGGGGCTGGTCGCGGATTCCCTGGCCGTGGAGCATGTGGCAGGCGTCGTGATAGGCCAGACGCAGGGGGTGCTCGGCGCTGGCCGCCTCGCCATCGCCGTGGCGCAGCGGCTGCAGGGCCTGCAGAAAGGCCTGGCTCGGTCCGATTCGCTCCAGGAATTCCTGGATGTCAGCCACGCGGGCGGCAAAGTCGGCCGGGCTGGCGGCGCCGCTTTCTGGGATGGCCAGCGGCTGACCGACCTCGGCTTCTGGTCTGGCCGTCGGGGCTGGCCCGGGTTCCGGTGGGGCCAGGATCTCGCCGTAGGCCTTGAGAGTGTGGCCGCAGCCGGAGGCCGCCACCAGGATCGAGTCCAGGGGCTCGGGACCCGCCGGTAGCCCCGGGCCGATCACCGCCTCGAAGCGCGCGATCAGGTCCCGGGCCAGCTCCCGGGTCTGGGCCAGCTCGCCCTGGTGGTGGGTGACAGCGCCGCAGCATTGCTGGGCCGGCGGGATCACCACCTCGACGCCGTTGGCGCTGAGCACCTCGATCGCGGCGGCGTTGACGGCGGGATCGAACAGCCGCTGCACGCAGCCCAGCACCAGGCCCACCCGATAGCGCCGCTCGCCCCGGGCGGGCACCAGCACCGGGAAGCCATCGTCGAAGGCTTCCGGCGCCAGGGGCGGCAGCAGCCGCTCCATCGCCTCGATCTGGGGGCCGAACAGCCGGGTGAGGCCGCTGCGGCGGGCCAGGGCCTGCAGGGGAGTGCCGGCGTAGGCCCGCAGCGGCGCCAGCACGGCCCGCAGCCGCTGGGGATAGGGCAGCAGGGCGAACAGGAGGCGGCGGAAGGCCCGCTGGGCGGGGCTGCGCAGCTCCGGCGCATTCAGCAGCGGGCGGGTGGCCTCGATCAGCTGGTCGTAGCGAACGCCGGAGGGACAGGCGCTGACACAGGCGAAACAGCCCAGGCAGCTGTCGAAATGGCTGGCGACATTGGCATCGAGCTCCAGCTCCCCGGCGGCGATCGCCTTGAGGGTGTGGATGCGGCCGCGGGGGGAGTCCATCTCCGTGCCCATCACCCGGTAACTGGCGCAGGTGGGCAGGCAGAAACCGCAGTGCACGCAGGGATCCATCAGGCCCAGGGGGGCCTCGGCCGCGGCCGGATCGTGCTGGCCTGCGGGGCTTTGGATCGCCGGACTCATGGGCTGGTGCGTTCCGGCCCAGTCTGCCGTGGTCGCTTGCCGCCCGGGCCGGCCGGACGGGCCAGCATCCGCCGGATCAACGGCTGCAGCCGGCGAACGCTGGCGGCCGTGGGGTGATCCGAGTCGAACAGCACCTGGCGCATGGCACCCAGTCGGCAGCCCGTCGGGCAGAACAGGGGCAGTGGATCAATCAGGGTGATCGTTGAAGGCAATTGCCTGGCGAACTGCTGATTGAGCTGGCGGGCGTCGCCGATCTGTTGCTGCAGGGCGTCGCCACAGCGGTTGTTCCAGCGCTCCGGTCGGAACCATTCCGGCAGGCAGCTGTCCCGATTCAGCAGCCGGGGGCCGGCGCCGAGCAACAGCACCTCCATCCCCCTGTCCTGGGCCTGAGCTGCGAAGGAGCGGAGCGCTTCGCTGTAGAGCGCCAGCTTGCCTGCGGCCGTGGTGATCGGCCGACCATCCGCCCCCAGCAGATGGTTGCGGGTGTCACCGATGTCTGTGCCCAGGTGGGAGAGGTGATAACCCGCGATCAGAATGGCATCGCCGCGTCGGCCGTTGGCCAGGATCGAGTCGGCCCAGGTGCGCTGAAAGGGAGCGCAGCCCAGTTTGCTGTTGCCGTAGGCCGTGGCGGGGAAGGGGCAGCCACCCCGGCTGAGGTGGGCGATGCTGCCGTAGCCCATGGCGTGCAGGTCCGATTCCAGGGGCATCAGGGCCGAGGCATGGCTGTCCCCCGCCACGAACAGGGTTGGCAGGCCGGCTCGGGCGGGGGCGCTGCGGTCGCGGGCCAGATCGGCGATCGCCGCGCGGCGGCGCTGGTCGTCCGCGTCGAGATGGCAGAGCGGATTGCGGATCCGGCTGCCGGCCACGGCTTGTCTGGCCAGCTGCTCGCCCACGGTGGCGGTGCGTTCGCCGGCGTAGAGATGGCGCCCGCCCGCTCCCAGGGCCAGCCAGGCCAGCAGGCCGCTCAGGGCCCCCATCACCGCCATGCCCCGCAGCATGGTCTGGCCGTCGCTGCGGGCCCAGGGCCGACGCCTCAGGGGCTGTTCCACGAATCGGTAGGAGGCTTCAGCCAACGCCAGCATCGCCAGTAGCTGCAGCGGAATGGTCCAGGCGTGCAGGCCGATGGTCCAGCGACTGAGGCTGATCACGCTCCAGTGCCAGAGGTAGAGCGAATAGGAGATCAGGCCGAGATGGCGGATCCAGGGGGTGCGCAGCAGCCGCTGCACCGCACCAGGGGTGGCGGTTGCCGGGATCAGCAGGGCGGTGGCCGCCACCGCCAGGGGCGTGCTGAAGGCGATGGTCTGCTTGGGGGCCAGGGGCAGCAGCAGCAGGGCCGCCAGGGGTAGCCAGGCCGGCAGGCGCAGGCTCCGGGGCCGACGCGACGGCTGGGGGTTGCCTGGGTTCACCACCCTCCGGCTCAGGGGCACCAGCAGCGCTCCCGCCGCCAGCTCCCACAGCCGCCCGGGGGTGAGCAGGTAGGCAGCGCCTGGATTGCGGCTGCCAAGCCACAGGAACCAGCCCAGGGACAACCCGACCACCAGCAGCAGCACGAGGCGGAACAGCTGGGGTCGTCCTTGGCCGGCCCCCCGGGCCAGCCCCAGCCCCCAGGCCAGCAGCGGATAGCCCAGGTAGAACTGCTCCTCCACCCCCAGGGACCAGGTCTGGGTGAAGGTGTTGAGAGCGCTATCGGTGCCGAAATAGTCGCTGGCCTGGCGATGCAGCTCCAGGTTGGACAGGCCGAACAGGGCCGCGGCGCCGGTTTGCAGCGAGGGGCCCGGATCGGGGATCACCAGGCAGCTGAGCAGACCGGTCACGGCCACACACAGCACCAGGGCTGGGGCCAGCCGCTGCAGCCGCCGCCGATAGAAGCCCAGCAGGAAGGGCCGCAGCGGCTGGGCCCCGCGCCGCTGGATCGAGGCGGTGATCACATAGCCCGAGATCACAAAAAAGATGTCGACCCCGAGGAAGCCGCTGGGCAGAAAGCCGTGGTCGCTGCCGAGGTGATGGCCGATGACGAGCAGCACCGCCAGGGCCCGCAGCCCATCGATCTCGGCGCGGTAGTCGCCGCGGTGAGGGCCGCGGCAGTCCTCTGGTCCTGCTCCGTGAGCGTTTCCCTGGGGCTGATGTCTGGAATCCGGCGGGAGAGATTCCGCCCCGCCGCGGGGTTGGCCAGCAGCAGGGGCGCCGGTGGAGCCCAGCTGGGTCATCGGGCGACGGGCGGAACCAGCTCTCAGACTGACCTTACCGAGCTGGCAGCAAGGCTCCCGGAGCCAGGCCTTCAGCCTTCGAAGTGGCGCACCACCGCCTCGGCGAAGCCGGAGCAGCTCACCGGATCAACCCGCGGTTCCATCAAGCGGGCCAGGTCGTAGGTGACCTCCTTGTTGGCGATGGCGGCGCTGAGCCCCGCGGTGATCAGGTCCGCCGCCTCCTGCCAACCCATGTATTCGAGCATCATCACGCCGGAGAGGATCACGGAGCCGGGGTTGATGCGATCCAGACCAGCGTGCTTGGGAGCGGTGCCGTGGGTGGCTTCGAAGATGGCGGCCCTGTCGCCGATGTTGGCGCCGGGGGCCATGCCCAGGCCGCCCACCACGGCGGCGGCCGCATCGGAGATGTAGTCGCCGTTGAGATTGAGGGTGGCGAGCACCGAATAATCGGCCGGGCGGGTCTGGATCTGCTGGAAGATGCTGTCGGCGATGCGGTCATCGACCAGCACCTTGTGCTTCCACTGGCCGTTGCCGTGGCTGACGCCGATGGCATCGATCACGCCCTGCACCTCCGCATCGACGGCGCTCTTCTTCTCGGGGGTGAGGCTGTCGTAGCCGGGTTCGATCAGGCGGGCATTGGCCTCGATGCTCAGGCCCGGCTCGGCTTCGAGGTTGCCGAGAATCCAGCTCTCCCGCTCAGTGACGCAGTCATCGCGGAACTCGCTGGTGGCCAGCTCGTAGCCCCAGTCGCGGAAGGCCCCTTCGGTGAACTTCATGATGTTGCCCTTGTGCACCAAGGTGACGTGGCGCTTGTCGCCCTCCAGCTTCAGGGCGTGCTGGATCGCCTTGCGGATGTGGCGCTGGCTGCCGTGCTTGCTCACCGGCTTGATGCCGATGCCGGAGCCTTCGGGGATGCGGCGCTTGCCGAGCTTGCCGTTGGCCGGGATCACCACGTCATTGAGGTGCTGGATCAGTTCGATGCAGACCGGATCGCTGGCCTCCCACTCGATGCCCATGTAAATGTCTTCGGTGTTTTCCCGATAGACGATCACGTCCAGATCCTGGGGGCGTTTGTGGGGACTGGGGGTGCCTTCGTAGTAGCTGCAGGGCCGCACACAGCAATAGAGATCGAAGATCTGGCGCAGGGCCACATTGAGCGAGCGGATGCCACCGCCGATCGGCGTGGTCAGCGGTCCCTTGATCGCCACGCCATAGGTTTCGATCGCGGTGAGGGTGTCCTGGGGCAGGTACTGGTAGGTGCCGTAGAGCTCGCAGGCCTCGTCGCCGGCGTACACCTTGAACCACTCGATGCGACGCTCGCCGCCATAGGCCTTCGCCACCGCCGCATCGAGCACCCACTGGGTGGCCGGCCAGATATCGACGCCGGTGCCATCGCCGCGAATGAAGGGGATGATCGGGTCGCTGGGCACGATCGGCTGACCATTTTCAAAGCGGATGGCCGTGCCGCCGCTGGGCGCGCTCAGCTTTTCGTAGGTGGCCATTCAGGACGACATCGCTGGCAGGGAGCCTATGCCTGGAGGTGTCGCCGGAAGGTTTGTGGTGATCGGCGCGGCGGTGGCTCGCTGTGCTGTGTTTCAACGCGGCAGCGCCTGGGCAAGTCGGGCTCAGGTGACGGACTGGAGCCCGGCCAGCATGGATCGCTTCACCCTGTTGCCGATCGCGACCGGTCGTGGTCGACGCCACGGGCGTCCGCCGGCTCCAGCTTCGCCAGCCGTTGGGTCGGCGGGCCCTTCGCCGCAGCTGTGCGCCTGGACGTTTGAGGGTGCGGCTCCGCCAGTCCTTGTGCGCAGCTGCCGATCGGGGCTGCGAACCTGCGCCGCAGCCTCCAGGATGGGGCGCATGAATGCCGCCGATCAGGCCCTATCCCTTGAACTGGCCCAGGCGATCGCCTCGGCGGCCACCCTGTTTCGCGAGCGTTTCCCCGATGCCCGCGCCAACCTCAATCCCTGGCGTGACGATCCCCTGACCCGGGCTTTCCAGGAGAGTGAATCCCTTGATCTCTCCTTTCACTTTCCCGGCTGGAGCCCACGGCTGCAGTGCCGGTCCCTGCTGGTGCAGCTGCGACTGGAACGCTCCGCCAGCCTGGAGGATCTGCGTCCGCGCCTGCTCGGGGTGTTGATCCGCGGCCTCACCTATGAATCCGAGCGCTGGCGCCTGGCCACGGTCGGGGACTGGCGGCCTTCCGGCTCCCACCTGCCCCAGGCCGAGGTCAGCGAGAGCCTGCGCCAGATCTGCAGGGAACTGTTCGAACTGTTCGGCGGCGACGATGCTGCGACCAGCGCCGACCGGCAGGCGGCCTAGCCAAGACCACGCCGATTCGCTCACCCCGCGTCCCGATCAACCCCTTTCCCCCAAGCCGTTGGACTGTGATCGCCTTCCCCTGGATCAGGAGCTGCGCCGTCGTGGCTGGCCCCTGTCCCTGCCCCTGATCCTTGGTCTGTTGCTGCTGGCCGGGGCGCTCAGCCGCTGGCTCACGCGCACGCAGCTGGTTCAGGCCTGGGATGCGGGCAACTTCGTGCTGGCCCTCGATCACTTCGATCCCCTGCGCCACCAACCCCATCTACCGGCGGTGTTCTGGTGTCTGATCACCCTGGGCCGGCTGGTGCGGTCCCTGGTGGGGGGCGATGGGGTGGCGGCGTTGGAGCTGGTCAATGCCGTGGCCGCCGCCGTGGCGCTGCCCTGCGGCCTGCTGCTCGGATACCGGCTGGGAGGGTGGCGCACCGGTTGGTGGCTGGTGGTGCTGCTGTTCAGTGCACCGCTGCTCTGGTTCTATGCCAGCCAGCCCCTCAGCTACGGCGCTGAGCTGGGTTGGGTGGTGGCCATCGGCTGGGTGGCCTGGTGCGTCTCCGAGGGGGAGGCATGGGCGCTGCCGCCGCTGGCGTTGCTGATGGCCACCGCCGGCGGCATTCGTCCCAATACGCCGTTGTTTCTGCTGCCCATGGTGCTGGCCTGCTGTCTGCGCGGCTGGCGGCGGGGGCTGGCGCCGCTCCGCCTGGCTGCGGCGGTCGCTCTCGGCTTCGGGGTGTTGGCGCTCTGGGGTCAGGCCTTCCTGGAAGAGGCCGGGGGTTTTGCCAGCTTCTGGCCGCTGTTGCGCGGCTGGCAGCAGCAGCACAGCGACCAAGCCGCCGGTGGCAGCCTGGCCAACGGCTGGCTGTTGCTGCGCACCATCGCCCTGACGGCTCCACTGGGGCTGGCCCTCGCGATGGTGGGCCTGGCCCGCAGACCCACCATCACCGCTGGGGCGGGAGCCGAGCTTGCCGGCGCCGGTGTTGCCGGAGCCCGGCGCTGGCGCCTGGTTTTTCTGCTGCTCTGGATCGCGCCTGCCTGTGCCTATTTCCTGCTGGTGCACTTCACCCGCATGGGGCATGCCACCACCCTGCTGCCGGCCCTGCTGCTGCTGCTGGCCCTGCGGCTCGCCGTGGCACCGGCATCGGCCGGCCCCCTGCGCTGGCCCCGGGATCTGCTGCTGGTGCTGCTGCTGCAGAGCCTGTTGTTTCTGGTGGTTCCCGGCGATCGCTTCGCTGCCGTGCTCCGGGACTATGACCACGACTGGGGTCTGGCGATCCGGGCCGCCCGTGCCTATGACCCCGCCACCACCCTGGTGGTGACCGCGGGACGCTCCAATCTCCGCGCCTATCGCCTGCCTTCGGTCCACCTGCCGGCCTACGACCACGGCGAAGCCGATCTGGAGCTCGATCAGAACAGCAAGGAGATCGAGGTGCGTCCGCCCTTGCGGCGCTTGGTGCTGCTGGATCGCGGGCTGGTGTTCGAGGCCCCGAACCTGCCGGGGGTGCGGCGGCAGGTGTTGATCCCCGGGCGCCTGCAGTTGATTGAAGTGCCTGTGCCACCCGCCGGCCTGCTGGTCGGCCGCCGCGAGCTGGAGCCCCTGGCGGCAGGTGAGCGGACGCCGTAGCGGGCTGCCGTGTCAGGGGCGGTCACGTAACCCTTCGCAATCTTGTCGCCGATGTTGCGAATCCCGCCTCTACGTTGGATCGCCTGACCGTGCCATCTCGAGGACCGATGCCTGTCGCCCTGGCTGCCCAGCTGCGTGAGGGAACGAAGAAAGCCCACACCATGGCTGAAAACACCGGCTTCGTGAGCTGCTTTCTCAAGGGGGTGGTGGACAAGGTCAGCTACCGCACCCTGGTGGCCGACCTCTGGTACGTGTACAGCGCGATGGAGGAGGAGATCGGTCGACTCGCCGACCACCCCGTGGTGGGACCGATCAACTCCCCGGCCCTCAACCGGCGCGAATCGCTGGAGCAGGATCTGAGCTTCTATTTCGGTGGCGACTGGCGCAACCAGATCCGTGCCACCCCTGGCGCCCAGGAGTATGTGGCTCGCATCCGTCGGGTGGCCCGCGAGTCGCCCGAGCTGCTGGTGGGCCATCACTACACCCGCTACATCGGCGATCTCTCGGGCGGCCAGATTCTCAAGAACATCGCTCAGAAGGCGATGAATCTCGGCGAGCACGACGGACTGCGCTTTTATGAATTCGACGCCATTGCCGACGAGAAGGCCTTCAAGGCCAACTATCGCCTCACCCTCGATTCCCTGCCGATTGATCAGCCCATGGCCGATCGCATCGTCGAGGAGGCGAACCAGGCTTTCCACTGCAACATGCTGATGTTCCAGGAGCTGGAGGGCAATCTGATCGCGGCGATCGGCAAGGTGCTCTTCGGCTTCCTCACCCGCCGCCAGCGAGCTGGCAGCACCGAGGCCGTCGCCGCCTGAGCTTGCGTCCCGTCCGTTTCCTTGTCCCTGGCACCAGCGGTCGCTTCCGCTGCGGAGGGCTGTTGGTGGAGTTGCAGAGTGCCCGGCTGGTGGGCTGCCTCCGTCCCGCCGAGGTGGTCACCTACCGCCAGCGGGAGCAGGGTCATCCCTTCCTCGCCGATCTGCTCAGGGACGAGCCGGCCCCGGGTCCGGCTCTGTGGATTGTCAGCTGGGGCTTTGATGTGCCCTGGCTGCTGCGCCGTCTGCGCGGTCGCCCGGCGGCTTATCACGCCCACAGCAGTGGCTATGGCTTCGATCTCTCCCCCGGGGTGCCGGTGCTGGCGGTGAGCCGCAACACCCTGGGCTACTGGGGTGATCGGGCTCCGCGCAATCCCCTGTTTCTCTTGCCCAATGCCCTGGAGGCGATGTGGCTGAACCGGGGGGCCAGGGGGGACGACCCGCTGCTGCATCGCCCGATCGACGTGCTGGTGCAGCAGCGCAAGAGCAGTGCCTACGTGCTGGAGCAGCTGGTCCCCGCCCTGCGGCGCCGGGGGCTGATGGTGGAGGTGCAGAAGGGCTGGGTGGAGGACCTGGTCGGCCTGTTCAACAGTGCCACTGTGGTGCTCTACGACTCGGCCGATTACTGGCGTGCCCGTGGCGTCAGCGAGGGGTTCGGACTGCCGCCGATCGAAGCCCTGGCCTGTGGCTGTGTGGTGTTCAGCAGCCTCAACCATGCCCTGGCCGACAGCCTCGATCCCGGGGTGGTGGGCCATCAGATCGGCTGCGGCAGCCTGGAGAGCGATCTCGAACGCATCGCCGCGGCGGTGGCACATCCCCAGGCCTGGCAACCGCCCGCCAGTCGCCTGACGCCGCTGCTGGAGGCCTGCTCGGAGCCGGTGCTGCTGGAGCGATGGCGCACGGCCCTGGAGGCGATGGACGGCCACTGGGATCGCTGGTTCGGCCTGGGGATGGTGCCCCTGCGGCGACGACCGACCTGGCGGATCCGGCTGGATCAGGGGCTCGGAAGGTTGCGGCATCGGCTGGGAGTGCGGCTGCCGCGCTGGCCGGCAGGGGGCTGAATCGGGGAACCGGCGCCATAACCTGGTGCTGGACTGATGAGTCAGCCGGGCGCTTGAATCTGCTCACCAGGAGCCGGACCTATCGACAGCTGTGCGCCCTGATGGCTTACCTGCCGTCCGAGCGCCTGAGCCAGCTGAAGTTGGTGGTGGTTGCCTCCGTTGTCCCGGGCATCGTCGACCTGGCCTCCGTGGCGGTGATCGCTCGGCTGATGGGTGCGCTGGTTGGCGGTCATCTCGATGATCGGCTGCCGGGAGTCAAGGTGTTCGGTGGCGATCCGGTCGATCAGAGTCTTTGGCTGATCGCCATTTTCGCCGTGCTGTCCTGGATTGCATCCTTCAGTAAATTTGGCCTTCAATTTCTACAGCAGCGCTTGACTGCGCGGGTGTGGATTGATCTTTCCAATCAGATCCATGCCAATGTATTGGCTCAGGGGTATGAATATCACCTGACCAGGAGTACGGCCAAGCTCTCAACGATGATGTTGAGCCACATTAAGAAGACGTCTAGCTCTGTTGTCAATCCATTGCTGAAGATGGTCGGCAGCGTTTTCTCGATCGTGCTGCTTTCGGTTGGAATACTTGTCATTGGACGTTGGTCTGCTGTGGTATTGATTTGCTGTCTTGTGGCGGCTTATCTGGTTATTTCTCAGCTGATTACTCCCTATCTGCGTCATGCTTCGAGGCAGAAGTTGCGGTTGGAGTCGCGTGCGACCCATATTCTGCTGGAATCTCTTAGTTCGATTCGCGATATCAAGCTCACGTCATCTGAGGATCATTTCCGCCATGCTTTCGTGCGCACTGGCGAGAAGGCCAAGAGTTATGCCTGGACCACCGAGTTGTTGCCAACCATCCCCAGGGCTCTGATCGAACCCCTCGGGATCACTCTGATCTTTTGCTTCGGAGCTGTTCCGGCTCTGCTCAGTGGTGATCGCTCCGACATCCGCGCCATCCTCCCATTTCTGGCTTCCCTCGCGGTTGCTGCCTTGCGCCTGACGCCGCCTCTGCAGGATTTCTTCTTTTCAATGAACCAGCTTCGAGGTGGTCTGCCGGTGATCGAAACGACCCTCGAATACCTGCAGCTGCCTGCTGGCAAGCCTGCCCTTGGTGATCCGGGCGTGCCCACTCCGCTCGGGGTGTTCCCCAAGCGCTCAATCGGCCTGCGGGATGTCTGGTATTCCTATCCAGGCTCCGATGAGCCGGTTTTGCGTGGTGTTGACCTCTCGATTCCCGTGGGTTCCAGGGTGGCTTTTGTGGGCTCCACCGGCAGCGGCAAGACCACCACGGCCCAGATTTTGTTGTCCCTGCTCGAGCCCAGTCGCGGTTCTCTCACTCTCGATGGCATTGATGTGTCCGAACAGGATGTGCCGGCCTGGCAGGCCTGCTGTTCACACGTCCCCCAGTTCATCAATCTCCTCGATGCGAGCGTGCTGGAAAATGTGGCCTTCGGCAAGAACGAAGAGGAGGTGGAACAGGACGAAGTCTGGACAGCCCTGGAGGCGGCCCAGCTCGACGAGTTCGTCAGTGAGCTTCCCTACGGCCTGCACACCCCGATTGGGGAAAATGGTCTCCAGCTTTCCGGGGGACAGCGGCAGAGGCTGGCCCTGGCGCGCTCCTTCTACCGTCGCTCCCAATTCCTGCTGCTGGATGAGGCCACCAGCGCCCTCGACAATCGAACTGAAAGTGAAATTATTCAGGCCCTCGAGGTGATCGGACGTCGCTGCACAACCGTCGTGATCGCCCATCGACTATCCACGGTGATGCGCTGTGATCGTATCTACGAATTTGAACGCGGTAGAATCAAGGCCTTTGGGACCTTCGAAGAACTACAACGACGTTCCGAGACGTTCCATGATCTGGCTTCTCTGGAGCGGCGCCTGGTGAACTGACCGACTTCGTCTATACTGATCCCACTCTGATCTTGAAGTGATTCGCCATGCCCCTGACTCTCGTGGCCGGTCCTTGCGTCATCGAGAGTAGAGACCTTGTTATTGAGGTCGCCGAAAGGGTCAAGCAAATTGCCGACCGCCTGGGAATTGATTATATTTTTAAGGCCAGTTTTGATAAGGCCAACCGCAGCTCCGGGAGTTCCTTTCGGGGGCCCGGGGTCCAGGATGGCCTGGCTTTACTGGCGGAAGTCAAGCAGCGCTATGGACTGAGGCTGCTGACGGATATCCACGAAAGTCACCAGGCGGCACCGGTGGCTGAGGTGGTCGATGTGTTGCAGATCCCAGCCTTTCTCTGCCGCCAGAGTGATCTGTTGCTTGCGGCTGCTGCGGCCACTGCCGGCACCGACAAGGTGATCAACGTCAAGAAGGGTCAGTTTCTGGCTCCCTGGGACATGGCTCAGGTGGTCAGGAAGCTACGCGATGCCGGCGCCCAGAACATCTGGCTGACCGAGCGGGGCAGCAGCTTCGGCTACAACACCCTGGTGGTCGACTACCGCAGCCTGCCCCAGCTCCGTGCTCTGGGTTGTCCGGTGATCTTTGATGCCACCCATTCGGTGCAGCAGCCCGGCGGTCTTGGCACCGCCAGCGGCGGACAGCGCGAGTTCGTGGCCCCCCTGGCGCGCGCCGCCGTGGCGGTGGGGGTGGATGGCCTGTTCCTGGAGGTGCATCCCGATCCGGACAACGCCCTGAGCGACGGACCGAACATGGTGCCGCTGCATCGCCTTGAGGCCCTCCTGGAGCAGCTGCTGGCGATCCGGGCGACCCTGGAGCCGGGCCTGGCCGTCAGCACCCTCTGAGTTCGTTCCCCCGCCGGCGCCCCACCGTGATTGAGCAGCTGTACCGATTCTGGCGCCATGGCCGCGGCCATCGCCGCTGCCGCACCCGCCTGGGGGCGCTGCGGCTGCTGGTGCTCGATGTTGATGGGGTGCTCACCGATGGCGGGCTCTGGACCACCGAGGCCGGAGAGGTGATCAAGCGCTTTGATGTCCGCGATGGCCTGGGCCTCCGGTTGCTGCAGCAGGCCGGCGTGGAGGTGGCCTGGCTGAGCGGCGGCAAGAGCGGGGCCACGGAACAGCGGGCCCGCTACCTGGACATCCGCCATGTGCTGACGGGCGTCACGGATAAGCCGGCGGCGCTGGTGGCGCTGCAGGCGAGCCTGGATGTTCCGGTGGAGGGCACGGCCTTTGTCGGCGACGACCTCAACGATCTGGCGGTGCGCCCCGCCGTAGGGCTGCTGATCGCCACAGCTGATGCGGTGCAGCCCCTGCGGCGGCGGGCCGACTGGGTGCTGGATCGCAACGGCGGCGATGGGGCGGTGCGCCGCCTGGCCGAGGAGATCCTGCGGGCACGGGGGGACTGGCGGCGGCTCAGCGAGCGGGGCTGGCGGGATCGCAATGATTGAAGCGCCATCCAACCACCAGAGTTCCCGCCGGGAGGTGTTTCGATGACCGAGGGCAAGCCGGGGGTGAAGGGCCGCCTGGGCCAGCGATTGCGCCGGCTCATCCGCGCTGGCCGCTTCCCGGCCCTGTCTCGACTGGCCGCGGTGGATCGCGATCAGTGGATGGCCCTGGCCGCCTATCGCGGTCTGGTGCAGCAGGCCTTCGAGGGTCGTCCCTTCGCCCCTCGGGTGAGCTCCATGCTCTGGGACCAGGCTCGATTTCATCCCGCCGGGGATCACAAGGCCTTCTTCAGCCCAGCGCGGCGCGAGCTGGAGGAGTCCTCCCATCACTACGGTCACGACGTTCAGCTCAAGCGATATGCCGGCCTGCCGCTGATCGGCCCTGCCCTGCCCTGGTTGCTGGAGCATGGGCTCAAGGTGAGCCGCGGCGCCACGTTTGAGAGTCCGCGCGACTGGAGCCGCGGCTATCTCTGCATGGGCCCACGGCGGGCGGGCTGGTTGCAGGAGCGCTTCGGCCAGGCCGCCGAGCCGATCGGCCCCTGGATCGCCTACGCCCAGCCCCTGCTGGCCGCGGCGGCCATGGCCCGCCTGCGGCAGCAGCTCGGCCCCACCCTGTTGGTGGTGCTGGCCCACAGCTGGGATCTGGTGGAGCGGCGCATGGATCAGCGGGCCTGCATCGAGGCCGTGGCCCGGCAGGCCGCCAGCGGCGGCTATCGCTCGGTGATCTGGCTGCGGCATTGGCAGGATCCCGAGCTGCAGGATCTGCCGCCCCAGTGGATCGTGGCCTGCAACGGCCATCGCTCCAATCCCTGGTTCCTCGATGCGATGCGCACCCTGCTGGAGCTCAGTGATGGGTTGGTCAGCAATGCCTTCGGCACCCACCTGGGCTACGGCGTCGCCCTGGGTAAGCGACTGCACTGGCTGCCGGTGGCGGCCGAGCAGGATCTTTCCCGCCTCTCCCAGATCAGTGACGCCAAGGCGGCGGCGGAGGCCGCCGAATGGAGCGAGCGCCAGCGGCTCAGCGCCGAGCTCGCGGCCCGGTTGGCCTTGCCCGATCCCGCCGCCGCGGACGCCGCCGTGCGGGAGCTGCTCGATCCCTACTGGGGCTTCGACTGTCTGCGCCCGGCGGCGGAGCTCAAGGATCTGCTGGCGGCTGACCCGGCGACGGCGCCTCGGGCGTCCCGGCGCGGCTGAGGCCGCCATCGGGATCCTGCCGCTGCATGGCCGTCCCTGCGTTGCTGTCCCTGTGCTCGTTCCTGTGTGATACCACCGCTGACGCCCTTCCCCACCGCTGCCCCGTTCCGGATCGATCAGGTCACGGCCGCTCCCGTGCTGATGCTGGCGCTGTTCTGCGCCCAGCTGCTGGTCGCGGCCCTGATGAGCTGGGCCGCCCGCCGCGAGCGCCCCAGGCTCTGGAACGGCCTGGGACTGCTGCTGCTGGTTCTGGTGGCCCTGTTCTTCACCCTCGGCAGTTGGGGTAACAGCGACACCACCAAACTCTCCCATTACCTGACCTTCGATCTCTCCAGGCTTCGGGGCGAGCCCTTCTGGGCCGTGATGGCGCCGCTGATCGTGCGTCTCCCGTATCGAATGTCGATGGTGCAGGGCCTAGTGGTGGCCGGCTATGCCGCCGCTCCCTTGCTCTTGGCCCGCCTCTGGCAAGCCCGGGCCTGGGGTGGTTGGTGGAGCCTGTTGATCGTGTGCAGTCCGCTGCTGCGCAACTTTCTGCAGAACGGCGTCAGTCGCCAGGCCCTGATGACCCTGCTGCTGCTGCCGTTGCTGCTCTGGGCCGCTCGCCTGGCCAGGATCAGGCGCTGGCCCCTGGCCCTGGCCACCGGCCTGGCGGCCACGGTGCACACCAGCTTTCCGCTCACCCTGGTCCTGGCCCTCGTGCCCCGGCTGCTGGCGGTTCGTTCGGTGCTGCGCCTGCACTGGCGGGTGCTGCTGCCCGCCGTGGCCGCCCTGGGGCTGCTGGTGCTCCTGGCGGCACCCCAGGCACTGGAGAAGCTGCGGGTCTACAGCACCCAGGAGAGTTATTTCCCCACCTATGCCCTGCGGCCGGAGGTGATCCGGCTCCAGCTGGCCATGGCCCTGGGGGTGGTGCTGGCGTGCTGGCGCCGGCGTCTGGGCTGGCGGCAGTTGCTGGCCTGCGATCGCAGTCGCTGCCTGGCGGTGTTTGCTCTGTTCTTCTGCCTGTTGCAGCTATCGCTGCACTGGAACCTGCTGGCGCCGATCACCAGTCGCCTGGTGGATCCGGTGGGCCTTTACCTGTTGATCCTCTGGCTGGGTTGGTTGCAGCGGCAGCGTTGCTTCTGGGCTGCGGCGCCGGCCTTGGTGGTGACGGTCCACTACTGGCTGGTGTTGCGCCTCCTGGGCTCGTTCACCCTGGATTGCGGCAGCAACGACGAGTTCCTGTGCATCCCTGATCGCTGGCCCTGGCAGGTGCGCTACTGACCGCTGACCTGCTGGGGTCGCCCCGGGGAGGAACCGGTCAGCAGGGCCATCCGGGTCACCCGTAGGCAGCGATGCAGGAACTCCAGCGGTTGACGGCGGTAGAGCGGGTTGTGGCGCCAGAGCGGCGCCAGGCTCAGCCAGCTGACTTCGGCTCCGGTGAGCTGGCTGACGCCGTAGAGCGCCGAAGTGAGCCCCGCCACGATGACGCGCCTTCCGGCTTGTTGCTCCTGCAGCAACCGCACCATCACCTCCAGGCTGACGGCTGAGCGCAGCGGACCCGCCAGCCAGGGGAGTTCCATGGGGCCGAAGCTGCCATCGGCCGGTGCCTTGGGATGGTCGATCAGCAGCATTCGATCGCGGCAGGGATCGAAGCCCAGCCGGTGTTGCAGCTGGCGTTGCCAGCTCACCAGCACCGAGAACGGGATGCGGCGATCGTGGAACTGGTGAGCCAGGTTGGGAACGGAGCAGATCCACAGAGGCCGCTGGGCGTCGGTGGCGGTCACGCAGAAGTCCAGCTCCTGTCGGGCTGCGGCGCGCTGGCTCTGTACCAGCAGATCAAACAGGTCGGCCCGGCCTTTCAGGGGGGGCTCGATCGGGGTCTGGGGCGGGCGGTGCCAGATCGGTTGCCGGCCGCTCAGCACGTAGCGCACCTGGCGCTCCGGTTCGGCGATGAGCCGGTTCAGCAGGCTGGGCAGGATCGCCCGCAGCTCCCGGGCGCAGCGGTAGTAGATGCCGAGGCCATCCCCGCACACCACCAGCTGCCGGATCGAGCGCAGCTGCAGCAGCTGGCGCTGCCCCCGCTGCCACTGGTTGTTGAGGCAGAGCAGATCCCAGTGCCCCATGCCTGCCTCGGGTTCCTGGGCCAGGAGGCGGATGGCGCCGAAACAGTGGGGTCGCTGGCTGCGCAGCAGCACCAGCCAGCGTTCGATCGCCTGTTCCAGGGCCGCCAGGGCGCGGGGCTCCTGGCGGATCACTCCGGTGAGCCAGATGCCGATGCTGGGCGGAGCACCGGAGGTTTCATTCCCTCCCACGGTCAGCACTTCCGGCAGGGAGGCGATCACGGCCAGCTGGTGCACCAGGTGGATCAGGCCGCCGCTGGCCACCAGGATCCGCAGCGGCTCGGAGGCTGGCCCGCTCGCTGCAGCGGGAGCTGACGGGCTGCTCATGGCTGCAGCGGCTCGATCGGTGCCAGCCGCGGATCAAGGATCTTCGGTCCCATGCCCTCGAACTTGACGGCGATCGAGACCTTCTCGCCGCTGCCGAACAGGTGGGTGATCCGGCCTTCGCCGAAGCTGGCGTGGCGCAGGCGGTCGCCCACCGCCCAGGTGCGGCTGCCGCTGCGGCGGCGCACGGCGTTGCTGGGAGCTCCGGCCTCGCCGCCGCTCTCCACCTGGCGGCTCTCGGGGCGGTCGACCCGGGTCAGACGTTCGAGGCGCTGCTCGCGGCGGATCGCGGCGCCGCCGCTGTGGGGGATGTCGCCCTGGAGCAGTTCGCTCGGCAGCTCGGAGAGAAACACCGACGGCACCGCCGGCTCGCGGATGCCACCCCAGAGGCGCCGTTCGCAGGCGTGGGAGAGGAACAGCCGCTCCTTGGCCCGGGTCAGCCCCACGTAGCAGAGCCGCCGTTCCTCCTCCAGGGAGGCGGGGTCATCGAGGGAGCGGTAGCTGGGGAAGAGCCCCTGCTCCAGCCCCACCAGAAACACCACCGGGAACTCCAGTCCCTTGCTGGCGTGCAGCGTCATCAGCGTCACCCGGTTCTGCTCGGTGTCCTTGCTGTCGGCGTCGCTGGCCAGGGCGGCGGAGGCGAGGAAATCCTCCAGGGATCCCTCCTCGTTTTCCTCCTGGTACTGGAGTGCGGCGTTGACCAGTTCGCCCAGGTTGCGGCGCCGGTCTTCGGCTTCATCGGAGCCCTCGGCCAGCAGTTCGGCCACATAGCCGCTCTGCTCCATCACCCGCTGCACCAGCTCGGAGGGGGGGGCCTCCTGGGCGCGGCGCTGCAGATCGCAGACCAGTTCATGGAACTGCAGCAGCCCCCTGGCCGAGCGGCCGCCGAGGGAGCGCACCGCCTCGGCATCGCTGACCACATCCCACAGGGGAATGCCCAGCTGATTGGCGGCGTCAGTGAGCCGCTCGATCGTGGTCTTGCCGATGCCCCGCTTGGGGGTGTTCAGCACCCGCAGCAGGCTGACGGTGTCGGCCGGATTGACCAGCAGCTTCAGGTAGGCCAGCACATCCTTGATCTCGCGGCGGTCGTAGAAGCGCAGACCGCCCACCACCAGATAGGGGATGCCCCAGCGCACCAGCGATTCCTCCATCGCCCGGGACTGGGCGTTGGTGCGATACAGCACGGCCATATCGCCCCAGCGCAGGTCGGGATGTGCGGCATCGAGCATGCGCATGCGATGCACCACCGCTTCGGCCTCGGCGATCTCGTCGTCGCAGCGGGTCAGGCTGATCGGCTCGCCTTCGCCGCGGGTGGGCCGCAGCACCTTGTCGATTCGCTCGCTGTTGTGGGCGATCAGGGCGTTGGCCGCTTCCAGGATCGTGGCGGTGGAGCGGTAGTTCTCCTCCAGCTTCACCATCGTGCGGGTGGCCTCGTCGGGGGCGCGGTCGCCGAAGTCGTCCTGGAAGCCCATCAGGATCGTGAAGTCGGCGGCGCGGAAGCTGTAGATGCTCTGATCGGCGTCCCCGACCACGAACACCGAGCGTCCGGACCAGTTGTCGTAGGTCTCGGGGTCCTGGCCATCGGTGACCAGCAGCTTGATCAGGTCGTACTGGGTGCGGTTGGTGTCCTGGTATTCGTCCACCAGCACATGGCGGAAGCGGCGATGCCAGTAGGAGCGAACCTGCTCGTTCTGGCGCAGCAACTGCACCGGCAGCAGCAGCAGGTCGTCGAAGTCGAGGGCGTTGTTGGCCGCCAGGGCGCGCCGGTAGAGGCGGTAGGCCTCGGCCATCTTGCGATCGCGCAGCCCGTCGGCGTTGGCCTCCATCTGCTCCGGCAGCCAGCCCTGGTTCTTGGCGTTGCTGATCGCCCAGCGCACCTTCTTGGGCTCGAAGCGCTTGGGATCGAGCCCCAGCTCCTGGGTGACGATCTCCTTGACCAGGCTCTGGGCGTCGTTCTCGTCGTAGATCGAGAATTGGCGGGTCCAGCTCAGGCCCTCGGGATCCTTGAACTTGTCGATGTCGAAGCGCAGCAGCCGGGCGAACAGGGCATGGAAGGTGCCGATCCACAGCTCTTTGATCACCTCGCGGTAGATGCGGCTGCGCAGCTGTTTCTGTTGGATCTGCCCCAGGGTGCTCCAGGGCTGGCCGTGCTGGCTCTGGGCCAGCTTCTGGGCCAGCAGCAGCTCCAGCCGCTCCTTCATCTCGCGGGCGGCCTTGTTGGTGAAGGTGACGGCCAGCAGCTCGCTGGGATCGACGCCGTGGTGGCCGATCAGGTGGGCGATGCGATGGGTGAGGGCGCGGGTCTTGCCGCTGCCGGCACCGGCCACCACCAGCAGGGGGCCGGTGTGGTGATCCACGGCCCGGCGCTGGGCGTCGTTGAGGCCGGCGAGAAAGCTCATGGCCGGATGGTATCGAGGCGAGGGTGAGGCAGCCGGGACGACATCCCCAGGGGCCTTCCGATCAGTAGGTTTCCGCGATGCGAACGCCTCCTGTCATTCATGGCCTGGAAACCTCTGCAGGGTCTGGCCGCCGCCACCCTGATCCCGCCGGGATGGCGGTCTGAGGCTCAGGCCGAGACGTGGCGGCGACGTCTGCCCCTGGTGGCGCTGCTGGCGGTGGTCACCGGGCTGACGTTCTCGCGACTGTTGGCCGAGGGACTGGCCGACAGTCTTTATATGTTCGGTCACGAGACCCTGAGGGCCGTGCAGGCCTGGGAAAATTTTGGCTTGTTTGCCTGGGGTGGTTTCTTCCCTTTGGGCAGTCATTACCTGTCTGCTGATCATGTCATCCAATCGACGGAGATTTATCAGTCTTACCCTCCTCTTTATCTCCTTATTTACTGGCCATCTTACCACTGGTTTGGCGAGCCGGGTTTTCGTGCCTTCAAGCTCATCTGGTCGCTGGGCTATGTCGTTGGCATTGGTGTGTTGCTGGGTCACTTGGCTAGTGCCTGTTTCGTTGCAAAGAAATCGGGCTATCGGCAGCTTTCCTTTGCTGTGGCCTATGCGATGGCCATCACCAATCAGGCGGTTCTGCGTTATGTCTTGATTGACGAACCTGATTATCTGGGGCTTTTGCTGCTGCTACTTGGTGTGGTGCTGCTGCCTGGCTGGTGGCGCAGGCCTGCTGGCATGGGGCGACGGCCATGGGGCCTGTGGTTTGTATGGTTTCTTGCGGCCTGGACGTATCCGATTCTCGGTGCTTTTTGCCTGTTGAGTGTTTTCGCGCTCCAGCGTCTGCGCCTGGATGCGCCGATTCAGGCTTCCCTGCGCAGTCTTTTTCTGCCTCTGGGGATCGGGATGCTGCTCTACTGGATCCAGCGGATTTCGGCCAATCTGCGCTTTCCATCCGGCCTCACGGGCAGCACCCTGTTTGGCCGCATGGGGTTGACGGCAGACACAACCCCCAGCCATCACGGGGTGCTGGACAGCCTGCGGCTGTTGATCTGGCAGAAGTCTGGATCGACGGTGCTCTCCTCCGAGATGGCACTTTCCCATGTGCTGGAGCATGCCGCCATCTGGATCGTCGGCGTCATCCTGTTCGCCATTGCCCTGTCCCGGTTTCAGGGTGTCCGATGCCAGATTCTGTTGATCCTGGCGGCAGGTCAGTTGTGGCTGTTCATTCCGCTGCTGCATCAGTCGCTTGCTTACCATGACTGGATTTATGCCATTCATTTTGCTCCCACAGTCGTTCTTGGCTGGGTGGGCGGTCTGTCCTGTTTATTGCCTCAGCGTAAGGATGGAATCTTCTCTTTCTGGATGCTGGGTTTCATCGGTACTTTGATCTGGTCGATCCAGCTCAGATTTTTTCTGGTGGCCTATCTGCAATCAGGTTGACCCTGATCCAGCTACAGCGCGATAAGCCACTGGCCCGTATGAGTCAGGACGCCCACAGGATTGGCTGTCTGCGGATGGTTTCAGTGCTCTGCCGCCATGGGGGTGAATCGGTTGTCGAGGCATCCCGTGGTTGAGAAGACCTGTCAACCCTTGATCGATGACCGGCCACCGCGTGGATCGTTCGCCGTGCAGGGGTGACCGGAGCTGTGGAGAGCCGGTTGTGAGATATTTTAAAATATGACTGAATCTCGCCGGTGATGGTTGTGGTCGCCCCAATGCAAACCCCCATCGCCATCTTCATCGGCTACGATCCACGGGAGCGGGCCGCCACCGCCGTGCTGATCGACAGCCTGGTTCAGCACAGCTCCCTGCCCCTGGCGATCTCGCCGATCGTCACCCCCCAGCTGGAGGCCCTGGGGGTGTTTCAGCGACAGCGGGATCCCAGGCAGGCCACGGCCTTCTCCTTCACCCGTTTTCTGGTGCCCCATCTGATGGGGTACCGGGGCTGGGCCATCTTCA
>JBAPUA010000005.1:0-8361 GCA_049282435.1 Cyanobium sp. | reverse complement strand
CGCGAGCAAAGTCTTTGTAGCTTTTCAAAGATCGAGTCCGCTGTGGCGGTCCAGATGAATGGAGCGGTATTTTTGTTGTAGGCCGCGACAAACTGCTCGATTTTGGCGATCAGCTCTTTGACACTGGAGAAGCTGCCACGTCGAATCGCTCTTTGCGTGATGATTCCAAACCAGCGTTCCACCTGATTCAGCCATGAGGCGTACGTTGGTGTGTAATGCACATGAAACCGTGAGTGCTGTGACAGCCAAGCGCGTACTTTTGGATGCTTGTGGGTCGCGTAGTTGTCCACGATCAAGTGGAGATCGAGATCGGCGGGAACCGATTTCTCAATCTGGCGTAGAAAGCTAAGGTATTCCTGATGACGGTGTCGCGGCTTGCACTGCGTGATCACCTGACCGGTGGCTACGTCAAGAGCGGCAAACAAGGTGGTGGTGCCGTGTCGGATGTAGTCGTGGGTTACTCCCTCCACGTATCCCAGACCTATCGGCAGCAGTGGCTGGGTTCGATCGAGAGCCTGCACCTGGGTTTTCTCGTCGACGCAGAGCACCACTGCCTTCTCAGGGGGGTTCAGGTAGAGGCCGACGATGTCCTTGACCTTCTCGACAAAGAAGGGATCTGTCGAGATTTTGAATGTCTTCTGGCGATGGGGTTGGAGGCAAAATATCTTGAGCCAGCGATGGACTGTACTTTTGGAGATTCCGGTTTCAGCGGCGAGGGAGCGGGCGCTCCATTGGGTGCTGCCATCGCTGGGCTTTGTCTGCAGCGCTCGGTTGATCACTTCGGCTACCTTGTCGTCCTCATAGGTGCGGGGACGGCCGGGACGTAGCTCGTCATGCAGGCCCTCAATGCCGAACTCCCGGTAGCGCTTTCGCCATTTCCCTACGGTCATCCCCGTGACGCCCATTCGCTTGGCAATCGTTGTGTTCGTTTCACCGGCGCCACAAGCCAGAACTATTTGGGCTCGTTGCACGAGAGCATGTGGCATTGAGCGTGAATTGGCGATAATCTGAAGTCCACGAACATCATCCTCTGAAAGCACCAGAGGAGGCATTGGGCGGCCAAGAGGCATGGATCTGATGCACTTGGGTATACCTTGCATTCTAACATTTACATCCGGGACGGTGCACTAGGGGCCTGGGTGATCGCCGGAGGCCAGGAAGCGCTCGATCCGATACGCCAGGATCACCAGGAGCACCACGAACCAGAACCACAGTTCCGGCGCGTTGGCGTTGGCGATCACCAGCAGCAGCGCCACCTCGGCCACCAGCCAGGGGAGCTCCTGGCGGAACAGTTGCGACGAGGAGGGAGGTGGTTTCACCATCCGGCCGCCCCCGGCTGCTCCAGGCCCCGCTTCCACTGGCTGTCGATGGCGTGGCTGCGATAGCCGCCGGTGATCGAGCGCAGACCGGGCAGCAGGTAGGACAGTGGCGTGCGCCATTCCACATAGGCGTGGCTCTCCACGGTCAGGCCCTCCCGCACCGGAAACACATCGCTGCCGCCGGAGAGGGTCCAGAGGAACCCGTCACGGCTGCGGGGATCCCGTTCCAGGGCGATCAGCACCCGCATCACCGGACCGCCCTCAGTCAGGGAGCGGGCCAGCTGGGGGTTGCCGATCGTGGTTGAGATGTCCTCCTCCGTCGCCGGCAGCACATTGACCTGGCGGACCTTGCCGACGATGCCGCCGAAACGGCCCCGTTGATTCCACTGAGGCACCACCTCGACGGGCATGCCGGGCTTGAGCCGCCGGGCATCGGCCGGTGCGAAATAGGACACCGCCCGCAGCGGCAGGCCTGATGGCAGGCGGCCGATCGTGCCGAGCCGCTGGCCGACCGCCACCGTCTGGCCGGGGATCACCTGCAGGTCGAGCACCTCGCCGTCGCGGTCGGCATGGAGCTGGCCGTCGTAGGCGAGGCGGGCCTCGGTGACCCGGATCTGGCGGCGCAGGTCATCGATCTGGTAGCGGCGTTGCAGGGCCTCGGTTTCGATCGAGAGCTTGACCTGCTGGTAGGCGCTGAGCACCTTCTTGTCCTCGATGCGCACCTGATCGAGGTTGACCCCGGTTGTGGTCAGTCCCTGCTCGACGCTCACCACCTCGGTGGAGAGGGGCGCCACCACCTCGCGCCGGCTCAGCCACTGCAGATTTCTGAGCTTCTCGGCATAGGTGGCGCGCAGGGCGCTATAGCGCTCGGCATCACCGCGCAGCTTGGCCAGGGCGGTGTCCACCGCCCGCTGCTCCGTCTCCAGCCGCAGGCGATCGCGCCGATCGAGGGCCAGGTTCTGGCGTTCCAGTTCGCGCAGGTTGGCGCGCTGCTGCTCCAGCTGCTTCTCCAGCACCGGCAGGTAGAGCTCCAGCAGCACCTGACCCCGGCGCACCCGATCCCCCACACCGACCGGGATCCGACGCACCTGCCCTGCGGCGCGGGCATCGAGCAGGCCGGCGTTGTCGGGCAACAGCAGCACACCCCGGCCCACCACCTCAGTCGGCACGAGCCAGAACACGGTCCAGGCGCCGACCGCCGTGGTCATTGCCGCCAGCACCAGACCCAGCTGCCGCCGCGGCCCCAGCCCGCGCCAGTGCTCACTGGCCTGATGGAGCCAGCGGCGACGGGCCGGGGAGGGCGGACTGACAGACTCCATGGCAGCCAGCATGGAACCTTTCCGGCCAGCTGTCAGCTCAGGGCGTCCCAGCGATGGCTCTGGCCAGATCGGGGGCCAGCACCGGCATCAGGGCAAAGGCGCCCTGAAAACCGGCCCATCCCCACAGCCCCGGCGCACCGTCCACAGCACCGAACAGCGGACCAGCGGCGCCGGGGAAGCCCACCGGTACCACCGCCAACCGCCCCGGCAGGTCCGCCAGCCAGGGCCAGACAGCCCGCAGCTGGCGGCGCAACTCCGCCTCCATCCAGATCGGATCGGGCGCGCTGCAGGCCGCCCCCGCCGGTGCCACCACAGTGATCTGGCCCAGCCACCAGCCGTCACCATGCGGCGCCAGTCCGGCATCGACGATCCATTCCGGCCGCTCCAGTCGGCTGCAGCGGCCCTCCAGGGCTTGGCGCTGACCCAGCAGCGGCATCACGATTCCTTCAGCGGCACCGGCCGGCAGATCCTGCGGCGCACAGGCGCCGGCCTCGAGCGCCAGGGCCCCCGACCAGCTCATCCCCAGGGCCGGGGGCTGGCGTGCCGCCAGCGCCGGCCACAGCGCGGCGCTGGCGGGACCGGCGGCCAGCAGCACCCGGGGGGCCTCCAGGTGGTCGCCCGCCGCCAGATTCAGGCGCCAGCCCCGCGGTGACAGCGGCTCCAGGCTGACCACCGCGTCAAGCCGCCGGCGGATGCCGCAGCGCTCCAGCGCCAGGGGCAGGGCCTGGGCCAGGCGCACGCCATCGACCCGGCCGAAGGGCAGCACCAGCCGTTGCGGTAGCCGGCGAGCCGCGCTCAGCTGGGCCTGCAGACGCTCCACCAGGGGGCCGGCGGCATCGGCATCCGTCTCAGACCAGTGCAGGCTCAGCTCACAGGGCCGCCAGCCCAGGCAGCCATGGCGCTGCTCCAGGGCGCGCCAGCGGTCGGGCGCCCGCAGCATCGCCTCCCCCAGCCGGCCGGGCAGGGCCGCCCAGCCGGTCACGCCGCCATAGCTGCAATACGAAGCGACGGCCCGCTGGGGCGGCGCCACCACCGTGACCGCCAGACCCTGATCCTGCAGGGCGAGGGCCGCCAGGCAGCCCGCCAGGCCCGCGCCGATGACGAGCACATCGCCATCGGCGACGGCCATCAGATCTGCAGGGTGAAGGAACCGATCACCCGCTCGAACAGCTCCTTGACCCGCGGCCAGCGCAGCTCATTGGTGCTGGCGGCGAAGGTGTAGAGCCGGCCCCGGTCAGCAACGACGGTCGCCAGCTCATGACGATCCCGATCCGCCAGGTGCACGGCGTATTCCAGGTCGTAGAAGGTGCGTCCCCCCAGCTCCCGCTGGCGCGCCTCGACCAGATCGGCCTGGCGGCCGCTGCCCTCCGGGGCGATCACAGTGCGGCGCAGCTTCTCACCCACGGCGACCGCACTGCCCAGCTGCTCCAGATCGCGATCGGGGGTGACCTCGGAAATCACCAGGCTGAGGGTTTCATCGCTGTTGATCAGGTCATGGAACACCACCTGGGGTCCGCCGCTCACCTGCACCCGCGTCCAGCCGGTGGGGTAGAGGAAGGCGTAGCGGCCATCGGGGCTGGCGAAGGAGTTGAGGCCGGCGGCGGCGGCGCTGCAGCCCACCAGCGAGAGGCCGATCACCAGCGTGAGCACCAGGGGCAGCCACGTCCTCGGCGCCCAGTGGCGGAACCAGGGGAAGCGGCGGGCATCGGGGCCCATGGCATTACAGCAGCTACGGGCATTCTCACCCTGCGGCGGCCCCCCGGGGCAGGGCCTGGCCGGCGTCCCTAGATTCGAGCCACCTGCACTGCGGTTCTGAGCGGTTTCACCCGACCCCTGGCCCGGCTGATCGACCAGTTCGAGCGGCTGCCGGGCATCGGTCCCCGCACCGCCCAACGGCTGGCCCTGCACCTGTTGCGCCAGCCGGAGGAACAGATCCGCACCTTTGCCGATGCCCTGCTGGCCGCCCGCAGCCAGGTGGGTCAGTGCCAGCGCTGCTTCCACCTCTCGGCCGAACCCCTGTGTGAGATCTGCCGCAACGAGGAGCGGCGCAACGGCCAGATCTGCGTGGTGGCCGATTCCCGCGATCTGCTGGCGATGGAGCGCTCCCGGGAGTTCCACGGCGGCTACCACGTGCTGGGGGGACTGATCTCACCGATGGATGGCATCGGCCCGGAACTGCTGCAGATCCAGCCCCTGGTGGCCCGGGTCGACCGCGAGGAGATCAGCGAGGTGATCCTGGCGCTGACGCCGAGTGTGGAGGGCGACACCACCAGCCTCTATCTGGCCCGGCTGCTCAAGCCCTTCACCGTCGTCAGCCGCATCGCCTACGGCCTGCCGGTGGGGGGTGAACTGGACTACGCCGATGAAGTGACCCTGGCGCGGGCGTTCGAGGGGCGCCGTCCGGTGGAATGAGCCCTTGCCAGCTGACCCTGAGGTTCGCCCGATCCCGCCGCCGATGAGCCAGCCCACCAGCCGCTACAGCAGTCTCCGGCCCAGCGAGCGCCTGCCGGCCTGGTTGCGGCGCCCCGTCGGGGACGCCTCCGCCCTGGAAACGGTCCAGGGCGTGGTGCGGCAGCAGCGGCTGCACACGATCTGCGAGGAGGGCCGCTGCCCCAACCGGGCCGAGTGCTACGCCGCCGGTACGGCCACCTTCCTGTTGGGCGGACCGATCTGCACCCGCAGCTGTGCCTTCTGCCAGGTGGACAAGGGCCAGGCCCCGACCCCCGTCGACCCCGGCGAAGCGGAGCGGGTGGCGGCGGCCGTCGCCGATCTGGAGTTGAGCTACGTGGTGCTGACCGCCGTCGCCCGCGACGACCTGGCCGACCACGGTGCCAGTTTGTTCAGAGACGCCATGGCAGCGATCCGCCGCCGCCGGCCCGCGGTGGCGATTGAGGTGCTCACCCCCGATTTCTGGGGCGGCCATCGCGACGCGAGCGCCGGCCGCCAGGCCCAGCGCCAGCGGCTGGCGGCGGTGCTGGCCGCCGCTCCGGTCTGCTTCAACCACAACCTCGAAACCGTGGAGCGGCTGCAGGGTGAGGTGCGGCGCGGCGCCACCTATCGGCGCTCTCTCGACCTGCTGGCGGCGGCCCGGGAGCTGGCCCCGGCCATTCCCACCAAGTCCGGCCTGATGCTGGGGTTGGGCGAGAGCCTGGAGGAGGTGATCGCCGCCATGGAGGATCTACGCCGTGTGGATTGCCAGCGCCTGACCCTCGGCCAGTATCTGCGACCCTCCCTGGTCCACCTGCCGGTGGCCCGTTACTGGCCGCCGCAGGAGTTCGAGCAGCTGGGGCGGATCGCCAGTGCCATGGGCTTCGCCGATGTGCGCAGCGGCCCCCTGGTGCGCAGCAGCTACCACGCCGCCCTGATCTGATCGTGATCGGCCCGCTGCAGCCGCCGCTGGCAGCGCCGCAGGCCCTCGGAGCAGTCCCCGCGCATCAGCAGTCCCGCCCCGCCCCAGATCAGCCGCAGGGGGAGATCGGCCGGGCCGGCCCCCAGCTCGCGCACCGGCTCGAAGCCAAGGCCGCTGAAATAGCGCACCAGCCGCCGGTGCTGGCGATCGTCATCGTGGATCGCCAGCAGCCTGGCGCTGCGGCAGGGGGTGGCCTCCAGGGCCCAGGCAAAGGTGGCGGCCCAGATCAGCGAACCCACCCACGCGGTGTCCTGCCCTTGCACCCGCATCGTGTCGAGCTGCAGGCCGGCGGCAGTGGGCAGGGCCCAGCCCTTGAGCTCACCGAGCAGCTGGGCCCGGCCGGGACCCAGCGGCCGGGCCACCGCCACGCGCAGCCCCCAGATTCCCAGGCGGCGTCCCACCCGCAGGCGCAGCAGCAGCTCCCGGGCTGTGGCCCACTGTTCCAGCGCCGCCAGGTCCAGCGCCCTCATGGGGCCGACCTCGGCGCTGGTCGCCAGTTCTCCACCGCCAGCACCGCGGTCAGGGGCAGGGGCCCATACAGATGGGGGAACAGCTCCTGGCCCCCGGGCGCCGCCTCCGCCCGCACCGCCACACCGGCGGCGGCCAGGCGCTGGGGATCCAGCGTCAGCAACAGCACCCGGGGCAGATCGGCGTAGAAGCGCCGAAACGTATCACCCAGCTGGTGGGCATAGCTGGCGTGGATGAAGCCGACCTGCTCGAGGCTGAGGCCGCGGCTGGATCGGCGGTACTGCTGCCGCGGCAGGGCCTCGGCCCAGTCCTCAGGCAGCGCCAGGTGATAGAGCCAGCGCGGGGATCGCCAGGGACTGCGGGGCCCCCAGGGCTCGGCCAGCACCGCCGCCAGCTCCGGCCCCTGCTGAAAGCGCTCCAGCCAGACCTGAACTGCGGCCAGATCCGTTGCGGCCGCAAACGCGGCGGGATCCGCCAGGCGGAACTGGCGCACAAACGGCAGCAGGGCCCAGTCGGCCAAACAGGAGCGTGGACCCAGCAGCCAGCCGATCGCGCCATCGACCGCAGCGGCTGCGGTCAGCCGGGCATTCCAGTCGCGCAGCAGGGCCAGCCCCGCCCGCCGATGGACCTCAGGATCGGCAGCGGCATGGCGGCTGGCGTATTTGAAGCGGTCGAGGTGGTGCTTGAAGGGACCATCGCAGGCCGCCAGCAGCTCCTGCATCCGGGCCTGGGCGTCGGCATCGCCCTGCCGCAGCCAATCCCCGGGATCGTGATGCTCGAGGGCCCAGCGCATGATGTCCAGGCTTTCCACCAGCGGCGGGGCTGGCATGTCGATCGGCGGGGCTGGCCCGTCAGCCGGCTGTGCTAGCGAGGCGGCCGGTGTCACCAGCACGGGCACGGTGCCGCTGGCCGAGGCCTCCAGCAACTCCGGCGGCTTGCAGCCCAGGTTCACCTCCCGCAGCTCGACGGCGATAGCGGCGGTCGCCAGGGCCAGGCGGGCCCGGATGGCGTAGGGGCAGCGGCGGAAGCTCCACAGGATCGGCGGACCGTCGCCAGGCCCTGACGGCAGCGGGACGACCATGCTCAGAGGACGTAGGCCAACGGCAGTACCGCCACCATTCCCACGATGGGGGCCAGCGCCGTCAGCGGACTTGCCCAGGGGAGCTGATCGGCCATGCCTGTCTGCGGGGTCCGGCTCGATAGCCCAGCCAATGTGGCACAACCGCAGACGGAGCCGACTGTGCCAAGCCTTGAGCGGAAGACGATGATGCTGTCAATGGAGACCTGCCGGCACGGCAAGTCGGCAGGGCCTGGTTCAGCGGAGACGAAACGCCTGAGCTCTGGACAAGCAGGCCATGGACCATCAACAACGGATCACGAAACCGGGAAAGACTGCATCGAACCGATCAAACCAGCTCCATCAATTCGGCCATGCCAATCCTTTAATGCCTGGCGCATTACCCGTCTTGGCCGCCCAACGATACCGATCCCCATCGCATCGACGCGACCATCGATCCGGGCAGGATCGCCCAGCATCTAGGGCCCCGGGGGGAACACCTGTCCGATGTGGTCCTCGCCACGCCGGCGGGCCAGCACCACCTGGCGCTGGCGTTCGCTGAAGCGTTGCCGATCGTCAGGCGTAAGGCGATCGACACAGTGGCGGCAGCTCACACCCTCCAGGTAGCTCGGCAGGGTTCGGTCGGCGGGGGACAGGGGCATGCGGCAACCGTGGCAGAGGCTGTGGTCGCTCGGCTGCAATTGCCGATTCACCGCCACCCGCTGATCGAACACGAAACAGTCGCCCCGCCAGCGGCTCTGGGCCGGATTCACGCTCTCGAGGTAGCTC
>JBAPUA010000004.1:0-40212 GCA_049282435.1 Cyanobium sp. | reverse complement strand
GCGGGGCCGGGGGCGGCGGGGCGGGCTGGAGCGGCGACCGGGCGACTCGCGCTCGGGCCGGCCACCGGGCGAACTGGAGTTGCGGCCGGTCGATCCGGGCTGGCCACCGGTCGGGGCGGCGGACCATTGGGCCTGGCGCTGGGCTGGCTGGGGCCAGGGGCGGGCTTAATGGCTGTGACCACCTGGACCGGCGGCTTGGGCTGGGGAGCGCTCTGGGGGCGTCCCGGGGCGGCCGCGGACGCTGTAGGCGTGACCGGCTTGGCGGCCGCGGGTTTGGGCTGGCCCGCAGCGGGCTTGACGACGACCGGGGCTGTGGCCGGCTTGGCCGCAGGCCGCTGGGGTGCCGTTGCTCCGGCCGGAGGCCGCGCTGGCGCCGCCGGGCGGGCCGGGGGCGGACTGGGTCGGCCCGGGGGCGGACTGATCACGGTTGGCGGCGCGCTGGCCCGGACCGGCTGGGCACTCGGCTTGGCCGCGGGTGCGCTGGGCTTGGCTGGCGGCGGGGTGGGCTTGGCCACCGGTGCGCTGGCCTGGGCTGGGAGCTGGTCGGTCTGGTCGATGCCCGCTTTCTTCACCGAGAGGATTGTTTTGGCAGCGGCAGGCGCCGTGGAGGCGGTGCCACCTCCAGCGCTTCTGACCAGCACGTCACGGATGCGCGCAGCTTCGTCATCGCTGATCGAGCTGCTGTGGCTCCGGGCTGCGATGGACAGCTTTTCGGCGGCATCGAGCACGTCCTTGTTGTCCAGGCCCAGGTCCCGTGACAACTCGTAAATTCTGACTTTGCCGCTGCTGGTCATTCAGGTCTCCGAAGGGGCGTGGCCACGGGTGGGCTCCGGTCAGGGCCACAGGGGCGCCGAACGGGGCAACGGGTGTGCCACCGGGCCGCACGCACACTGCGACCAGTGATCATCTTGCCTTAGCGGTTGCGGTGTCGTTCGCCTCGAGTCGTGCGTCGAGGGTCGCGATGATGGAATCCGCAATCTGACAGCGAAGCGACCGTTGCAGTCGCTTGCGCCGTTTGGCCTCCTCGAGGCAGGCCCGATCCGGGCAGAGATAGGCCGAGCGGCCCATCCCCTGATCGAGCGTGATGCTGCCGTCAACCTGGCGGATCAGCCGCCAGAGCAGCTGGCGATCGCGCAGGTCGCGGCAGGCCACACAGCGGCGCAGCACCGGCCGCGAGCTCCGGGCGCTCACCGGGCCGGGTCGAGGCTGGCCTCGCTTTCGCCATCGAGGCTGGCCTCGCCTTCGCCATCGAGCTCCGCTTCGCTGCCGGCATCGTCAGCGGCAGCCTCGACTTCGCTGTCGCCGGCGGTTGTCGCGTCGGCGAGCTCCGCGCTGCTCTCGCCTTCCACCTCGCCTTCCACATCGGCGTCGAGCCCGGCTTCGCCTTCTTCCTCCTCCTCATCCTCAGGCAGGGGATAGAGCTCCCGCAGGCGGGCGTCCTCTTCGGCCCGGGCGGCCTGCTCGGCCTGGAGACGGGCTTCCGCCTCGGCCTGCAGGGCCTCCTCCTCCTGGCGCTGGGCGATCAGTCCGGACACCGTCCGATCCTCGGAGGCCTGGTCGTACTCCTGAGCGTTCTTGATGTCGATCTTCCAGCCGGTCAGGCGGGCGGCCAGACGCACGTTCTGACCTTCGCGGCCGATGGCCAGGCTGAGCTGATCCGGTGGCACAAGCACGTGGGCGTGATGGCCTTCGGGATCCACCAGCCGCACCATCTCGACCCGGGCGGGACTGAGAGAGTTGGCGATGTACTGACCTGGATCCTGAGACCAGCGGATCACGTCGATCTTCTCGCCCCGCAGTTCGTTGACCACCTGCTGGATGCGGGAGCCGCGGGCGCCGATGCAGGCTCCGACGGGGTCGACTTCGCGCTCAACACTGTCGACGGCCACCTTGGTGCGGGGACCGACGGCCCTGGAGGGGGGATTGGCCTCACGCGCCACGGCCACGATCCGCACGGAACCCTCCTGGATCTCCGGCACTTCGTTTTCGAAGAGGTAGACGACCAGCCCGGCATTGGAGCGGGAGACGAACAGCTGGGGGCCGCGTCTGGCTACCTCACTCACTTCCTTGAGAAACACCTTGAAGGTGGCATTGGCCCGGTAGTTGTCATTGGGTAGCTGGTCGCGGCGGGGCAGCTCTGCCTCTACTTCCGGTCGGCCCAGGCCACTGCTGACTCCCAGGATCACGCTCTGCCGTTCAAAGCGGATCACCCGGGCGGTGAGCACCGGGTCTTCGAGATCGGCGAACTCCTCCTGGATCATGCGGCGCTGCTGATCCCGCAGTTTCTGGGCCAGCACCTGCTTGGTGGTGGCGGCGGCCATGCGGCCGAAATCATCCTTTTCAGGGGTGACATCCAGCACCACCGTGTCGCCGATCTGGGCATCTTCAGCAACCTGCCGCACCTCATCGATGGCGATCTGGTGATCGTCGCTTTCAACCTCTTCGACGATGATCTTGCTGGCCAGAACACGGTAGCCCTCCTCTTCCAGATCAAGGGCGACATCGAAGTTGCTGAAGTAATCCTCCTCGAAGGGATCTTCGCTGATGCCCAGGTAGAGGGTGCGGCGATAGCGCTCGTAGCCCTTCAGCAGGGCTTCGCGCAGGGCCGCCTCCACCACCTGGGCCGGCAATTTCTTCTCGTCGCTGATGTCCTCGATCAGGTTGTTGAGACCGGGGAGCAGAACCAGGGCCATGGAGTTGCTGGGGGCAGGGGAAAGGGAAAACGGGAAATGCCGATGTCGCTGCGGTGACTCAGGAGTCGTCGGTGGGGCAGATCAGTCGCACACGCACCACCTCTTCGCGGGGAATGCGCACAGTGCGACCGCGCATGTTGAGCAGCACCATCCGCTCATCGCGGCCGAGCAGCAGACCCTGGCGCAGTTGCTCGCCGCCGCCTTCGGCTTGGCGCACCACCACCTGCACCGGAAAACCCCGGAAACTGGTGTAATCCCGATCGGAGGCCAGGTCCTCGCCGATGCCCGGGCTGCTGACCTCCAGCACATAGGACAGGCCGAGCAGCTCGGAGGCTTCCAGGGCTTCCCCCAGGGGGGCACTGAAGCGGGCGCATTCATCGAGGCTGACATCGAGGCCGTCGGCCCGCTGCACCAGAACCTGCACCGTCAGCGGGATGCGATGGCTGAGCAGCCGGATCGCAAGCACCGTCAGCCCGGAGTCGCTGGCCACGCCGCTGGCCAGCTGTTGCAACGCCGCGTCCAGCTCAGGCGATGCCGGACTGGGTGACAGGGCCGGGGCGCCGGATTGGCCATGGGAGTTGGCTCCATGGATTGACTCCATGGGGTCCATCGGGGCATCGGCTGCCGTTTCGGAGGCGACGCCCGGATGGAAAGGTTCGGGGATGGGCTGGGGCAAGGCGACGAGCCGCAAACGGTGGCGGGAGGGGCTCACCCCGCCGGACCTGCAGTCGTGCAACTGCCCCTGGCCGTCGCGACAGCCCCCTGAAGGGGAATGTCACCACAGAAAAGGGTGGTGCCCGCGGGGCACTTCGTCACCCTAGGGGATCGGGCTCCGAGGCCTTTGCGAAGCTGGCGCCGACATCCAGGATCGGGGCTTCGGCGTAGTAGTCACTGCTGTTGACCTGACCGCGCAGGGTTGGATCCTGGTTCAGGCATTTGGCGCACTGTTCCGGGCTTTGCAGGTACTGGCAGACCCGGGCCCAGAGCTTGGCCCGGGTGCCGGGAGCCCCTTGGCTGAAGTGCACCAGATCCTTGCCCCCCACCATCCCCTGAATCTCCACCTGGCAGAGGCTGCAGCGCTGACGTGCGCCGGGGGGGATGGACGGCATGGCCGGCGACATTCACTTCAGGCAACTTAGGCCGCGCGGGTCGGTTCAGAATCGCTGCGGCGGCAGGACGGCGAACCCGCTTGCGAATTCTTCAACTCAGTGATCTCCATCTGCTGGCCGATCCAGGCGGCGACTGCCGGGGGCGGCCCCCCTGGGCGATGGTGCGGCTGGCGCTGGAGCAGGCCTGGCGGCAGCTGGAGGCGGAAGGCCTGCGGCCGGATCGTCTGCTGATCACGGGCGATCTCTGTCAGGACGAGAGCTGGGGGGGCTACGTGCGCCTCGGTGAGCTGCTGGCCGCCTCCCCCCTGGCCGTTCTGCCACCCCCCTGGCTGCTGAGCGGTAACCACGATCACGGCCTGCGGCTACGGGCGGCCCTGGGGCGGAGGGCCGTGATTGCCCCGGCGGAAATCGTCGAGGCGGGCTGGCAGGTGCTGCTGCTCGACAGCCAGCTGCCGGGCCGGCTGGAGGGTCAGCTCGGGGCCCGCCAGCTGGCCTGGCTGGATCGCAGGCTGCAGGCCTCGGATCTTCCCCTGCTGGTGGCGCTGCATCACCCGCCGCGGGCGATCGGCGATCCGATGCTCGATGCCATCGCCCTGGCCGATGGCCCGGTTCTGCTCGATCGGCTGCGGTCCTGCGGCCGGTTGCGGGGTCTGGTGTTCGGTCACGTGCATCAGCACTGGCAGGGGCAGTTCGGGGCTCCGGGGCTTGCGGGGGCTGAGGTCCCCCTGCTGGCCTGCCCCTCCACGCTCTGTGCCTTCCCGGCCGTGCAGCCCTGCCCGCTGGGGCGGGCGGAGGATCCCGGTGCCCGGCTGCTGGAGCTGACCTCCGCGGGGGGAATCCGGCATCGCCTGCTGCGCTGGTCGCCGCCGGATTCCCCCTAGCGTTGCCAAGACTTGTGCCTCTCAAGCTCTGACCAGTCCTGCTCCCGCCCGTTTCCGCCTGAATCGCGCTGGTCTGAGCCGCTCAGCAAGGGCCGAGAAGGATCCGATCCGGCTACCCGCCCTGCTGCTGGCGCTGCTGCTCTGCCTGGGCCTGGTCGGCCTCGCCCGTCCCCTGCCGGCGGTGGCCCTGGACGCCCCCCCGGAAGGCGGCTCCCACAGCTTTGTGGCCCAGGCGGCCCGTCGCGTCGCCCCCTCGGTGGTGCGCATCGACACGGAGCGGGCGGTGGCTCGCCAGCCCTTTGATCCGGCCATGCTCGATCCGCTGCTGCGC
Organism: Cyanobium sp.; assembly: GCA_049282435.1. Lineage (GTDB taxonomy): Bacteria > Cyanobacteriota > Cyanobacteriia > PCC-6307 > Cyanobiaceae > Cyanobium. The sequence continues at coordinate 35,198 of JBAPUA010000004.1, read as the reverse complement.
GATCTGTTCGGCGACCCGGCCAGCAGCATGCGGGAGCGGGGCCAGGGGTCCGGGGTGGTGATCGATGCGGCCAAGGGCCTGGTGCTCACCAATGCCCACGTCGTCGATCAGGTGGACACGGTGGAGGTGACGATGGCCGACGGTCGCCAGTTGGATGGCACGGTCGTCGGCAGCGACAGCGTCACCGATCTGGCCGTGGTGCGCATTGCCCGCCGCGAGCCCCTGGCGGCCGCACCCCTGGGCGACTCCGAGGCCCTGGAGGTGGGGGACTGGGCCATTGCCCTCGGCAGCCCCTATGGCCTTGAGCGCACCGTCACCCTCGGCATCGTCAGCAGCCTGCATCGCGACATCAACAGCCTGGGCTTTTCGGACAAGCGCCTGGACCTGATTCAGACCGATGCGGCCATCAATCCGGGCAACTCCGGTGGCCCCTTGATCAATGCCGGTGGTGAGGTGATCGGCATCAACACCCTGGTGCGCTCCGGACCAGGGGCGGGTCTGGGATTCGCCATCCCGATCAACCTGGCCAAGCGGGTCGCCGGCCAGCTGGCCGATGGCGGAGCCGTGATCCATCCCTATCTGGGTCTGCAGCTGGTGCCACTGACGGCGCGCGTCGCCCGCGAGAACAACCGCGATCCCGATGCCCTGCTGCAGCTGCCTGAACGCGATGGCGCCCTGGTGCAGCGGGTGCTGCCCGAAAGTCCCGCCGAGGCGGCCGGACTTAAGCGCGGCGATCTGGTGGTGAGCGTGGCCGATCAGGTGGTGATCAATCCTTCGGCCCTGCTGCAGCAGGTCGAATCGTCGGAGGTGGGCCAGCCCCTGCCGCTGACCGTGGTGCGCGGCCAGCGGGAGCTGCAGCTCTCGATCCGCCCTGCAGCCCTGCCCCATCCCGGCTGAGCCGGGCCGGCGCGCTTGCTACCGTCAGCCACCTCCGACATGGGACGGGATGGACGATCTGCAGGACCGCATGAAGCAGGCCGTGGCGGCGGCGGCCGTGGAGCAGATCCGTGACGGCATGGTGGTGGGCCTGGGTTCCGGTTCCACCGCCGCCCTGATGATCCAGGGCCTCGGAGCCAAGCTGCAGCGCGGCGAGCTCAGGGATATCACCGGCGTGACCACCTCGTTCCAGGGCGAGGTGCTGGCCGCCGAGCTCGGCATCCCGCTCAAGAGCCTCAACGCCATCACGCGCATCGACCTGGCGATTGACGGCGCCGATGAGGTGGATCCCTTCTTCCAGTTGATTAAGGGGGGTGGCGCCTGTCATGTCCAGGAGAAGCTGGTGGCCCGCCGCGCCGAGCGCTTCGTGGTGGTGGTGGATGCCACCAAGCTGGTGGATACCCTGAATCTGGGCTTTCTGCTGCCGGTGGAGGTGCTCCCCGGGGCCTGGCGCCAGGTGCAGGGCCAGCTGGACGAGATGGGCGGCAAGGCGGAGCTGCGCATGGCCGTGCGCAAGGCGGGCCCCGTGGTCACCGATCAGGGCAACTTGGTGCTGGATGTGAAGTTCGCTGGCGGCATCAGCGATCCGGCGGGCCTAGAGCAGGAGATCAACAACCTGCCGGGAGTGCTGGAGAACGGCCTGTTCGTCAATCTCACGGACCAGGTGCTGGTGGGGGAGATGGTGGACGGGCTGCCTGGGGTGCGCGATCTGGTGAAGCGCTGAGGCTGGCTGGGGCTGGCGCCACCCCCGGGAAGTGCATCCGCGCTGACTCGTAGAAAAACAGATCGATCCCGGCCACACCCGCCTCGCGCAACAGGGTCATTTCCTGCTGCAGGGTGGCGGGGTCCTTGGGTTGCTGGCGCAGGCCCGCCAGCAGGCCGATCCGCAGCGGCACCCGCTGTGCCGCCCGCAGCAGGCTGGGGTTGGCCAGTTCCCGGGCCACGGCGTCGGCGTTGGCCCGGTAGATCTGCACCACCACCTCATCGACCAGGCCCCGCTCCACCCAGGCCGACCAGTCGGCCAGATAGCTGCGCAGCGAAAAATCCTGGGGATTGGGCGCCACCGAGAGACGTACCGTCGGGCACTGTTGCCGCATGGCTTCCCGGATCGCGACCAGGAGCTCGGTGACCTGATCGGCCCGCCAGCGGATCCAGTCCGGGTCGTTCTCGTCCGGGAGGGGTTTCCGTGACCCGGCCGGGGTGCTGCGCCAGAGGGCCAGCGTGCCGGGGTCGTACCCGAACGCCGCCGGGAAGCCCAGATGATCGTCGAACTGGATGGCGTCGAACCGATAGCGGCGGCAGCTGTCCACCACCAGGTCCACCAGAAACCGGCGCACTTCAGGTTGGCTGGGATTGAGCCAGACCCGCTCCAGGGAGGGGGACTCTCGCCAGATCGTGGTGCCGTTGCGGTCCTGCAGCAGCAGCGTCTGCCGGCCTTGCAGCCAGGCCGCGTCGCGGGGGGCCATCAGGCCGAACTCCAGCCAGCCCACGGCCTCCAGGCCATGGGAGCGCAGGGCCTCAACGGTGGCCCCCACGGCATCCGGCTCGCTCAGCATCGGATCGGGCCGCAGCCCCAGCCGGTTGTGATCGGGCGCCAGCTGGCCATAGATCCAGCCGCCGCTGTAGATCGGCACCGCCGCCCGGCGGAAGCCATGGCCCAGCAGGAAGGTCACGGCCTGGCTGCGCTCCTGGGGATCGAACAGCACTCGGCTGTCCACCGTGGTCAGCCAGACCCCCAGAGGCGGTTCGCTCAGCGCTGCACCGGAGCCTGCCAGCAGTGGGGTCTGGGCTTGGCCGGGGCGGGATAGCACCAGGCCCAGCAGCAGCGCCAGGGCCGTGGCGCCCAGTCGGCGCGGCCGGCGCTGATCCGCCTGGGAGTGCATCACTGAAGCGCCCCGGCGGCGGCAGGTTGGACCCATGACGGGATCCTGGCATTGTCTCCGTGTTGTGGGTCCGCTGTGGTGACCGAGGCCGACCCTGCCGCCCGTCGCCGTCGCCGCAGGGGATGGATCGCCCTGGCCGCCCTGCTGCTGGCCGGGTTGATGCCGGCCCTGCTGGTCGGGGTGCCGCTGTGGCGTCAACAGCTGGCACGCCGTCCAGGCCTGAATCGGGGCCATCAGCCCCCGCCTCCGCCGCGCTGCCGGCGCCAGGGGGCGCGCCGTTTCGAGGTGATCGTGGTCGGCGACGAGCCCGCCGGGGTGATGACGGCCCTGGAGCTGCAAAGGCAGCTGCGCGATCTGGCCGGCGTACGCCATCCCCGCATCGCCCTGCTCCACAGCGAAGCCCTCGACGCGCCGATCGGCGGCACGATCAGTCGCTCGGGCCTGGCCTACCTCGATCGCAACCAGGTGCCGCCGGACCTGCGTACAGGCCGTCCCCTGTTCGTTCCCTCCTCGGCGCTCTATCGCCGTTTCCTGAAGCTGACCGGGGTGCGGGTGATCGCGGTCGATCCCCGGCGGGCGGCGCGGGCGTTGGCCCGGGCCCTGAAGGCTGCGGCCATCACCGTGCTGCCGGACGCCCAGCTGACCGGCGCCACCCTCGAGGGCTCACGGCTCTGCACGCTGGAATCGGTCCGCTACGGCAGTCTCGGCGCGGCCTATGTCGTCGACGCCAGCCTCGGCGCCGAGTTGGCCCATCGTGTCGGGGTGCCCTTCCTCTCCGGGCTGGGGCCGCCGGCTCTGACCCGCGACAGCATCGCCCTGGGCTGGGTGTTCGAGGTGTATGGGCTGCCCCTGGAGGCGGTGCGGGAAGCCGAGGCCAGCCTCACCGATCGCATCCTCGATCCCCGGGACGACGAAGCCCAGCGCTGGCTGGCCCTCTGGCCCGAGTATCGGGGTCGGGACTCGCGCCATCAACTGCTGGCGGATTTGCTCGACCCCCTCGGCCGGCCTCTGCTCGCCTATGGGAGCACGGTTGACAGCGCCGATCAGCAGAGCCCCGTCTTCTCAATCGCCTTCCACGGGCAGAACGGCATCCCGCCCCGCTCTCCGGTCTGGAGCGTGCGGCTCGATCCGGCCAATATCGCCATCCTGCCGGGACGGCTGAGTTTCAACGCCCTGATCTTTCATAACGATGCCGCCCAGAATCGACTGGTGCTGGCGGGTCACGGCAGGCCGCTGGCCTGGATGCGGACGCCGGCGATCGAGGTCACGCGCTTCTTCCGCCGCCTCGGCGCCAGCCGGGTCGTCTGGATGCCGGAGCTCTACATCCGTTCAGCCGATGAGATCGCCCATCCCGTGCAGGCTCTGAGCGCGACCCGGATGGCCCAGGGGGGGGTGCCGGCGGCCGAGGCCCTCGGCACGTTCACTTATCCCCTCGACTTCCGGGGCGGCCTCTCCCGTTTCGTGCCCCCGGCCAGGCCCACGTTTAACTTCGGCTATCGCCACACCCTGCCCAGGGAGCTGGCCAATCTCGCCGTCCTCGGGCCCGCCGCGGGCTATGGCGGCCTGGGCGAGGGGGCCGGTCGCATCATCGAACTGAACATCTCCGTCGGCCAGGGGCTGGCGGCGGCCATCGCCCTGGCCTGGCAGCGCCAGATCCCCCTGGCGGCGGTCGATCCCCAGGCGGTGGCCTCCCTGCGCCCCCCTGGCTACGACCCCTATGGCCGACCCTCCCAGCGCACGCTGCTGCGGGTGCTGCTCGATCGCTTCGAGGCCCTGCTGCTGCAGCTGTTGCACCGGCCTTCAGGCCCGCCGTAGGAGGGGGCTGAGCGATCCCGGCGCCGGTGGGCCTGGCATCGCTCTCCCAGGGCGGAATATCGGTGCCCTGGATGACCCGGGGATCCTCAGCCCAGCCGCCGTCGCACCGATTCGGCGTGGCTGTGCAGCCCCTCGCTCTCGGCCAGCTCGACCACGGCCGCTCCGGTGGCTTCCAGGGCGGCCTGGTTGAACTGGATCAGGCTGGTGTGGCGCAGGAAGGTTTCGACGCTCAGGGCACCGGCGAAGCGGGCCGTGCCGCTGGTGGGCAGGGTGTGATTCGGTCCGGCCAGGTAGTCGCCGACCGCCTCCGGGCTCCAGGGCCCGAGGAAGATCGCCCCGGCATGGCGGATCCGATCGGCCAGGGGTTCGGGGTCGTTCACCAGCAGCTCCAGGTGCTCTGGTGCGAACCGATCGCTGAGGTCGGCGGCCGTGGCCAGGTCGTCGCAGATCACGATCAACCCCCAGTCCTCGAGGGCCTGGCGGGTGATTGCAGCGCGGGGATGGTGCTCCAGTTGGGCCGCGATCGCCGCCGGTACGGCCGCCGCCAGGGCTTCGTCGGTGGTGATCAGGATCGCCGCCGCCAGCGGGTCGTGTTCCGCCTGGGCCATCAGGTCAGCGGCCACCTGGTCCGCCCGGGCGCTGTGGTCGGCGATCACCAGCACCTCACTGGGACCCGCCAGGGAGTCGATCCCGACGCGGCCGTAGACGGCCTTCTTGGCCAGGGTGACCCAGAGGTTGCCCGGGCCACTGATCACGTCGACCCGGGGGATCGATTCGGTGCCGAAGGCCAGGGCCGCAATCGCCTGGGCGCCGCCGACCTGATACACCTCACGCACCCCGGCCAGGTGGGCGGCGGCCAGCACGATCGGATTGGGAATCCCGCCCGGTCCCGGCGGCGTGACCATCACCAGCCGCTCGACGCCCGCCACGGTCGCCGGCACCGCGTTCATCAGCACGGTGCTTGGGTAGGCGGCCCGGCCGCCGGGCACGTACAGGCCGGCGCGCTGCACCGGCCGCCAGCGGCGACCGAGGGATTCGCCATGGGGGCCGGTGAGGGTCAGATCGGCCGGCAGCTGCTGGCGGTGGAAGGCCAGGATGCGTTCATGGGCGAGCCGCAGGGCGGCCTGCAGGGACGGGGCTGTGGCCTCCCACGCCTGGCGCAGCTGCGCCTCCGGCACCCGCAGGGGATCGGGCCGGACCCCATCGAAGCGTTCGCTCAGCTCCAGCAGGGCCTGATCGCCCTGGCAGCGCACCTGCTCGAGGATCGCGGCCACCCGCTGCTCCTCCTGCTGCAGCCGGGCGCCGCCGGTGCGGGCGGCGATCGCCTCGAGCCGCTCGCGGGCCAGCGCCGGATCCCGCAGCAGTTCGATCACCGGCGCTGGAGTGGCGGTGCCGGTTTCGGCCCGGTGGCTGGCAGCGGGACTGGACGCGCTCACGGGTCTGGACATGGGGGGATTGACGCTAGGACCCGGCCCTGCAGCCGGGGTGGCGTCACGCGGTACGATCTCTTTTTGTCGAGTCAGCGCCAGCACCTGTGGCAAATAACAAGTCGTCGAAGAAGCGCATCGAAATCGCCGAGCGCAACCGTCTGCGGAATCGTTCTTACAAGTCCGCCCTGCGCACGCTGATGAAGCGCTGTCTGACGGCCTGCACCGCCTATGGCCAGGAGCCCGGCAGCGAAGCCAAGGTCGCTGTTCAGAGCACCATGAACGCCGCCTTCAGCAAGATCGACAAGGCCGTCAAGGTGGGCGTGCTGCACCGCAACACCGGCGCCAACCAAAAGTCCCGCCTGTCCGTGGCGGTCAAAAAGGTGCTTGAGCCCGGCGCCGCCGCTTCCCAGGCCTGACCCTCAGCCTCGCCGGCGTCAGGCCCTCTCCCCCGGGCGTCCTTCCTGTTCTCCCAGGCCTGAGTGACTTCCAGCTCCGAGATCGGATCAAGGCTGCTCTGAGACGAACTGCGTCTGCGACACAGTGCCTGGGCGACTGAGTGCTATTGCGACGTAGACGGAGATCTTGGCTCCGTTTATTCGCTCAACTTCCACCGGTTGTCCGATCTGTTGTTCCGATCATCTGCCCTGAGGAGTCGGCTGTTGCCTGCTCCCGGGGCTTTTGTGGTCCTCACCCAGGATCTGGCAGCGACTGGTTCCGGCCTGGGATGACCCGAGGGACCCTGCCCGCTTGCGGTCGGCCCTAGTGGCCCGCTTCAGGCCGATTCTGGATTGATGGCACGGTCAAGAGGGGCTCGACCCAGTCCAGCCCCCAGGATCACCGGCAAGCTTCAGAGCGTTCTGGCGACCAGGGCCCCGGGATCGGCCACCGGGACTTGTCCCTGCGCCGACCAGGTGCTGCCAGGTTGAAGCCTCCGGAGGATCGGCTCCAGGCCCCAGACTTCAAGCGCAGAGTCGGCTTGGCGATGGTCGGGATGTGCGGCCCTGCAGAGCGGGCGCGGCGTCCGGCTCAGAGTTGATCCCGGGATCTGGCCTGGACGCACCGTGCGGGTGCATTCCAGTCAGCGGCGCATGGGCACGGCGGAGTTTCGGCCTGACACCATGGGACCGGAGGGATGACAAGGCGCCGCCGAGCGGTCGGCCAGGGCCCGCCGCCCGGCGGATTCGTCACAATGGCAAGGACAATGGCCAGGCATGGCGGTCGCGGCGGCGGATTCGATGGGTGTCACCCTCTCAACGGCTGCTGAGCCGTCGTTTTCGGGCCCCGCGATCGTGCCGGGCGCTCCTAGCCCCCAGGCTCACCTCAACCACGGACCCCCCCTTGTCATTCCCGCCAGCCGGTAGTCCGGTGCCCGCCCAGTCGACCCGCCCCCAGGCGGCCCCGGTCTCCGGGCAGCTGGCGCTGCCGCCGTTGGTGGACAGCCACTGCCACATCGTCTTCCGCAATTTCGACGAGGACCTGGACGCGGTGCGGGATCGCTGGCGTGAGGCCGGGGTCAGGGCCCTGGTGCACGCCTGCGTCGAGCCCGCGGAAATCCCGGCGATCCGCGCCCTGGCCGATCGCTTCCCCGAGCTGCGCTACGCGGTCGGCGTGCACCCGCTCGACACCGGCCATTGGCAGGACGACACCACGGACGTGCTGCGCCAGGCCGCCCAGGCGGATGATCGCGTCGTCGCGATCGGTGAACTGGGGTTGGATCTGTTCCGCCAGAGCAACCTCGAGGAGCAGCTCCAGGTGCTGCGGCCCCAGCTGGATCTGGCCGTGGAGCTGGATCTGCCGGTGATCATTCACTGTCGTGACGCGGCCGATCCGATGCTGATCGAGCTGCGCTCCAGGGCTGCCGAAGGCCGCTGTCCCACTGGGGTGATGCATTGCTGGGGCGGAACTCCGGCGGAGATGCAGGCCTTCCTGCAGCTGGGACTTTTCATCAGCTTCAGTGGGACCGTCACCTTCCCCAAAGCTGAGGACATCCATCAATGCGCCCGTCAGGTGCCGGCCGATCGCTACTTGGTGGAAACCGACTGTCCGTTCCTGGCGCCGGTGCCCCGCCGCGGCAAGCGCAATGAACCGGCCTTCGTGCTCAGCGTGGCCGAGCGGGTCGCAGGGCTGCGGGGTGAATCCCTGACACAGGTGGCTCTGACCAGCACCGCCAACGCCCAGAGACTGTTTCGCCTGCCTGTCGACACTGTATGATGGTTCATTGGCCTGGAAGCGGAACCGCTCCCTTTGTCGATTACGGCACCGTCGATCACGGCAGCAACCCTGCCGATCCAACCCGCGGCAGTAACCCTGTCACCTCCCATGGCAGTAACCCTGTCATCTGAGCTGGCAGGTTCACTGTTCGTCATCACCATGCTCTCCTCGCGGCGAGCTCGATAGGCGCACGGCCCCACCGTTTTTCTCTGCACGTCAGGGGGAAGGGTCGGGGCTGATGCGCCTCTTGGCATGACCAGCGCTGGCTGCCGGGCTACCCACCGGCCCAGCCCCGACTCCGGCTCCGCCGGTCGATTTCCGCTCCAGGCCCCGTCCATCCGTCCCGCAGGTTCACCGCATGAGCAGCGCGATCCAGGTCGCCAAGACCGTCACCTACCTGCCCGATCTGGTGGAGGTGCAACGGGCCAGCTTCAAATGGTTCCTGGAGAAGGGGCTGATCGAGGAGCTGGAGAGCTTCTCGCCGATCACCGACTACACCGGCAAGCTGGAGCTCCACTTCATCGGCAGCGAGTACCGGCTGAAGCGCCCCCGTCATGATGTCGAAGAGGCCAAGCGTCGCGATGCCACCTTCGCCTCGCAGATGTATGTCACCTGTCGCCTCGTCAACAAGGAGACCGGCGAAATCAAGGAGCAGGAGGTGTTCATCGGCGAACTACCGCTGATGACCGAACGCGGCACCTTCATCATCAACGGTGCCGAGCGGGTGATCGTCAACCAGATTGTCCGCTCTCCGGGTGTCTATTTCAAGGATGAGCAGGATAAGAACGGTCGTAAGACCTTCAACGCCAGTGTCATCCCTAACCGGGGAGCCTGGCTGAAGTTCGAGACCGACAAGAACGATCTTCTGCATGTGCGTGTCGACAAGACCCGCAAGATCAACGCCCATGTGCTGATGCGGGCGATCGGCCTGTCGGATAATGACGTGCTGGATAAGTTGCGGCACCCTGAGTATTACCAGAAGTCGATCGAGGCGGCCAACGATGAGGGTATCGCCTCGGAAGATCAAGCTCTGCTGGAGCTTTACAAGAAACTGCGTCCCGGTGAACCGCCCTCCGTCAGCGGCGGCCAGCAACTTCTACACAGCCGTTTCTTTGATCCCAAGCGCTATGACCTCGGCCGGGTGGGTCGTTACAAGATCAATAAGAAGTTGCGTCTGACCATCCCCGACGCCACCCGCACCCTCACGCCTGAGGATGTGCTCTCGACGATCGATTATCTGATCAATCTCGAGCTTGATGTCGGCGGCGCCTGCCTCGATGACATCGACCACCTCGGCAATCGGCGCGTGCGCTCCGTCGGCGAACTGCTGCAGAACCAGGTGCGCGTTGGTCTCAACCGGCTCGAGCGGATCATCAAGGAGCGGATGACGGTTGGCGAGACCGAATCCCTCACCCCGGCCCAGCTGGTCAATCCCAAGCCCCTGGTGGCGGCGATCAAGGAGTTCTTCGGCTCCAGCCAGCTGAGCCAGTTCATGGATCAGACCAACCCCCTGGCCGAGCTGACCCATAAGCGCCGCATCAGCGCCCTCGGTCCTGGCGGCCTCACCCGGGAGCGGGCCGGTTTCGCCGTGCGCGACATCCACCCCTCCCACTACGGCCGCATCTGCCCGATCGAAACCCCGGAAGGACCGAACGCCGGCCTGATCGGCTCCCTGGCCACCCACGCCCGGGTCAACGAGTACGGCTTCATCGAGACCCCCTTCTGGAAGGTCGAGGGCGGTGTGGTGCACAAGAAGGGCAACCCCATCTATCTCTCCGCTGACCTGGAGGACGAATGCCGCGTTGCTCCCGGCGACGTGCCCACGGACGCCGAGGGCAACATCACCGTCGATCTGGTGCCGGTGCGCTACCGCCAGGACTTCGAGAAGGTGCCCCCCGTGCAGGTGGACTACGTCCAGCTCTCGCCGGTGCAGGTGATCTCGGTGGCCACCTCCCTCATCCCTTTCCTCGAGCACGATGACGCCAACCGGGCCCTGATGGGTTCGAACATGCAGCGTCAGGCCGTGCCTCTGCTGCGGCCGGAGCGCCCCTTGGTGGGCACGGGCCTGGAGACCCAGGTCGCCCGCGACTCGGGCATGGTGCCGATCACCCGCGTCAACGGCGAAGTGGTGTTCGTCGACGCCACCGCCATTGTCATCCGCGATGACCAGGGCACCGAGCACACCCACTTCCTGCAGAAGTACCAGCGCTCCAACCAGGACACCTGCCTCAATCAGCGGCCGATCGTCAAGCAGGGTGACTCGGTGATCGCCGGTCAGGTGCTGGCCGATGGCTCCGCCTGCGAAGGCGGTGAGATCGCCCTGGGTCAGAACGTGCTGATCGCCTACATGCCCTGGGAGGGCTACAACTACGAGGACGCCATCCTGGTGAGCGATCGCCTGGTCCAGGAAGACCTCTACACCTCGGTGCATATCGAGAAGTACGAGATCGAAGCCCGCCAGACGAAGCTTGGCCCTGAAGAGATCACCCGCGAGATCCCCAATGTCGCCGAAGAGAGCCTTGGCAATCTCGACGAGATGGGTATCATCCGCATCGGTGCTTATGTCGAATCGGGTGACATCCTCGTCGGCAAGGTGACACCCAAGGGTGAATCCGACCAGCCTCCCGAGGAAAAGCTGCTGCGCGCCATCTTCGGCGAAAAAGCCCGCGACGTCCGCGACAACTCCCTGCGGGTGCCCAGCACCGAGCGCGGACGGGTCGTGGATGTGCGCATCTACACCCGCGAACAGGGGGATGAGCTGCCGCCTGGCGCCAACATGGTGGTGCGGGTCTATGTGGCCCAGCGTCGCAAGATCCAGGTGGGCGACAAGATGGCCGGCCGCCACGGCAATAAGGGCATCATCAGTCGCATCCTGCCCCGGGAGGACATGCCCTACCTGCCCGACGGCACGCCGATCGACATCGTGCTCAACCCTCTGGGTGTACCGAGCCGGATGAATGTCGGCCAGGTGTTCGAATGCCTGATGGGCTGGGCCTCGTCGCACCTCAACTGCCGCGTCAAGGTGGTGCCCTTCGATGAGATGTACGGCGCCGAGAAGTCCAAGCAGACGGTGCAGGCCTATCTGGAGGAGGCGGCCAAGATGCCCGGCAAGGAGTGGGTCTATGACCCCGAACATCCCGGCAAGATCCAGCTGATCGACGGCCGCAGCGGCGAGCCCTTCGACCAGCCGGTCACCGTGGGCTATGCCCACATTCTCAAGCTGGTGCACCTTGTCGATGACAAGATCCACGCCCGCTCCACCGGCCCCTACTCCCTGGTCACCCAGCAGCCCCTGGGCGGCAAGGCCCAGCAGGGCGGTCAGCGACTCGGTGAGATGGAAGTGTGGGCCCTGGAGGCCTATGGCGCCGCCTACACCCTGCAGGAGCTGCTCACCGTCAAGTCCGATGACATGCAGGGCCGCAACGAGGCCCTCAACGCCATCGTCAAGGGCAAGCCGATCCCGCGGCCCGGTACGCCGGAATCGTTCAAGGTGCTGATGCGCGAACTGCAGTCCCTCGGCCTCGACATCGCCGTCTATACCGACAGCGGTGAGGAAGTGGATCTGATGCAGGACGTCAACCCCCGGCGCAGCACGCCCAGCCGGCCCACCTACGAGTCCCTCGGCGTCGCGGACTACGACGACGACTGATCGCCGATCGGGGGTCCCGCTTGCTCGGGGCCTGATCGCTTCACGCTTTCCCCTCTCACCGCCAGGCCGCCGCCATGTCCAACAGCAATCTCCGCACCGAGAACCACTTCGACTACGTCAAGATCACGCTCGCCTCCCCCGAGCGGATCATGCAGTGGGGCCAGCGCACGCTGCCCAACGGTCAGGTGGTCGGTGAGGTCACCAAGCCTGAGACGATCAACTACCGCACCCTCAAGCCCGAAATGGATGGGCTGTTCTGCGAGAAGATCTTCGGCCCCTCCAAGGACTGGGAATGCCATTGCGGCAAGTACAAACGGGTGCGCCACCGCGGCATCGTCTGTGAGCGCTGCGGCGTCGAGGTCACCGAGAGCCGGGTGCGGCGCCATCGCATGGGCTTCATCAAGCTGGCGGCGCCGGTCTCCCATGTCTGGTATCTCAAGGGGATCCCCAGCTATGTGGCGATCCTGCTGGACATGCCCCTGCGCGATGTGGAGCAGATTGTCTATTTCAACTGCTACGTCGTGCTCGATGCCGGCGACCACAAGGATCTCACCTACAAGCAGCTGCTGACCGAGGACGAGTGGCTCGAGATCGAGGACCAGATCTTCGCCGAAGATTCCGAGATCGAGAATGAGCCGGTGGTCGGCATCGGTGCCGAGGCGCTCAAGCAGTTGCTCGAGGACCTGGAGCTCAACGAGATCGCCGAGCAGCTGCGCGAGGAGATCGCCGCCAGCAAGGGCCAGAAGCGGGCCAAGCTGATCAAGCGTCTGCGCGTGATCGACAACTTCATCGCCACCAACGCCCGTCCCGAGTGGATGGTGCTGGATGTGATCCCGGTGATCCCGCCCGATCTGCGGCCGATGGTGCAGCTTGATGGCGGCCGTTTCGCCACCAGCGATCTCAATGATCTCTATCGGCGGGTGATCAACCGCAACAACCGCCTGGCGCGGCTGCAGGAGATCCTGGCGCCCGAGATCATCGTCCGCAACGAAAAGCGGATGCTGCAGGAGGCCGTCGATGCCCTGATCGACAACGGTCGCCGCGGCCGCACCGTGGTGGGCGCCAACAATCGCGCCCTCAAGTCCCTCAGTGACATCATCGAGGGCAAGCAGGGTCGTTTCCGCCAGAACCTGCTGGGCAAGCGGGTCGACTACTCCGGCCGCTCGGTGATCGTCGTGGGTCCCAAGCTCAAGATGCACCAGTGCGGTCTGCCCAAGGAGATGGCGATCGAGCTGTTCCAGCCGTTCGTGATCCATCGCCTGATCCGTCAGAACATCGTCAACAACATCAAGGCGGCGAAGAAGCTGATCCAGCGTGCCGACGATGAGGTGATGCAGGTGTTGCAGGAGGTGATCGAAGGCCATCCGATCCTGCTCAACCGGGCTCCGACGCTGCACCGCCTCGGTATCCAGGCCTTTGAGCCCAAGCTGGTCGACGGTCGCGCCATCCAGCTACATCCCCTGGTCTGCCCGGCCTTCAACGCTGACTTCGACGGTGACCAGATGGCCGTACACGTGCCCCTGGCGATCGAGGCCCAGACCGAAGCCCGCATGTTGATGCTGGCCAGCAACAACATTCTGTCGCCGGCCACGGGTGAGCCGATCATCACCCCGTCCCAGGACATGGTGCTCGGCGCCTATTACCTCACCGCCGAGCAGCCCGGAGCCACCCGGCCCACCTACGGCGATCGCAGCCGCACCTACGCCGACCTCGACGATGTGATCGGCGCCTTCGAGGAGAAGCACCTCACCCTGCACGATTGGATCTGGGTGCGCTTCAACGGTGAGGTCGAAAGCGATGACGAAGACCAGGAGCCGCAGTCGTCCGAGACCCTCAGTGACGGCACCCGGGTCGAGCAGTGGAAGTATCGCCGCGACCGTTTCGATGAAGACGGCGCCCTGATCAGTCGCTATCTGCTCACCACCGTCGGCCGTGTCGTCATCAACAACACGATCATCGCCGCCGTGGCTGCCGCCTGAGCACCTTCTGGCTCCCCAGACCTGCCTTTCCTTCCCGCGCTGACCCAGCAGACCGCCCATGACCGCCACTCCCGCCAAGAAGTCCAGCAAGAAGAGCAGCAAGGCCGCCGCCAAGGAGGTCGTCCCCGTTGAACCGATCAACGGCAGCTCGGCCCTGAGCAAGCAGGCGCCGCCGTTCCGCAACCGGGTCATCGACAAGAAGGCCCTGCGCAACCTCGTCTCTTGGGCCTACAAGCATCACGGCACCGCCGCCACCGCGGCGATGGCCGACGAGCTCAAGGATCTCGGGTTCCACTACGCCACCCAGGCCGCGGTCTCGATTTCGGTCGACGACCTGCGCATTCCCGGCGACAAGGCGGCCCTGCTGGCGGAAGCCGAGCAGCAGATCACCGAGACCGAGGAGCGCTACCGGCTCGGCGAGATCACCGAAGTGGAGCGCCACACCAAGGTGATCGACACCTGGACCGAGACCAATGAGCGCCTGGTGGCGGCGGTGCGGCGGAACTTCAACGAGAACGATCCGCTCAACTCAGTCTGGATGATGGCCAACTCCGGCGCCCGGGGCAACATGTCCCAGGTGCGCCAGCTGGTGGGCATGCGCGGTCTGATGGCCAACCCCCAGGGGGAGATCATCGACCTGCCGATCCGTACCAACTTCCGCGAAGGTCTGACGGTCACCGAGTATGTGATCTCCTCCTATGGCGCCCGTAAGGGTCTGGTGGACACCGCCCTGCGCACCGCCGACTCCGGTTACCTCACCCGCCGTCTGGTTGACGTCGCCCAGGACGTGATCGTGCGCGAGGAGGACTGCGGCACCACCCGCGGCATCGTCATCGACGCCGATGAAAAAGGTCGCTTCGGCACCAAGTTGATCGGTCGTCTGGCCGCCGAGCAGGTGCTCAGCCCCAGCGGCGAGGTGCTGGCGGAACGCAACGATGAGATCGATGTGCCCCTGGCCAAACGGATCGAGGAGGCCGGTGTGCGCAGCCTCTTCGCCCGCTCGCCGCTGACCTGCGAGGCCTCCCGCTCGGTCTGCCGCAAGTGCTACGGCTGGGCCCTGGCCCACAACGAACTGGTCGACCTCGGTGAGGCGGTCGGCATCATCGCCGCCCAGTCCATCGGTGAGCCCGGTACCCAGCTCACCATGCGCACCTTCCACACCGGTGGTGTGTCCACGGCCGAGACCGGCGTGGTGCGCTCCCTGGTCGAGGGCACGGTCGAGTTCGGGGCCAAGGCCCGCCTGCGCGCCCACCGCACCCCCCACGGCGTCGAGGCCCATCTGGCCGAAACCGATTTCGTGCTGAGCGTCAAACCCTCGGGCAAAGGCAAGCTGCAGAAGCTCGACATCACCTCGGGTTCGATCCTGTTCGTCAACGACGGCGAGGCCGTCCCCTCCGACACCACCCTGGCCCAGATCTCCTCCGGCGCCCAGGTCAAGAAGAGCGTCGAGAAGGCCACCAAGGACGTGATCTGCGACCTGGCCGGTCAGGTGCGCTTCGAGGACGTGATCCAGCCCCGCGAGGTGACCGATCGCCAGGGCAACATCACCCACAAGGCTCAGCGCCTGGGCCGTCTCTGGGTGTTCAGCGGCGACGTCTACAACCTGCCGCCCAATGCCCTGCCGGTGGTTGGCACCAACACCGCAGTGACCACCGGTGAGGTGCTGGCCGAAAGTCGTCTGCAGAGCGAATACGGCGGCGCTGTCAGGCTGCGTGAATCCGCCGGCGACTCTCGCGAGGTGCAGATCGTCACCGCCAGTCTCACCCTCAAGGACTGCAAACTGGCCGGCGAATCCACCCACTCCGGTGAAATCTGGCATCTGGAGGGCAAGGGCAACATCCGCTATCTGCTCAAGACCCAGCCGGGCAGCAAGATCGGCAGCGGCGAGGTGATCGCTGAGCTCGCCGATGACCGCTTCCGCACCCAGACCGGCGGCATCATCCGCTTTGCTCCCGGCCTGTCAATCAAGAAAGCCCGTTCCGCCAAGCACGGCTACGAGGTCAGCAAGGGTGGCACCCTGCTCTGGATCCCCCAGGAAACCCATGAGATCAACAAGGACATTTCGTTGTTGATGATTGAGGACGGCCAGTGGATCGAGGCCGGCACCGAGGTGGTGAAGGACATCTTCAGCCAGACCGCCGGCATCGTCACCGTCACCCAGAAGAACGACATCCTGCGCGAGATCATCGTCCGCTCGGGCAAGTTGCATCTGGTGGCCGACAGCAAGATGCTGAGCCGCTACAGCGGCGACGGCAAGATGGTCAATCCCGGTGAAGAGATCGCCCCTGGCCTCACCGCCGAGGTGATGCAGTTCGTCGAGGCCGTCGACACCCCCGAAGGTGGCGCCCTGCTGCTGCGGCCGGTGGAGGAATACACCATTCCCGATGCCGCCCACCTGCCCGAGCTGGGCACCGTCAAGCAGACGGGTGGTCCCTCCCTGGGGCTGAAGGCCACCCAGCGCCTCACCTACAAGGACGGCGAACTGATCAAGTCAGTCGAAGGTGTGGAACTGCTGCGCACCCAGCTGATTCTCGAAACCTTCGACACCACCCCCCAGATGACCGTCGATGTCGAGGCGGTCTCCGACAAGCGGGCCAAGACGATCGAACGGCTGCAGCTGGTGATCCTCGAAACGCTGTTGGTTCGCCGCGACACCCTCTCGGATGCCAGCCATGGCTCCACCCACACGGAGCTGCAGGTCGAGGACGGCGTGGCCGTCAAGCGCGGCGATGTGGTGGCCACCACCCAGATCCTCTGCAAGGACGACGGTGTGGTGCATCTGCCGGAGCCGGTCCCGGGGGAACCGATCCGGCGTCTGATCGTCGAGCGCTCGGGCGATACCCGCGAGATCGATCTCGGAACTCCCAAGCCGGAGGTCGTCATCGGCCAGCGCATCGTCGACGGCGATGTTCTGGCCCAGGGTGTGGAAGCCCCGTGCTGCGGTCAGGTGGAGGCGATCGATGGCCATCGGCTCACCATCCGGCTCGGACGCCCCTACATGGTCTCTCCCGATTCGGTGCTGCACGTGCGCGACGGTGAACTGGTGCAACGCGGTGACAGCCTCGCGCTGCTGGTGTTCGAGCGCCAGAAGACCGGTGACATCGTCCAGGGTCTGCCCCGGATCGAGGAGCTGCTGGAGGCTCGCCGTCCGCGGGAATCGGCCGTGCTCTGCCGCAAGGCCGGTGTGGTGCAGATCAAGCAGAGTGAAGACGACGACGTCATCACCGTGACGGTGATCGAAGGCGACGACGCCATCGCCGAATACCCGATCCTGCTGGGCCGGACCGTGATGGTCAGCGACTCCCAGCAGGTCACTGCCGGTGAGCTGCTCACCGACGGCCCGATCAACCCCCACGAGTTGCTGGAATGCTTCTTCGAGGATCTGCGCAGCCGCAAGCCCACGATGGAGGCGGCCCAGGAGGCCATCTCCAAGCTGCAGTTCCGCATGGTCACCGAGGTGCAGAACGTCTACAAGTCCCAGGGGGTCTCGATCAGCGACAAGCACATCGAGGTGATCGTCCGCCAGATGACCAACAAGGTCCGCATCGAGGATGCCGGTGACACCACGCTGCTGCCCGGTGAGCTGATCGAGCTGCGGCAGGTGGAGCAGGTCAACTCCGCCATCGCCATCACCGGTGGCGCGCCCGCCGAGTTCACGCCGGTGCTGCTGGGCATCACCAAGGCCTCGCTCAACACCGACAGCTTCATCTCGGCGGCCTCCTTCCAGGAGACCACCCGGGTGTTGACCGAAGCGGCCATCGAGGGCAAGAGCGACTGGCTGCGCGGTCTCAAGGAGAACGTGATCATCGGCCGCCTGATCCCGGCGGGCACCGGCTTCAGCGGCTTCGAGGAGGAGCTCCGCTCCGAGGCCGGCCCCCATCCCGACATCCTCGAGGAGGAGGCCGCCGGCTATCGGCGCATGCAGAATCTCCGCCCCGACTACACCGTCGAGATGCCGGCCGCCCCTTCGGCGTCCGCGGCCGTGCTCGACGATCCCTCCGAGGCGGATCTGGAGGCCACCCGCAGCCGCCATGGCATTGAGGCCAGCGCCAGCGGCTTCGCCGCCTTCACCCGTCCCTCGGTGGAGGAGGGTCTGGAGGAGGAGCTGATCGCCGATCCTTCGGCTCTCGAGGGTCTGCAAGAGGAGGGCCTGCTCAGTGATGACTGATGCATCCGCCGCCGCCGGCCGCCGGTCCCCCGGGGCGCCTGTCACCGAACTGGGCACTCCGGTCCCGGTCCGGCGGGTGCCCCGCTGGGGCTTCCATCAACACAATGAGCTGTTGCATGGCCGTATCGCCATGCTCGGCTTCATCGCCCTGCTGGCGGTGGAATGGAAGCTCGGCCACGGCATCCTGATCTGGCCCTGAGCGCTCTGTCCCTTCTGAGATCCCTGCCCTGACCACCCCCGTCAACGCCGCAGCCGCTGCCCCGGCCGCCAGCCCCCAGTCCTCAGGGACTGCTGCCTTGCCTCTGCTTGGCCTGGCTCAGGCGGAGCTGGAGCAATGGGCCCAGAGCCAGGGCCAGCCGGCCTTCCGCGGTCGGCAGCTGCACGACTGGATCTACGCCAAGGGTGCCCGCAGCCTGGAGGCGATCACCGTGTTGCCCAAGGCCTGGCGCGAGGCGCTGCGGCGCGGCGAAGGCCCGGGCCAGGGCCAGAGCCAGGGCGCCAGCATCGGCCGGCTGCCGTTGCTGCATCGCAGTGATGCCCAGGACGGCACCACCAAGCTGCTGCTGGGCACCGCCGATGGGCTCAGTCTGGAGACCGTGGGCATTCCCAGTGCTGATCGGCTCACGGTCTGCGTCAGCAGTCAGGTGGGCTGTCCGATGGCCTGTCGCTTCTGCGCCACTGGCAAGGGCGGCCTGCAGCGCTCCCTGGCGGTGCACGAAATCGTCGACCAGGTGCTGAGCATCCGCGAGGCGATGGACCGGCGCCCCAGCCATGTGGTGTTCATGGGCATGGGCGAGCCCCTGCTCAACATCGACGCGGTGCTGGCCGCCATCGACTGTCTCTGCCGGGATCTGGGCATGGCCCAGCGCCAGATCACCGTCTCCACGGTGGGGGTGCCCCGCACCCTGCCGACCCTGGCGGAGCGGGCCCTGCAGCGCCTGGGGCGGACCCAGTTCACCCTGGCGGTGAGCCTGCACGCCCCCGATCAGCGGTTGCGGCAGGAACTTATCCCTACAGCGTCGGCCTATCCGCTCGATGCCTTGCTGGATGACTGCCGTCACTACGTGGCGATCAGCGGCCGCAGGGTGAGCTTCGAGTACATCCTGCTCGGCGGCGTCAACGACCAGCCCCGCCATGCGGAGGCTCTGGCCCGAAAGCTGCGCGGCTTCCAGAGCCACGTCAATCTGATCGCCTACAACCCGATCGAGGAGGAGGATTTCCAGCGCCCTTCCCCTGAGGCGGTCGAGGCGTTCCGGCGGGCGCTGCTGGATCGCCACGTGGCGGTGAGCGTGCGGGCCAGCCGCGGACTGGATCAGGATGCGGCCTGCGGTCAGTTGCGACGGCGGCTGGCAGATCGCCTGGAGCCTGCCGAAGTCTGAGCCAGGCCAGGAAACCCTGCTCAGGTGGCGTCGCGGGCGGGATCGAAAGCTCCGCGGCAGCCGTCCCCGTTCCAGGGCACCAGCCGGACCATCAACAGGAAGGCCGGCAGGGCAGCCAGGGCCGTGGCCAGGAAATACCCGCTCCAGCCGAGTCGCGCCGCCAGCCAGCCGGAGGGCAGGGCCAGCAGGGTGCGGCTGAAGGCATACACCCCGGACAGCAGGGCGTACTGGGTGGCTGAGAAACGCGGATTGCAGAGGCTCATCAACAGGGCCACGAAGCCGGCCCCGACCATGCCGCTGGAGATGTTCTCCAGGCTCACGGCAGCCATCAGCCCCGGCAGGCCACCGCCGAAGCGGGCCAGGGCGGCATAGCCGAGGTTCCCCGCGGCTCCGACCGCGGCGAACAACCACAGGCAGCGGTTGAGCCCCAGGCGGGCGAACAGCACGCCTCCGATCACGGTGCCGATCATCGTGGCGGCGATGGCCCAGCCGCCGTCGAGCAGACCGATCTGGGAATCACTGAAGCCCGCCTGCTTGAGGAAGGCGATCGACAGGGCCGCCAGCAGACCATCGGGCCAGCGATAGAACAGCACCAGTAGCAACAGCCATGGCGCCTGGTTGACGCCGGTGCGGTGCAGGAACTCCCTGGCAGGTCCCACCACGGCCTGACGCAGGCTGGTGACGGGATGCTGCACCGGATGCAGGCTGGGGGCAGCGAGGGTGAAGGGCACCACCGCCAGCATCAGCGCCGCGCAGCCCGCGAAGGCCGCCGGCCAGCCGAAGCGGCCCGCCAGCAGGAAGCCACCGGAGCTCACCAGCAACATGCCGGTTCGATAGGCGAAGTTGTGGCTGGCGGCTCCCTGGCCGCGCTCGTCCTCCGGCAGCAGGTCCGTTCGATAGGCATCGATCACGATGTCCTGAGTGGCGCTGGCGGTGGCCAGCACCAGGGCGAGCAGGGTGATCAACTTCAGATTGGCCGGCGTCGGCGCCTGGGTGGCCACCAGGGCCAGCACCAGCAGCACCGCCACCAGGCTCAGCTGCAGCACCAGCATCCAGCCCCTGCGGCGATCGGGCCGGGGGATCGGCCAGCGATCCAGCAGCGGGGCCCAGAGGAACTTGAAGGCATAGGGCAGTCCCGCCAGCTGCGGGATCACACCGATCAGCTCCAGGGGCACGCCACTGCTGGCCAGCCAGCCCTGCAGCAACTTGCCGCCCATGTTCAGGGGTGCCCCGCTGGCCAGGCCCTCGGCGGCCACGGCCACCAGCCGTTGCCGTTCACTGCCCGGGGCCGGACTGCCCGGCGCTGGCGGGATGGCCTGAGCTGACTTCAGGGCCGAGCTGCTGGTCATCAGGCAGGGTATGGAGATTGGGACGAACGCTAAGGGCCCCCCGGCGAGTCGATTCCGGGGGGATCTCGAAGCGATTGCCCCCGAGCGGGAGAGCGGGCGGCGGGCGATCGAAGGGAGGTCGTCCAACCATGGCTGCTGCCCTGCCACCGGCTCGATCCGAACGTGCGCGCGGCAAGCGATCCGGTGGCAGGGCAGATGTTGCCGCAATCGAGCAGCGGTCCTGTCAGGACCAGAGCCACCTGAGACCCGATCCGTCCCTGCCCCCGGGGTGCCCAGGGATGGTCCGTCGAGACAAGCCAGCAGGCAGCCGGGTCATGGAAGGGCTCGTGCCGGGGCGTTCGCCGCGGTCAGCCCGGTTCTGATGCCCAGGGCAGGGGGCCGGCCGGCACCGCAGCCGGTCAGAATGCCAACCGCCGTTGATCTCCCGTGCAGTTCCTCCGCTCCACCCTGCTGCCGGCTGCGATCGTGCTGCTGTTCGGCCTGGCCCTGTTCGCGGTCAGTGCCCGCATCTGGCTTCCCGGTGATATGGCGGCTCCGGCACCGATGGGCTGAGAGAATCCTCCGACGTGGATCGCCCCATGCCGGACGACGCCCAGCCATACCCTGTGCCTTTCCCTGACAGTGCCGTCGATCTGGTGCTCGATCCGGAGGTGCTTGCCCTGGAGCTGGCGCAGGAGCTGCTGGGTGACCCGCTCGATGAGCTCGACAGCACGGAGCCGACGGCGCTGGATGTGGCGGCCGAATGTGATGCCGGCATCGCCTGGCTGAGCGGCTCCCAGGAGCAGCGGATGCAGGGTCTGCGCATCTTCTGCGAACACCGGGATCCCCGGGCCGTGCCGTTGCTGCTGCCCCTGCTGGCGGCCAGCTGTCCGATCCTGCGCATGAGTGCCGTCTATGCCCTGGGTCGCAATCCCCACCCCCTGGCGGTCGAGCCGCTGTTGGCCCTGCTCGCCGGCGATGACAACGGCTATGTGCGCAAGGCGGTGGCCTGGAGCCTGGGCAACTACCCCGACGCTCCGGTGCTCAATCCGCTGATCCGCTCGCTGCAGCTGGATGTGGCGGCGGTGCGCCTCTGGGCGGCCAGCTCCCTGGCCGATGCCGGCGGCACGGGGCCCGCCAAGGCCGATCCCGCCGCTGCCCAGCTGCTGCTCAGCCTGCGCATCGACAGCGAGCCGGCGGTGCGCAGCAACAGCGCCTGGGGGCTGGGCCGCCTCTATCCCGATCTGGTCGAGCCCCGTCAGCAAGAGGTGGTGGAGTCGTTGCTGCAGACCATGCTCCACGACGCCGAGCCCAGCGTGCGCGACGAGGCCCGGCTGGCCCTGGAGCAGCTGGAGCAGCCGGAGGTGCTCGAACGGCTGCAGACCCTGGTGGATGAGGGCCTGCTCCATTGAACGACCTTCCCCGTTAACATCCGAAAACGCCTTACAGGTCGGGGGAATGGCCCAACGCACCATCCGCTTCCGGATTCGACCCGATGGGCTGGTGGAAGAGCTGGTGGAGGGCGTTCAAGGCGTTGGCTGTGAAGCATTGACCGAACGGATCGAGGCGCGCCTCGGTCAGGTTCAGCAGCGGCGCAACACGGCCGAGGCCTTTCAGAGCCAGCCTTTGCGCGAGCCGGAGCGGCAGCCCCTGGGCCAGCCCCGCCCCTCCTGACCCCGCGCCCCCAGCCCCTGCCGCTCTCCAATCCCGCCCAGCCCCTGCCTCAGTCGCCCCCTGGCGGCTTTGCCTTCCCTGATCGTCCGTTTCCCCTGATTCGATGTCGCACTTCAGCACTGTCACCACCGAGCTGCGTGATCGCCAGACCCTGATCGACGCCCTCACGGATCTGGGCCATCCGCCCGAGCAGGGCAGCCTGCAGGTGCGTGGCTATCGCGGTCAGACCGTGACCGCCGAACTGGCCGTCCCGCAGGAGGGAGGCGCCGACATCGGCTTCCGCCTCAATGCCGACACCGGCAGCTACGAGCTGGTGACCGACCTGGATCTGTGGAAGCAGCCCGTGCCGATCGAGCGCTTCCTGTCCCAGCTCCACCAGCGCTACGCCCTGCGCACGATCCTGGCCGCCAGTTCGGAGGAGGGCTTCCAGATCAGTGAGCAGACCAACCAGCTCGATGGCAGCATCGAACTGGTGGTCACCCGTTGGGACAGCTGAGAACTTCTGCTCCTTTTTCGCCTTGGCCTCTCTCCATGACCCAGCCGGGGACCCTGCCGTTGATCCGGCCCTTGCCTTCCGCGTCCTGAGCCCTGGGCCCGGTTCCCCTCCCAGCGGCCTGGAGCCGATCCTGGCGGGGGCCCTGCGCCAGAAGGCCGTCTGGGTGGATGAGGCGGTCTGCATTGGCTGCCGCTACTGCGCCCATGTGGCCTGCAACACCTTCCTGGTGGAGCCCACCTGGGGCCGCTCCCGGGCGATCCGCCAGGACGGCGACAGCACCGATCGCATCCAGGAGGCGATCGACACCTGTCCGGTGGACTGCATCCATTGGGTGGCCTACGAGCAGCTGCCGCTGCTGGAGGCCCAGCTGGAACAGCAGGAAATTCTGCCCCTGGGTGTGCCTTCGCCGGCGCGCCTGAAGCGCACCCTGCCCCGCGCCACCCCGAGGCTGGACGTCTCACCGCTGCGGCGCCCTTGAGCCCGTCCCTGCCTTGACAATCCCGACCCGTCGT
The DNA here is from genome assembly GCA_049282435.1 of Cyanobium sp. GTDB lineage: Bacteria > Cyanobacteriota > Cyanobacteriia > PCC-6307 > Cyanobiaceae > Cyanobium. Next base: position 11,738 of record JBAPUA010000004.1, on the reverse strand, counting down.
TTCGGTCGCACCGGTCTGGCGATGCCGGTGCTCTCCCTGGGGGGCATGCGCTTCCAGCAGAGCTGGAACGACCTGCCGCCCGCTGAGATCAGCACCGCCAGTCAGGACAACCTGCGCGCCATTCTCGAGCGGGCCGTGGCGGTCGGTGCCCATCACATCGAGACCGCCCGGGGCTACGGCAGCTCCGAGCGCCAGCTCGGCTGGTTGCTGGGGGAGGTGCCCGATCCGCAGCGCATCCTGCAGACCAAGCTGCCGCCCGATCCCGATCCGGACGAGTTTGAGCGGCAGCTGGCCCTCAGCGTCGAGCGGCTGGGTCTCGAGGGCCGCGGCGAGCGCCTTGACCTGCTGGGACTGCACGGCATCAACACCGCCGAGCTGCTCGAGCAGACCCTGCGCCCCGGCGGCTGCCTGGCGGTGGCCCGGCGCTGGCAGGCGGCCGGCCGGGTGGGTCACATCGGTCTGTCCACCCACGCGCCGCTGCCTCTGATCCTCGAGGCGATCGGCAGCGGCGGCTTCGATTACATCAATCTCCACTGGTATTTCATCCGCCAGGACAACAGCCCCGCCCTGGAGGCGGCCCGGGCCCAGGACATGGGGGTGTTCGTGATCAGCCCCACCGACAAGGGCGGCCATCTGCACACGCCGGCGCCCCGCTTCAGGGCGCTCTGCGAGCCGCTGCATCCGATCGTCTTCAACGACCTCTTCTGCCTGTCGGCCCCGGGCATTCACACGATCAGCGTCGGCGCGGCGCGGCCGTCCGATCTCGATCTGCACCTGGAGGCCGCGGCCCTGCTGCCCCAGGCGAGCCAGCTGTTGCCGCCGATTCTCGAGCGGCTCGAGGACGCCCGCCAGCAGGCTCTGGACCCGCGCTGGCTGGCGACCTGGCGGCAGGGGCTCCCCGACTGGGAATCCACCCCCGGCGGCATCAACGTGCCGGTGCTGCTCTGGCTCCACAACCTGCTGGAGGCCTGGGGGCTGGAGGAGTACTGCCGCGCCCGCTATCGCCTGCTGGGGGAGGGGAGCCACTGGTTCCCAGGCGAAAACGCCGATGGCCTCGACACCCGGGTGAGCGAGCAGGAACTGCGGGCGGCGCTGGCCGCCAGCCCCTGGGTCGAGCAGATCCCCGACCTGCTGCGACGCCTGCGCGGGCGACTCGGCGGGGAGCAGCAGCAGCGGCTGTCGGCAGGGGCTGACGGCTGACCGCTGACCGCGGCAGCGCAGCAGCGCGGCTCAGCCGGGGGCGCCGCCGAGGGGGTGTTTGGCCGGTACTCCCACCGCCCGCGGATAGGTCTTCGGGCAGGGGCCGAGGGACTGCAGCACCAAGGCGTGACGGATGCCGCGACCCCGGGGCAGTTCCAGGGGCATCGTGCGCTCGATCGAGGCCCGCAGGGGGACCAGGGCCCTGTTCAGGTCGGCCTGATCGGTGGCGCTCCACTGGCCCCGGTAGAGCAGGGCCCGTCCCTGGGGCCGCAGCAGCGGCACCAGGTATTCGGCCACCACCGGCGCACTGGCCACGGCCCGGGCCAGGGCCCAGTCGAAGTGGCCGCGGCAGTGGGCGGCCTGGCCGCAGCGTTCGATGCGATCACAGCGCAGGCTCACCCGCTGCTGCAGGCCCAGGTCCGCCACGATCGCCGCCACGGCGTCCACCTTGCGGCGGACCGAATCCACCAGGGTCAGTTGGGCTGAGGGCAGGGCGATGGCGACGGCCAGCCCCGGGAAGCCGCCGCCGGTGCCCACGTCGATGATCTGCAGCGGTTCCTGGTTGCCGGCCCGTTCGGCCTGCAGCAGCGGCAGCAGCGGCCAGAGGCTGTCGAACACCTGGGCGATCCAGTAGTCGTCCCCCTCGACCAGGCGGGTGAGGTTGACCCGTTCGTTCCACTGGCGCAGGGCCAGCTGCAGGTCGACGAGCTGGGCGAGCTGCTCAGGCTCGGGCTGCCAGCCCAGGGCCTGCCAGAGCGCGTCCCCGGGGTCGGTGCTGGCGGGGCTGGCGGCCATCTGCGGTTGCTGTGGGAGCGGTCTTCCTAGGATCATGCCCAGCCGGCGGCCGACTGATTTCGAGGGATCCCGGTGGATCAGGAGGGGGCGGTGGACCGGGATCTGCCGGTTCCCTGGCCGCCCGGCCCGCCGTTGCGAACGGCGGGCGTGATCCTGGGCTCAGCTCCTGTCTGGCCACGGGCTCCACGCTGTCAGTTTCGCCGGTGCGCCGGCGGGGCGAGGCATCGGCTCAGATGGCCGGGAATTCCCCGCTTCCAGCTCGGAGCGCCTCCCGATGACAGGGGCCCTGCCTAATCTCACGGCCATGCCCACCCATTACGAGGCGCTGGGGGTCTCTCCCGACGCCAGTAGCCAGCAGCTGCGCCAGGCCTTCCGGGCCCTGAGCAAGCTCTATCACCCGGACACCACCTCCCTGCCGGCGGCGGAGGCGGAGGTGGCCTTTCAGCGCGTGCGCCAGGCCTACGGGGTCCTGGGTGATGCCGCCGCCCGCCGCGCCTACGACGAGCGGCTGCGCCAGCCGCTCCGGCCGGCGGTGGTGTTCCGGCCCCCCGCCAGTCCGGCCGGCGCCGCCTTCCAGCCCAGGCCCGCTTCGGTGCGCCGCAGCCTTTCCGGCGGTGAGTGGTTCGCCCTGGTGCTGCTGGCCGTCGCCCTGGCGCTCAGTCTGGTGCTCGGCGTCGGCCTGGCCTGGGCCCGCGGCGCCGAGTTGATGACCCGCCCCAGCTGGTGGATCGAGCCGCCCGTTGTGCCGGTGCTCTCGAGCAGTGAACCGGTGCTCTCCAGCGGCGAGCCGGTGCTCTCCAGCAGCAAGCCGGGGCCGGCGCTGCGCCAAGCTCCCTGAATCCTGCCGGCGAGCCGATGCCGACCTTGCCGCCCGAACGCACCCCCCTCTATCACCATCCCCTGCCGGCCCTCGAGGAGTGGCTGCGCCAGCTCGGCGCCCGCCAGCAGAGTGCCCGCTCGGCGATCTGGGATCTGCACCGGCCCCAGTGGAGCGCCCGCATCGAGCTGGGAATCGAGGAGCTGCAGGTGAGCTGGCATCACGACGGCCAGGAGCGGATGCGCCACTTCCCCTACGGCCTGACCCGCGCCGATGTGGAGGCGGCGATCCTGATCGGTCCCTGAAGGCGGCCTCTGAGATCAGGCCGAAGCAGGCTGGGCGTCAGATGCGGTCGAGGGCGGCGGCGATCGCGGCGTAGCAATGGGCGAGCTGGTCGTCGTCGATGCAGAGGGGGGGCAGCAGGTAGACCACGGACCCCAGGGGCCGCAGGAACACCCCCTGCTCCAGCAGCTGCCGCTGCAGCTGGCGGCCGACCGGGTTGAGATACCCCGGGTTCTCCACGGCCAGGTCGAAGGCGGCGATGCTGCCCAGCAGCCGCGGACGGCGCAATTGGCGATGGCCGGCGAGGGCCTCCAGATGGGGCCGGTGACGCGCCTCCATGCCGCGATGGCGCTCGGGGCGGGCCTCCAGCAGATCGAGGCTGGCCAGGGCGGCGGCGCAGCCCAGGGGATTGGCCGTGAAGCTGTGCCCATGGAACAGCGTGTGGCTGGGCTCCTCATCGATGAAGCCGGCATACAGGGTCTCACTGGCCAGGGTCACCCCCATCGGCAGGAAGCCCCCCGTCAACCCCTTGGAGAGGGCGATCAGATCGGGGCGGATGCCGGCCTGGCGGCAGGCGAACAGCTCGCCGCAGCGGCCGAAGCCGGTCAGCACCTCATCGGCGATCAGCAGGGCGCCGGCGGCCCGCACCCGTTGCTCCAGCTGGCGCAGGAAGGTCGGGCGCACCATCGCCATGCCGCTGGCCCCCTGCACCAGGGGCTCCAGGATCACCGCCGCCGTCGGCTGCTCCAGCAGCTGCTCCAGCCGCGCCAGGGCCGCCGCCTCGCGGGCCTCCACGGCGTCATCCCCCCACCAGGTGGCGGGCCAGGGGGCTCGGGCGACATCGAACAGCAGCGGCGCGAACGGGGCCGAGAACAGGGAGCGCTCGCCCACGGCCATGGCACCGAATGTGTCCCCGTGATAGGCCCCGTCGAAGGCGATCAGCTGGGGCCGGGCGATCCCCCGGTTGTGCCACCACTGCCAGGCGATCTTGATCGCCACCTCCACCGCCGTGGAGCCGTTGTCGGAGAAGAAGAGCCGCTCCAGACCGCTGAGGGCGCTGAGCCGTACCGCCAGCGCCTCGGCCGTGGGATGGCGGAAGTTGGCGAAGATCACCTGCTCGAGGGTGCGCGCCTGCAGGGCCACGGCGGCGGCGATCGTCGGTTCGGCGTGGCCGTGCAGGGTCACCCACCAGCTGCTGATCGCATCGATCAGCCGGCGGCCGTCGTCGAGTTCCAGCAGGGCCCCCTCGCCCCGCACCGCCCGCAGCGGTGGTTCGGAGCGGGCCACCTGGGTGGTGGGATGCCAGAGATGGGGGTGCCAGTGAGGGGGAGCGTTCATCCGGCGGCGATCAGGCAGGAACAGCACACCCTTGGCATGATGAAGCTGTGGAGGGCTCACCCGCCGCCCTTCCTGCTTCCCCCCTGCCCGCAAGACCCTCCTCGAGCTCGTCAGGAGCCCTTTCGCGAGAGGCCTATGGAACGGCAAGCCGCCGACTCCCGATCCAATCCCCACTCGAACCGCTTTCTGCGGCCCGAGGATCAGGCCCGTCGCCCCCCCGCTGCCAGGGCCTGGGGCCCGACCGAGGTGTTCGCCGAGGGACCCTGGCAAGAGATCCGGGTGTGCCTGGAACGGGAGGGCTGGAACCACTTTCAGATCGAACGCCTTCACGAGCAGTTGCGCCATGGCTGGCCGCTGGCGATGGCCCGACACAACGTCGCGGCGATCACCGGTCACTGCCCGCTGCGATCGGGTCCCAAGACCTGAGCGGCTGCCGGCACGGCGCCGTCGGTGCTCAGGGTCCGTGGTTCAGCGACAGAGTTGGGAGCGATGCTCCTGCGGTCCGCCCAGGGGGCCGCAGTTCACCCAGCGGACGACGCCGTCCTCGATGTCGGTGAACAGCACCAGAATCGCCCCGCAGGCCAGGGTCACGACGCCACTGATCAGAAGCTGACGTCTGTTCATCGGCCCAGGCTATGGGGTAACGCGCTGGCGTGCCATTGACGGGCCAGGGAGGCGGCGCAGAGGGGCGAGAGGGGCGGCAGTTCGGCCAGCACCGGCACTCCCCCCAGGTTGGCGAGCGTGCGGGGATTGTCGGGATGGGGCGGGCCATTGAGCACCAGCCCCAGCACCTGAATCGATCGCCGGCGCAGGGCCTCCAGCGAGAGCAGGGTGTGGTTGAGGGTGCCCAGGCCGCTGCGGGCCACCAGCAGCACCGGCAGCCCCCAGACGGCGATCTGCTCGATCTGCAACCAGTCCCGCCGCAGGGGCACCAGCAGTCCGCCGGCGGTTTCCACCACCAGCGCGCCGTCTCCGGCCGGCAGGGCCAGGCGGCTTCGATCGATCGTCAGGCCCTGCCGTTCGGCGGCCCAATGGGGTGAGACGGGCGCCTCGAAGCGATAGGCCTCCGGCAGCACGCGATCGGCGGGCAGTTGCAGCAGCTGCTGCAGCCGGCCCGTGTCGCCGCCGCCCTCCAGGCCGCTCTGCACCGGCTTCCAGTAGCGAGCTCCCAGGCCCTGGACCACCAGCGCGCTCACCACTGTCTTGCCGACGTCGGTGTCGGTGCCGCAGATGATCAGACGGTCGGTTGGCTTCATCGATTTTGGTCGGTGGGGTTCGGACGCTGGCCGATCAGCAGCAGCACTTCCCAGGCCAGGGGGCTGAGATCCGGCCAGTGCCGCAGCAGGCGCCGCAGCTGGCCGGCCGTCAGCGGCGGCAGGCGGCTGGCGCTGGCCCCCAGCTGCCGCAGATGGCGCAGGGTCTCCAGTCCCCCCTGCTCGGGGCGACTGAAGCGCAGCAGCTGCTGATGCCGCAGCGCCAGACCCTGCCGCCGGGCGACGGCGATCAAGGTGGCGGCCGCCGGCAGGCCGAGGGCGGTGCAGGGCACGGACGCGGCCCTGGCGGCCCGATGCCACTGGGGGAAGCTGCCGGAGGTGGGCACCGCCAGGCAGAGCCATCCTCCGATCGCCAGCTGCCGGCACCACAGGGCCAGCTGCCGTCCCGGGTCATCGAGCCATTGCAGGGAGAAGCTGGAGGCCAGCAGGGCCGCCCCCTGCAGCTGGCTCGGCAGGCCCAGGTTGAGATCCCAGAGCAGGGAGGGCGCCTGCCGCAGCGGGTTGCGCGCCAGCAACTCCGGGCAGAGGTCGAGTTGCAGCGGCGGTTGCTCGCCCAGCTGCGGCAGATGCTGGAGCAGGGCGCGGCTGAGCAGGCCGCTGCCGGCGCCGAGATCGGCCCGGGGCCCCGGGCCCAGGGGCAGATCGCGGCAGAGGCGCCCCAGCCGCCAGGCGGTGGCCTGCTGCAGCAGGGCGTGATGGTCATAGGCGGCGGCGCGGCGGCCGAAGCCCTCCCGCACCCGCTGGCTGAAGCGGGCGCCGGCCTGATCAGGGAGAGGTAGCGAGGTCATGGCACCAGGCTGCGCCGCAGCCAGGCCATCACCAGGGGCAGCACCGGCGCGCTCAGCAGGCTGTGGCCCGCGTCGGGCAGGGGCAGCCACTCGGCTTCGGGCAGCTCCTGCCGCAGCAGCAGCCGGGCCTCCGGCGCCACGATCCCGTCCTCGCCCGCCTCCACCACCAGCTGGGGGACGGCCCGCGGCAGGTCCGCAGGCAGGCCCGAGGTCCGTGCCAGCAGCTCCAGATCCCGGCGCAGCCGCAGGCGCTGCTCCGGGCCCAGGGGGCCCTGGGCGGGACCGGGCGGCGACAGTTCGACCGGATCGGGGGCGGCAGCCGTGGCCAGGAAGCGCCGCAGCATCGCCCGGGCGCTGTCGCCGTCGTCGAGCTGGCTGGCCATCGTCCGCAGGGCCTGGCTGAGCCGGCGCCCAGGGGCCCCCGGCGGCACGAAGCGGCCGAAGCCGGCCAGCAGCACCACCGCCTCCGCCTCGGCCAGCAGCGCCTGAGGCAGCAGATGCAGGCCGAGGGAATGGCCGATCACGACACGCCGGCCGCCCCGCTCCAGCCAGTCCGGGAGCTGCGGTGCGGCGGTGCCGTAGCCGCGTTCGCCGCTCTGCCAGGGCCAGTGTTCAGCCTCAAAGGCCAGGCGCCAGGGTTGCCACTGGCAGGCTTCGCCGCACCAGCCGTGCATGGCGATGACCTGGAGGGCCGCGGCCTCAGCAGCTGACATGGCGATCCAGGCGGAGGTCCGGCGGGCAAGGGCCTGGCGCCGCGGGAGGCCCCAGGGCCGCCAGCAGGCGCGTCAGGGTGCCGCTGGGCAGATCCTGGCGCAGCACCAGCCGCAGGCGGGCCGTGCCGGCGGGCACTGTGGGCGGCCGGATCGCGACGGCGAGCAGGCCCGCCGCCTCGAGCTGTCGCTGCCGCCGCAGGGCGTCATCCTCGTCCCCGATCAGCACCGACAGAATCGGCCCGCGGCCGGGGGGCCGGGGCCAGCCCGCCGCCGACAGCCCCTGGCGCCAGCGCTCGCAGCGGGCCAGCAGGGCCACCGCGCCGGTGGAGCCGGAGTCGATCAGCTCCAGGGCGGCCAGGGCGCCGGCAGCCAGGGGCGGCGCGAGGGCGGTGGTGTACCGGAAGGCGCCGCTGCTCTGTAGTAACCAGTCGCCGACCAGGCCATCGCCGGCCAGGAAGGCGCCGCCGCTGCCGAAGGCCTTGCCGAGGGTGCCGCAGACGAGCGCCACATCCGCCAGCCCCTGGGCCAGGCCGCGGCCGCCGGGGCCCAGGACGCCGAGGGCGTGGGCCTCATCCACCAGCAACGGTGCCCCATGGCGGTCGCACAGGGCCGCCATGGCGGCCAGCGGCGGACTGGTGCCCTCCATGCTGTAGAGGCTTTCGCAGAGCACCAGCAGCCGCATGCCGGGCCGGAGCCGACGGGCGGCCAGCAGACGGCGTTCCAGATCAGCTGGATCGTTGTGGCCGAAGCGTTGCAGGCGGGCGCCGCTGGCCTTCACCCCTGCCAGCAGGGAGTGGTGGATGAGCCGATCGGCCAGCACCAGGCTGTGGCGATCGGCCAGGGCGCAGACGGCGGCGAGGTTGGCCTGGAAGCCGCTGGGAAACAGCAAGGCCCGCTCTCGCCCCAGCCAGGCGGCCAGGGCTGCCTCCAGGCGCAGGTGAATCGGCCGGGTGCCGCAGACCAGCCGCGAGGCGCCGGCCCCCAGGCCGCTGGCGGCCAGTTCAGCGGCGGCGGCCGCCAGTACGGATGGATGGCGGCTCAGGCCCAGATAGTCGTTGCTGGCCAGATCCAGCAGGGACGGGCTCGCCGCGGCAGTGCCTGGGGGAAGCATCGCGCCAGCTGCGCCCCCCAAGGGCTGGAGGGCAGCCGCGGAACCGGTGGGGCTGGCATAGGCCCGCACCACCCGGCGCCGAGCTGGCGCCAGGGCCGCCAGGCCCTGGCGCAGGGGCTGGCGCCAGTCGGGCACCGCAGCGGGGGGATCGGTGGGAAGGGGGGAGGTGCCGATGGGGTCCCGTCGCCGGCCTGGGATTCCAGTGTGGATCGGCAGGGTCTGGGGTTGGGGTCGAGGAACGGCAGCAGCTGGGGAGAGGGCGCCTGGGGAGCCCCTGTCCGAAGTGGGGAATGCCCAAGCTGCATGCCGAACGCCCCGCCATGGCCACCGATCCCCCGCCGTCGTCGAGCCTGATCCAGCGCAACCGGGAGGAGCTGCAGGTAAGGCACGACGCCCGCCGCACGGTGAAGACCTATGAGCAGTGGTTGCGCCGGTTTCTGCGATTTCATTGCCTGCGCCATCCTCGGGACATGGGCAGCATCGAGGTGAATGCCTTCCTGATCCATCTGGCGGTGGAACTACAGGTCAGCGCCTCCACCCAGAACCAGGCCCTCGCGGCCCTGCTGTTTCTGTTCCGCGAGCTGCTGGAGCGGGATCTGGAGCTGGAGGGGGTGGTGCGGGCGCGAACGCGTCGGCGGCTGCCGGTGGTGCTCAATGAGGCGGAGGTGCGGGCGGTGCGTGAACGTCTGGAAGGCGAGCCGGCGCTGGTGGTGGGGTTGCTGTACGGAGGCGGGCTCAGATTGATGGAGGCACTCCGCCTGAGGGTCAAGGATCTGGACGTTCAACGGCGGGAGCTCACGATGCGGGCTGGCAAGGGCGGCATGGACCGGCTGACGCTGCTCCCACAGAGCCTGCAGGCTGGGTTGCAGGAGCATCTGCTGAAGGTGCGCTACTTGCATCAGGTCGATCTGGCGGCGGGATGGGGACGGGTGCTGCTGCCCTATGCCATGGCCCACAAGTTGCCGGGGCTATACATAGGCTATTCGGCCGGATCTTTTGGTCTACACTGTGAGTGGCCCACCGTTAAAGCTCTCACCCGTGGCCCGGATCACAAACCCAGAGTTCGACAAACTCCGCAAGACGATTGACGTACTTCGTCTATTTGATCGTCAAGTACCTGCTCAGGTAATCAGTACCTTCTTTTACATTGCGTCCCATGATGGTTGCACCGGGAATGATGCTAGCAAGGCATTAAACATGACTTCCAGCAGCGTAAGCCGTTGTACTGACTGGCTTTCTGACTATCATCGGTTAGGCAAACCTGGCATGGGACTCATTGTCAAAAAGACTGACAACCTCGACCTACACACACGGCAACTCTTCTTGACTCCTAAGGGTCGTAGTGTTGTCGATCAAATTACGGACATCCTCAATCATGGCTGACTCAGCTATCAAAACCTGGGGGCAGGGGCTCGACTACACCTCCCAAACCCGTCACAAGTGGCGGCACGGTAACGGTAGCAAAACTGCCAGAATCAACACCTCACGCTTCACGCGTCTACGTGGCCGCTCTTTTTCACTCAGCAAGACAACCCCGCCAGTAATGGCACATGTTACTGCTGAGCTAGAGGATGAGCAAAAGTCCGATGCGACGATTAACAGAATCGTTTCCGCAGTTTCAACAGTTCTCAATCACCTCGCCTTTGAGGGATTGATTGGTACTGCGTCCCGAATGCCGACCGGCAATGGGCCTGGCAATGGGCCTTTCCCCAGCAGAGCCGCTGGCATGACACGGCATCGGGGAGCCAGGGGGCCATCATCTTGATCCGAGCGTGGTGCAGAAAGCCGTAAGCGAGGCTGGTGTATCAAAAGCGGCCAGCTTCCATACCTTTCGTCACTCCTTTGCCACCTATCTGCTGGAGCACGGCCAGGACACCCACACGATCCAGGAACTTCTGGGGCATCAGGGCATAAGTACGACCATGATTTGTACCCATGTGCTCAACCGTGGGCCGCTTGATGTACGTAGCCCTGCAGATATTATGTGGAGGCCCGAACAGGTGGTTTTCGGACCCGTGAGCCAAAGTTACCCCGGCGCATGTGTAGCCAAAATGGATGGCAAAGCTGGATTTTCGAGCTGCTTCCAGCCATACCTGGCCGTGGTTCACGGAACCGTCCAATGACTAGTTGGACGAAGTCGCTCCGCGGCAGATTTAAGCCCACTATAGCCCACTCTTGCGCAATATGCCTAAAGAATGATGGGTTGATTGCAGGCTTGTATGGGCTAGGAGCCTGTTGCGCTTAGATCGCCCAGCACCTCTGCGCAGGCGCTCACCGATCTGCCCAGGTCCCAGTGAAAGCAATAGATCTGCCTGGGGGAATGGGTCATGCAAAAGCCCAAGACCTTCCGCCCCTTGGTTCCGGGGCAGACCTCCTTGCTGCCAGCCTCGCCGAGTGACTGGCTGTCGCCTGACCACCAGGTGTACTTCCTGCTGGATTTGGTGGATGAGCTGGATCTGTCCGCAATTGTGATCCCAGCTCAACGCAAGGATCCACGCGGCGAGAAAGGGTTTGACCCCAGGATGTAGACGAAGTCTTCCGCGAAGCGATTGACGCTGTTGCTTCTCTACGCCTACTGCGTAGGCATCGTCTCCTCCCGCAGGATCGAGCGGACCTGCTACGAGGATCTGGCCTTCCGGGTGCTGACGGCCAACCAGCAGCCGGATCACAGCCGCGTCAGTGAGTTCCGCCGCCAGAACCTTGAGGCTCTCAGTGGGCTGTTTGTGCAGATCCTCCGCTTCTGCCAGGAGGCCGGCATGGTGAGCCTCGGCCTCGTAGCACTCGATCGCACCAAGGTTCAGGCTAATGCCTCCAAACACAAAGCCATGAGCCACGAGCGGATGCTCAAAGCCGAGGCCAGCTGGAGAAGGAGATCAAGAAGCTGATGCGACGCGCGGAGCTGCTGGATGCTCAGGAGGACGGGAAGTACGGCAAGGGCAACCTGGGCAGTGACCTGCCTGAGGAGCTGCGGCGCCAGCAGGACCGCTTGGAGAAGATCCGCCAGGCCCGCAAAGCGCTGGAAGCAGAAGCAGCGGCTGCCGATGCTGTCGCGGAGGAACAAGCGGATGCCAGCGAGCAACAGATGTTCCGCAACAAAGCGGCCAAGGCACGAAAGAAGGCAGAGAGCGCCAAGGATCTCGCCATCGAGAAGGCCCGTGAGGCAGGCCACGAGCCCGAGGGATTGGAGCCCCAGGCGGCCGACGCCATGCCCCATCGATCCGCAGTGCCTCGGTGAGCACGCGGTGATGGCGCTCGGCAAAGCGCTCCAGATCACGCAGGCTCTGGGAATGACTCAGGGCTGCCTCAAAGTCGAGATCTCAGCCCGCAAGGGCGGCTGAACGACGCGGTGCCGTCTGATCAAGCGCTGACGACGATTGGACCCCTGAGGAAGAGCAGCCCTCGGGATGCCTGGCTGACAGG
>JBAPUA010000003.1:0-2252 GCA_049282435.1 Cyanobium sp. | reverse complement strand
CTCGACGATGGCCCCCTTCGAGGCCCAGGCCATGACGCCGGAGCTTGAGCAGGAACTGTCCCTGATCGATGCCTGGTGGCGCGCCGCCAATTACCTGGCGGTGGGCAGGATCTATCTGCGGGACAATCCGCTGCTGCGGCAGCCGCTGCGGCCCGAGCACATCAAGGCCCGGCTGCTGGGGCACTGGGGCTCGAGTCCGGGTCAGGCCTTCATCTGGGCCCATGCCAATCGGCTGATCCGCCGGCATGACCTGGAGATGATCTATCTCTCAGGCCCCGGCCACGGCGCTCCCGGGGTGCTGGGCCCCACCTATCTCGATGGCAGCTACAGCGAGGTCTATCCCGACAAGTCCCAGGATCTGGAGGGGATGGGGCGCTTCTTCAAGCAGTTTTCGTTCCCCGGTCACATCGGCAGCCACTGCACCCCCGAAACCCCCGGTTCGATCCATGAAGGGGGAGAGCTGGGCTACGTGCTCTCGCACGCCTGCGGGGCTGCGTTCGACAATCCCAACCTGATCGCCCTGGCCTGTGTCGGCGACGGCGAGGCGGAGACCGGTCCGCTGGCGACCTCCTGGCACATCAACAAGTTTCTCAATCCGATCGGCGATGGGGCGGTGCTGCCGGTGCTGCACCTGAACGGCTACAAGATCGCCAACCCCACCCTGCTGGCCCGCATCCCCCGGCCAGAATTGGCCAGCCTAATGCGCGGCTATGGCTGGGAGCCCCTGTTCGTCGAGGGCCATGAACCGATGGCGATGCATCGGGCGATGGCGGCGGCGATGGAGGACGCCATCGGCCGCATCCGCTCGATCCAGGCGGAATGCCGGGCCAGTGGCGTCGCCCGCAGGCCCGCCTGGCCGATGATCGTGCTGCGCTCCCCCAAGGGCTGGACCGGTCCGGCCGAGCTCCATGGCCACAAGCTGGAGGGGTTCTGGCGCTCTCACCAGGTACCGCTGCCGGCCCCGGCCAGCGATCCCGAGCAGCTGCAGCTGCTGGAGCAGTGGCTGCGCAGCTATCGGCCGGAGGAGCTGTTCGATCAGAACGGCAGCCTGGTGGAAGACCTGCAGGCCCTGGCGCCCCAGGGCAATCACCGCATGGGCTCCAATCCCCATGCCAATGGCGGCCTGCTGCGCCGCAAGCTGAAACTGCCGCCGGTGGAGGCCTATGCCGTCAGCCTGGAGCGGCCGGGTTCGCTGGAGGCGGAGAACACAGCGCCGCTGGGGGCGCTGCTGCGCGATGCGATCGACAGCAATCCCCAGTCGCTGCGGGTGTTCGGTCCCGATGAGACGGCCTCCAACCGCCTGCAGGCGATCTTCGAGCGCAGCCGCAAGGTCTGGATGGAGGAGCTGCTGCCGGAGGACGCCGATGGCGGCCAGCTGTCCCGCGAGGGACGGGTGGTGGAGATGCTCTCGGAGCACACTCTGGTGGGAATGATGGAGGGCTATCTCCTCACCGGTCGCTATGGCTTCTTCCACACCTACGAAGCCTTTGCCCATGTGATCGCCTCGATGTTCAACCAGCACGCCAAGTGGCTGGAGAGCTGCCTGCACCACGCCCCCTGGCGCGCGCCGATCGGCGCCTGGAACTGCCTGATCTCGTCCACTGTCTGGCGTCAGGACCACAACGGCTTCACCCATCAGGATCCCGGTTTCATTGACCTGGCCGGCAACAAGAACGGCGACGTGGTGCGGGTCTATCTGCCCGCCGATGCCAATGCGTTGCTGGCGGTGGCGGAGGAGGCACTGGTGGAGACCAATGTCTGCAACATCATTGTCTCCGATAAACAGAGCCATCTGCAGTATCTCGATCTCGAGGCAGCCCGCCAGCACGTGGCCAAGGGCATCGGCCTGTGGAGCTGGGCCAGCAATGATCACCACGGCCGCGAGCCGGATGAGCCCGACGTGGTGATGGCCTGTGCCGGTGACATCCCCACCAAGGAAACTCTGGCGGCGGTTGAGATCCTGCGCCGTGAGATCCCCAGTCTGCGCATCCGGGTGCTGAATGTGGTCAAGCTGTTCGCCTTGACCGAGCCGAGGGAGCATCCCCATGGTCTGAGTTGTCGTGATTTCGACACCCTGTTCACCATCAATCGGCCGGTGATCTTCAACTTCCATGGCTATCCCTGGCTGATTCATCGCCTCACCTATCGCCGTACCAATCACGCCAACTTCCATGTGCGCGGCTACAAGGAAAAGGGCAACATCAACACGCCGCTTGAACTAGCGATGAACAATCAGATCGACCGTTTCAATC
>JBAPUA010000002.1:0-1930 GCA_049282435.1 Cyanobium sp. | reverse complement strand
GCGCCATCCATATCCCTGTGTGTGTCCATGACCAATTCCTCGCTTCGTTTTCAGCCCAGGACCATGTCCCCGGGCAGCAGCCCTGCCAATGCTTCCAGTCACCCAGCGTCAGGCTCCAACCGGTCCTCGCTGAACCGGACCAGTGCCACGGCCTATCCCAGCTGCCCAATGAACGCCAGGCCCAGGCTTCTCGATGCGCCTGGCGTCGGCCTCAGCTGGGAGGAGTTGCTGGGCGAGCGTTGAACGGCGCTGGCTGACTGCCGTTGTCGGCCTGTGGTCCCTGCCGAGGCGCTTGCAGAAGCGCCTCGGCAGGTTGGTGATTGCAACTCGCTCGCAGCCGTGCGGCGGCCGGCCTCAGCAGACCCTGCCCATCCGTCGTGAGCCGCGGGGATGGTGTGCAGCGGGCTCAGATCGACCGCAGCGGCGGTGGAGCCGTTGTCCTGGCAGAGATTGTCGAGGTCGCGGATCAGCCGCACGCAGGAGTTCAATGGGCCAACCAGCCAGCGGGAGACCACCAGGCCTTCGCTCTCTGCCGCAATGGATGGGCGTGGGATGCCGCTCCGGCCGATCCTGCGCCTGATCCGTGTCCTCCGCCTTCGGTGACGTCCTGCAGCCGCGACGCAAGGATCCGCCCCGGTCTTTTCTCGAACTGATGAACCACGGTCTGGATGGACCCACGGTCTGGCTGGCTCCGCCCAAGGGGATTGAGCGTCTCTGCCTGCCGCTCAACCGGGGCGCGAACAGGGAGATGCTCGGGCCCCTGTGGCTGCGGGCACCCGTGCCCCCGTCAAGGGGCTCAGCCGCAGTATCCCTTCGGTGGTCCAGAGGGGATCCTGGGGGCCATCTTCGGCAGCGAACCGGGCCATCTCGGCGAGCTGCGCCGTCGCCTCGGCCCGGTGTCAGCCGATCTGCAGGCCAGTGACCTCCCGGCGCCAATCTGAAAATGCTTCACGTTTCTTCACGGGGGTTGCCAGGATTTGTTGGCCGTATTCCTTGCCATGACCACCTCCCTGTTTCTGGAGCTGTTCGCCGGTTTCCTGACCGCCGGCATCGCGCTCTGGTTCGTCGTCCTCAGTCGTTCTGCGCCGCTGGATGCCGCCGGCGCCGGTGCCCCCGTTCCGTCCCTGCTGAGCGCCCCCGGAGCCAGGATCCGTCAGGCCCTTGGCGGTTACGTCCTGCGCCAGGGCCTGCTGGCCAACATCGGGCTGCTGCTGCTGCGTTTGACCATCGGCGTGATGATGATTCATCACGGCCAGGAGAAGCTGGCTGATCCCCAGCAGTTCGCCAACACCTATGTGGCCTCCCTGCATCTGCCCTTCCCCCTGTTCTTCGCCTATGCGGCCGGTTTCTCGGAGCTGATCGGCAGCTGGCTGCTGATCCTGGGGCTGCTCTCCCCCCTCGGCGCCCTTGCGATCACCGGCACGATGACGGTGGCGGCCTATCAGCACATTCTCACGGCTGGCCTGAACATCTACGTGCTCGAGCTCGTGGTGCTGTATCTGGGTGGCAGTGTGGCGCTGCTGCTGCTCGGCCCCGGTCGCTTCTCTTTTGATGGCGCGATCGTGGCTGAACTGAGCGACGCGTCGGCCGATGAGGCTCAGGACACGGCCGAATCCACGACCCTGACCCCAGCCTTCGTGCGGGTGAGCGGCAGCGAGCGTTCCTGAGGCTGGTCGCGACCAGCTTCGGGTCGGGGGCTGGCTCGGGCGATGTGACTGGTGGAGCGGGCGGCAGCCAGGGGCCAGCCAGCCCATCGCTCCGATTCCTCAGCAGAGATCCAGCCCCAGCTGGATCACCCCGTCGCTGCCGCCTCCAGAACTGCGGCGGCGACGGCCCCCGCCGCTGCTGGCCGCCAGGCCGGAGCGGCGAGAACCGTGTTTGTGCTGGATCGCATCGGCCAGCTCCCGGAAACCGAGCTCCTGGCGCCGGG
>JBAPUA010000001.1:0-1508 GCA_049282435.1 Cyanobium sp. | reverse complement strand
TTCGGCCTCTTCAAAGCGAAGGCGGGCGTGGGCCGAGAGAACCGGCTCAACCATGGATCCATTGTGTTCATGATCCCGAGCGGGTGCATGTGCCTTGAACCACAGTCCCGATGATTTGGCGCAACACCGATTGGGTTACAGGCCTTTGGGCCTAAGGTACCTGAAGCTGCGGCAGTTTCCGTGTCAGTCTCCGCCCCATCGGCCTTGATCTCCCGGCTGCGCGCCTTTCTGCTGGCGGGCCACCCCTTGGTGCAGCTGCGGGCATTGCTGTTGCTGGCCGTGGGTTGGCTGCTCTCGCCCTTGTGCTGGTGGAATGACCTGGTGATCAACCTGCCGATCGCCTGGGGACTGGCCAAGCTGCTGAGTTTCTGGGATCCCAGCTGGTTCAACCCCGGTCTGGTGATCGGCTATTGGCTCAGCAATGTGGCCGGCATACTGTTGATGCAATCCAGTGCCATGGCCGTGTTCCTGCCCAGCGAAGGCCTTCGGGATCGCCGCCGCGAGCTGCTGGTGGGCCTGGCCACGGCCAGTGCCTACACCCTGTTGATCGTGCTGCTGGTACAGACGGGGCTGCTGAACACACCTCTGGCCGGATGGGTCCCTGGGGCGAGCACCGCAGCTGGCTGAGCGGCTCAGGATCGGAGCGGCCGCTGCTGGCTGAAGCCCCAGGCCAGCAGCACCAGCATCAATCCCAGCAGCACGGGCTCGGAGGGGACCAGGGCGGGCAGTGTCAGCTTGGCCACCATCCGCAGTCCGACCGCCAGCACGGTGAGATAGGCGGCATTGGCCAGCTGCGGGAAGCGATCCATCCAGGCGATCACCAGGTTGGCCAGGAAGCGCAACATCAACACGCCCATGGCACCCCCAAGCAACACCAGCGCCAGGTTGTCGGTGATCGCCACCGAGGCACTGATGCTGTCGATGGAGAAGGCCAGATCGGTGAGCGCCACGACGACGATCAGGGGCAGCCCCAGGGGCCGAAGCCCAGGTGCATGAACCTCGCCAGGCATGGCCTCGGCAGACCCGGCGGCTCCAGCGTCACCGTCGCCCCGGTCCAGCGCGAATTGGTGCTGAAAATGTTGCAGGGCCAACCAGATCAGATAGGCACCACCCAGGGCTCGCAGCGCGTCGTAGCGGATCAACCAGCTGGCGCCGAGGATCATGGCGCCTCGCAACAGGTAGGCGATAAGCAGGCTGAGATTGAGCACCCGCTGCCGTTCTTCGGCTGGCTGCAGCGGCTGGACCAGGCCCGCGAGGGCCACGGCGTTGTCGGCGCAGAGCACCGCCTCCAGCAGTGCCAGGGAGGCAACGCTGCCGAGGGTCTGGGGTAGTTCAGTCCACGAGAAGAGCATTGGCCGTATCGAAGGGGACGTTGAAGACGTAGAAGACGACGCAGGCGCCGAGGGACAGCAACACCAGGCTGGAGAGGATCACCCAGCGATCCGGTGGTTCGTAGGTGTCGTCTTCGATGTCATTGCGAACGCCGAAATAGTGGAGGGTGGAAAGAC